>CAZPYE010000007.1:0-40937 GCA_964590115.1 uncultured Enterobacteriaceae bacterium
TTGCAGGTCATGCCTTCTTTGAGCGTCGAAGTATCGCCCATGACGACAACGCCGACGATGTCCTGTTCCAAGTTGAACGCGATGCCTTCGAGCCCGTTTTCAAACGCGAGCATTTCCGTCATTTGCGTTTTGGAAAGCCCGTCCACCTTCGCCACGCCGTCGGCAAGTTCAATAATCGTGCCGACGTTCGCCTTTTCGGGTTTAGCGTCGAGCGAAGCAATCGCCGACCGAATATCATCAAGAATCTGACTCATAGTTGTTGTTTCGTTTTAGTTTGTTTTGTTAAATATTTTTGGGAATAAAGGGTGTGCCGAACATGCATCCCAACAAACACCAAATGACACCAAGCGTAACGGGATTTATGAAAAAAATGACCGTTGAAATGCGCCAATATTTGATTTTGGGGCGGGAAAAGCATGAAAAAATCCAAGTGATAAATGTAACCACGCCGAAAAGAGCGGTAAGCAACCAAAGGACAAAGCAGAGCGATTCATACACCGGATTGGGATTTACCGACTTGAATTGTTCGGGAAACAGCAACTCGACCAAAAACCATCCCAACACGCAGGCAAGGTACACGACACTCGAAGTTAAAAGCATCATCCCGCGTTCCCGCGATTTTTTCTCCGTTCCCGAAATTCCGTCTTGTTCGTTGCTCATTTCCCGTCCTCCTTTTTCTGACGTTTACGCCAGCAGATAAATTGTTTCGCGTCGGGATCCCCGAGGTATTTTTTTAGAACAATATCTCCGGATTCATCGGAAACAAAAATATCAAAAACGCGACCGTCTCCGCGAAATTCCAGAACCGCATTTTCGTGTTCCGGGAAATCGCTGATTAATTTCCACTTATTTGCTTTTGCCTTGGCGTCATCTTCACGAAGCTCCGGGAGCCACGTATTGTATTTATGCAAATCAAGTTCCGTAACATTCGCCGTGCCGTCTGCGTTCAGCGTAAACGCATCCGTTCCCGGATAAATCACGCCGTTGTCCGTTTCGACGGACGCAAGAAACCACGTTCCGACGAAGTCTTCCTGCGAAACTTTTTCAAGCGGCATCGGTTCGTAGCCGAGCGTTGTGCGATTTACAAAAAGCGCGGCAATTAACAAAACAAAGAGTCCGACAACGCAAACCGTAAACATCGTGCCTGCGCCGATTACAAACCCGAATGAGAACGCAGACAGGCGGCGCCACCAAGATTGCTTTGGCGGGAGCGACGGCGGAACTGTCTGTGTTTCGGACATTGTTTCTTTTTTCGGGAGAAAATCTTACGCGGAAGCGAGAGAGGCGCGAAGGCGGGCGAGTTCAATAATCGTGCCGACGTTCGCTTTCTCGGGTTTAGCGTCGAGCGAAGCAATCGCCGACCGAATATCACCAAGAATCTGACTCATAGTTGTTATTTCGTTTTAAATTTTTATTTATTAAATGGATTCAAGTTAACATCCGCCGCCGCATCCCCCACGGGAACGGGATTTCGATTTCTTCGCCGTTAGCCAATAAGCAACTAATGTTTTTTGGAGTTCGGGAAGCTGTTTCTGCAATTTAGCGCTAATCGGCGGCGTTGACAAAAAATAAAGGAGTGCATGGAAATCGCAATCATCTTGAAGATCTGACGGGACTTCGAGAGTTTCTGATTCACGGGAACACCTTCGGGCAACACTTCTTAATGGGAGGAAGTATTCGTAAATTTTTTGAGGGTTATTTTCTGCCCAACCGAGTAACGCATCACGTTCCCGCGCCAAAATACGTTCTCGATTTTTGATCAAATAGTTCTGGCGAATATACATAAATCTCGCCATTTCGAGAGCCAAATTCCCATCTCGTATTTTCGTCGTTCGGGGAAGTTCGAGAATCGGTTTGTATGATTCTTCGGGCGAATCGTTTTCTACCTCCGAAAAAATATCGGCAACAATTCTTAGACTCATTCCAAACTGTTCCCGCGCCAAATCCGGATCAGAGTTTTTCATCCTCGGAGAAAGCAATTCGTTGAGAAAATATTCTTTCGTCTGAATGTCGATGAGAGCAATCGTTTCCAACCAACGATTTCCGCTTTTACAAAAATCATCAAACGGCATACGCCATCCGCGCAAATCATTGTAAGTCTTCTTATTTTTTTCAAAACGTTCCCGCGCCTCTTCCGGGGTTTTAAAAATTGGAATTTCGACAAAAATATTTCCGGACGAAACCTCCCGGGAACGAGGCGCATCCTCTTCGTAAAAATACTCAATCCGCGAAACCGCTTTTTCGTATTTTTGCGTTTTCTCCGTCTTTTCTCCGCGCATGACAGGTCCCGCCGGACGAGCAAAAAGCAAGCTACATCCGACTAAAAAGAAAACGCTTGTTGTTAGAAGTTTATTCACGGGGCTTGTTCCGGACAAAAATCTTTTTTCACTGAAATACTTAATCCTGTTCCAGACCACAGTGCGCCATCAGAATCAATGTTTACGAGTTTAATTTTTTTACACGTTGCAATCTGAACACTCTTCGGAGAGATTTCTTTTTTGTAGTCTCTCTCATCATTCACTGTCTTCTCTATTTCAACCAGCTCCTCTTCCGAAGCGACCGTCCACCTAACAGGAATTTTCCACGTTAATGTTCCAAGCACAGCACCTTCTTCCGCCGCCAAAAAGGTACTACTGTTAAAGAAGTCATAAGGGAATTCAAATATGCCAAACCCGACAGTATCCTCCCAATCGTTTCCGCTCCCTAAAGCCATAAGTTGAGTTCCCGGTTCATGGACTGTCCCCGACATTCCCGAAAATATCCCTGTTGCACTCCTCTCTCCAATGCATTCCCAAAATCGAGCACCGGCGAATGAAACATCAGTAGGGTGTACTACTACTTTATATTTTGTTGTCATTCCTACCTCGGCACGGACAGTCACTTTTTCTCCCGAATCAAGCTTACTAACCTTTTCATAGAACGCATTTCGTTCATCAATAATTTCCTCGCCTATTTGGAATTCCGGACAAATTACAGAAATCGTATCCTCCAAGACTTCTCCATCTGAAAACGTGGCAAATAATGCAACATTGTCTTCCATGTAAAATACGTCCCCGGGAATTGTGATGTCCGTCGCCATTGGATATGCAATAGTTGTCGCCCCTCCCCCTTCCGCATACTCAAGCCGAACGGACAATGGTCCCTCCAACTCGGTGGTTTCGTCCTCCTTAGAGCGCGTCCAAATTTTTATAGATTCCCCAACCCCAATCTTTCGACGTTCCGAAATCGGATAATCAGGTGTTAATCCTGCATTTTCAGCATTCGGCGGTGCGTAAAGAAAGCCAAGGCACAACTTTCTTATAGATCGCTTCAATGTAATCACAACATTAAGAGAATATGGTCCGCCTATGGTTTCGTAATTGCCAGTAAAAGAAATACTGCCCGAAGGAGATCCTATCCATTCTTTTGTTTCATCCTCGCCCGGATTATGCAAGGTTGAACTCGCCGAAATTCCACCAAGGGTCACACTTGCAGAATCATCAGAAGAAACACTTACAGAATAGAGATTTGCAAATCCCATAATACACCCCGAAAATATCGCTGTAAATTTCTGTTGGTGGTAAGGAGCAGTTCCTGAAAAGCCAAATGAAATCGTTGTTACCTCATACGCGCCAGAAATTGTTTTTGTAACCGTCGGGACAACACTTGCATCCAAGCCATCCGGCGGGGACTCTCCGCCACTCACAAAACTCCAATCGGATATAAAATCCTGCCAATTCAATGTTTCTGTGCTCATTGTTTTATCCTTTCGTTTGAGTTATTCATTTGTAGAAGAAAAGACATTCTACGCGGAAGCGAGGGAGGCGCGAAGGCGGGCGAGCGTTCCCGCGAGGGAGGCGTCATAAACGTCGTCGCCGACTTGGACGCGCAAGCCGCCGAGAAGCGCGGGATTTTCCGTCGCGACGGGAGAAATCGGGCGGTTGTAGAGCGCGGAAAAATGCGCGGCGACGGCGTTTGCCGTTCCCGCGTCGAGCGTTCCCGCGTATTCGATACGTGCTTCGGAAAAACGAAGTTCGCGGGCGACGGCGGCGTAAAAGGCTTCGAGAATCGGGCGCAATTGAGCCGGCGGGAACGCCTTGCCGACTTCCGCGAGCACCGTGCGCACGCGCTTTTCGTCGATTCGCCCGTCCGCCCCGCGCGAGAGCTCCGTGAGCCGCGCCGTCACTTTCTGCAAATTTTTATCTTTCTTAGCCATTTTGTTTTAAAGTTTGTTTTGAAGAAAAACCGTGAATGAACGCGAATTGTTTTTAACGCAAAGAACGCAAAGTTTTTTGAAAAAACATCCGCAGTTGAAAACATTCGGAAAATTCGCGGCCTCTCCTTTCTTTAAGCATTAAGCTTTAATCTTTCTTAATCTCCTTGGCGGCGGCTTCGGCGAGGCGGGATTTTTCCGCCGCGGGAAGGTCGCGCGCGAGGAGCTTGGCGGTCGTTTCGACGACGAGCGCGGCGACTTCGCCTTTCAGGTCGGCGAGCATTTTTTCGCGTTCCCGCGCGATATTTTCGGCGGCGCGTTTTTCGGTTTCTTCAGCGCGGGAAATCGCGTCCTGCGCGGCTTTTTCCACCGTTTCCTTAGCGGCTTTGCGTGCGGATTCGATGACGGCGGCGGCGTCCACGGCGGCTTGTTGCATTTTCGCTTTGTAGTCGGCTTCGGACTGCGCGAGCTTCGCCTTCATTTCGTCGGAAAACTGTAAGCCTTCCGCGATTTTTGCCTGACGCTCCGCGATGGTTTTCATCAGCGGACGGAAACCGAAATACCACACGACGAGCGCGAGCACGGCAAAGCTGATGATTTGGACAACGAGCGGTCCGGCTTCGATTCCGAATTTTGTCGTTACCTGCGTGAATTTGTTCCCGCCCTCGGCGGCTTGAGCGGCACTTGCCAGAATTTGAGAAAACATTTTTTACGTTGGGAAAAAATTGGATAAATAACCGGTAGGGGTAGTGAATAATGAATAGTGAATAACGAATAGTTCATTGCTAAGGTTTTTGCCGACGGCAAAAACTTTGAACACTGCGTTATTCATTACTCACTATTCATTATTCACTAACTTTCTTACGCCAGGAAGAGCACGTAGAACGCGATAGCTTCGGCAAGAGCCATGCCGAGAATCGCGAGAACGAGAATCTTCCCGAACGCGCCCGGATTGCGTCCGACGGCTTCGACAGCTTTGCTGCCGACCCATCCGACGCCAATCGCTGCCGCCGCGCAACCGAGCGCGACGTGGAGGCTTCCGTCAACGGCCGAAGCCGCTTGTGCGAGGAGTGCTGTAATCATGTTTCGTATATTTGTTGTGGGTTATTGTGGATTCCGGCGTGAACGCTCTCGGCATCCTCCCGCACGGAAAAATTGTTTTTTTAGCGAACAACGAACAATGAATAGTGAATAACTCAGTGCTAAGATTTTTGCTCGAATGAGCAAAAATTTTGAAGAATGCGTTATTCATTGTTCACTATTCATTGTTCACTAACTTCCTCGTGGCTGTCGTCGTGGTTCGTAATCAGCCCGATGTAAACGGCGGAAAGCAGCGTAAACACAAGCGCCTGAACAACGCCGACGAGAATTTCCAGGAAGTAAAAAGCCGTAAAGTAGCCGGTTGAATGCATCAGCGTTTCGCCGCCGAAAACGTTCCCGAAAAGACGGAACGACAGCGAAACCGGACGGAAAACAATCGAGATAATTTCAATAAATCCGACTGCGAAAAACACGAGCGAAAGGAAGTAGTAAACCGCCGCGGGAACGTCGCGCTTATCCGCCTTGTTCCCGAACCAATCAAAAAACACGGCTTTCGGTCCCGCGTATTTGAAAATCAGAATCGCCCATGCGCCGAACGACACAAGCGCGAGTCCGAGCGTGCCGTTCATGTCCGCTCCGAGTGCGCGAAACAGCGGAATGAAATGTTCGGTTTCCGTGCCGTCTGCGGCAATCGCCGTTTCGTGCCAGCCGATTGTTCCGACACCCGGAATCAGCCCCGCCCAATTCTGCGCGAGGATGAAGAAAAACAGGCAAATCAACAGCGGGAACGCCGCCGGAAACGCTTTTTTCCCGAGAATCGGCTCCAAAATCTCTTTGAACATACCGATGACGGTTTCGATCGCGTATTGCCCTTTCGAAGGAATCAGCTTCGGTTTCCCGCATGCGAGGCGAATCAGCACAATCAGCAGAATCGCCACAATCCACGCCGTCACGATACTGTTCGTAATCGGCAACGAAAATCCGTCCCAAAGCGGAATTTCAAAGAGTTTTTCGGCAGCTTCCGTCGCCGCCGAAGCTATGGGCGCCGCCATGAGCGACGCCGCGATACAGGGAAAAAGTTTCTTCAAACGAGTCATATATCTCTCTACGGATTTCATTATGTATGCGGAAACGCACCTTGTAAAACGAGTTTTCCGCACTCGCGCAAATTTTCCGGAAAGCCTATTCGAAACAGAACATTCGTTCAAGGAAAATCCGTTTTTTTTCACTCGCCGGGATTTCGTGTTCCGTTTCGAAATATTTTTTCTTCCTCAGTGCGAAGAATTTTGGCAGTGTTCTCCCAGAAAATAACCATTCATTCTTATCCTGCTTTATGCCGACGCTCCCGCCTTCACGCCGCGCCGCATTTTCCGTCTTTGCCGTGCTTCTTCTTCTCGGACTCGCCGCGACCTGCGCTTTTTCGCTCGCGGCACAAAATCTGCGTCATTCGAGAGATGCCGAAACCCGTGCGGCTCTCCGCGCCGCCCGTTCCGCCGCACTCGCGGGAACGCGCATTGCTCTCGGAGAACTCCAAACGCTAACCGGAACGGATGATTGCGCTACCGCAGCAATTTCATCCGGCGAAGACGACGGGTCCGCCCCGATTTTCGGGGCCTGGAACCGCTCCCGCTTTGAAAACGGGCTCCCCGAATGCACGCCGCTCGTTTCCAACGGGGGAATTTTCAATACCGGAAAATCCGCTTCCGTCCGAGACTCCGCCAGAATGTCGGTTCCGGCAAAAGTTCCCTGGGAAACCCTCGGCGGGAACGCGCGTTTTGCCTACTACATTATCGACGAATCCCAACGTGCATCCGTTGCAAAGCGGGAACGCGACTCCCATTTGGATATTTTCCGGGGCGATGAAGCGCTTCTGCAACGACTTCGCCAACAAAGCTCCCGCCGCCTTCGGCTCGAAACATTTTTCGAAGACGAAAACCCGGACACGCCTGCGTTCCGCAAAAAAATCTCCGCCGCGCCCTGCGAACGCATTTTGCTATCGCCGCTACGGGAAAACCTGCCGAAGGAACGCCATGCCGCCACCACGGATTCACTCACGTTTAATGCCTGCGGTGTTCCCGCCGACTGGTCGCGGCGGTGCCTTAAAACCGATTTGTCGGAAGAAAAGAATTTTTCGCAAATCGCAGATCTTTTTCCGGAATCCTTCTTAAAAAGCGCACTCTCCCTTCCGGAAATTCCGCTCGCGGGAACGCCCGTTGCGACAACACCCGCGACACCCGAAGGGAGCCTCGGAGTTTTTTCCCATCCTTTTCCCGTTCTTGCCGAAATGAAACTGCATTTCGGTTTTTTCAATCCGCGAACGGACGGACAGCACAGAACGCGATTTCACGTTACGGCACGATTTTGGAATCCCTACGCGTTCCCGCTACTCGCACGGGGCGACGGAAGACTCGGCTTGTTTGATGCGGAAAACCTGCCGCTGATTCGTATCGAAAACCAAAACACGGGCGGCGAAATTATTTTTTCTCCGACGGATTTTCCGGTCGGACGTTTCGGTCTGGTTCGCCAAACGCCCTCGGACAAAACCTGCAATGCATATCTGCGGATTTTCGACGCAAGCGATCAGGGATTTCTCGGAAACGCCGCCGGATTACACGCCGGGGAAGTTTTTCTCGCCCGATTTCCCGATCCGAAAGGGCAAACGGTCGGGCTCGCCCGCAATCTCGGAGGACGTTCCTGGAAATACCAAAAAGAACTTTCCCGTATCGACAAACCGCCCTCGGGAGCCGAGCCCGGCGCGTGGTTTCATCCCGCGCACATCATACGCATAGAAAGCTTGCCGACGTTTTTTCCCGCCTCGTTTCTCGTGCGCGGCGACGCGGGAACGCTGCGACAGGAAACCGAGCCGCGCCATTATTCCGAACCTGTTTTTGCATTCCGAAACGTAACGCTCCCGCCGTTTTCCCTTGAAATTTCCGGTGAAGACTACAACCGCGCCAAGGCGGGAGATTACGCGGTCTCGCAGGCTCTTCTCGTGTGGAAAATCCGCCTGAAATCGGAGGATGCCGACGCGATGAAAGCACTTCTCGCCGAAGTTGAACCGCGCCAAGGCATTTTTGATTTCTCCGTTCCCGCCGTGCGCAACGCCTTTGAAATATCCGTGCTCACGGGAACGAAGGCGCAAAAAGAATCCGAAATCGGCGGGAACGCGGAATCGGCGTCGCGAAATCCGTCTCCGCTGAGAGACAGATTCCCGAACGAACACGCGCTGAAATCGTCCGACGCGTTCTCCTGCGTGCGACTTTTTGATACGCCGCACTTCCCGGTGCTGTCCGTCGGCGCACTTCGTCACGGTGCGTTTTCAAAGCTTCCTCCCGGTGCCGGATTCGGTTTTCCGGCAAAGGTAAATTCGGAGGAACCGCAGCCTTCTCCGAATGCGCTTTTCGACCGGGCGTATTTTTCCCGGGAAATCCATCCGCACCACGTTTTTGACGGTGAAGATACACTGATTTCCGGCGTATTTAACCTCAATTCCGAAAATGCGGATGCGTGGGAGGCGGTTCTCGGACACGACGTTCCCGCGTGGCGAAGCCTAAAAATACAGCGAGGGAAACTGCGCCCGACGGGCGAAGCGAAAAACCTCCGGCGCGCCTTTTTCCCGCTCCCGTTTTCCGCACAGATTCATCCGGCGGGAACAACGCGAAAGTATTACGCGGACGAAGATTCCCCGCTTCTTTCGGAAACAATGCGCAAGCGCGTATTTGCCGAGCAGAATTTTCGCGAAATTTCGCCCGGAAAGCTAAAACGATTTGCAGGGGCACTCGTGGAAGAAATTCGCCTGCGTCGAAAACGCGGGAACGCGCCGTTCCGAACTTTTGAAGAATTTGCGGACTCCGGTGTTTTGGGAAAAGCGTTATCCGAAAGCGGTGTGAACGAGATTGCGGGAACGCAGATTCCGGGCTGGTTGCCGAGCGCGATTTCTCCGGGAACGCTGGCGGAATCGCTTGCGCCGACCGCAACTCCGCGCGGAGACACCTTTACCATTCTGTGCCGCGCGGAAGTTTTCCATCCCGTTTCGCAAAAAGCCCTCGGCGCGGCATGCGCAGAAATGCGCGTTCAGAGAAAGACGGCATTTTTTGATGACTCGCAGGACGCGGGAACGCCTTATTCCGAACAAAATGCACTTAATCGCGCATTCGGACGACGCTACGAAGTCGTCTCTTTCCGATGGCTTCCTCACGACGAGCTTTGAGCACGCACAATCCGAAAAACGTTCCCGCGGCGATTGGTCTTTCCTAAATTTCTATTTGCAAAATCAACATTGCGGCGTAGCATTCTGATACAACTTTTTAACCCAAATACTCCACCCTATGAAAAATCTTAAAAAATTGCGTAAGGGCTTCACGCTTATCGAACTCCTCGTCGTCATCGCGATTATCGGGATTCTTGCCGGTCTCGCATCTCAGGCGATTCCCGCCGCGTTTAACACGGTTTACAAAATGCGCGCAACGAATAATCTCCGCTCGATTGCTCAATCCTACATCAATTACACGCAAAGCGGACCGAAAGCCCGAAACATTTCCAACAAGGGCTCGAATCCGGAAAAGGGGCAGGCATCTTCCGTTGCCGACTACGCGGAAGTGCTCGCCCGCTATGCAGGTCTGACCTCCGGTAAGGTTTGGTATGTCGATTCCGACCCGAATCTTCAGGGCGAACCGCCGGCAACCGTTCTTTCCGAAACGACGAGCGGCACAAATCAGCTCAAGGACCTTTCTCCGATTTCCTGGGCCGTTGTCGCCAACGCGCAAAAGAGCCCGAAAAACCAGTCCGGCTACCCGATTGCATGGCTTCGCGGACTCAGCACAACCGGAACATGGGACGAAAACGCACCCTTCGGCGCCAACGCCGGTATTATCGCTTTTGCTGACGGAAGCGTGATTCAGGTCAACAACCTCCAGCTCGACGAAGTGCTCATGAGAGCGGACGGCAAGGGAACGACGGCAAATTACCAGGAAGCCATCACCTCCGGAAGCTCCGGAAGCGCCCTTGTTCCGACGGTTCTTGAAGACAAACCGTAATTCGGGCGAAATCCGAACGAAAAGCGCGTTCCCGCGGCGAGAGCCGATTAAAGCGGGAACGCGCTTTTTTTATCCGCCGGAAAAGCCTTGCAACGGAACTTGCGCCGCCGTCCGAAAAATTCCGACCGCGTTCGCATACAAAAATTTTGACTGTCAGAGTAAATTTTGTTTTTCTTGCGGGCACTTCTATGAGCGATCCAATCAAGCACGAATGTGGAATTGCCGTTGTCCGGCTTTTAAAGCCGCTCGAATACTACGAGCACAAATACGGCACGCCGCTTTACGGATTTAACCAGCTCTTTTTGCTGATGGAAAAGCAGCATAATCGAGGGCAAGACGGCGCCGGCATCGGTTGCGTCAAACTCGGCGTTCCCGCCGGAGAGAGCTTCATGGCACGCGACCGCGCGTTAAGCTCTTCTGCGCTGACGGAAATGTTTTCGCGACAGCTTGCCGAATACGAAGAAAAGGTCCGTAGCGGAAAAATCATTCCGGAAATTCCCGCCACCGTTAAACAAAACTTCAATTTCGGCGGAGAACTGCTTATCGGGCATCTCCGATACGGAACTTCCGGCAATTACGACCTTTCGACTTGCCACCCCTTCGCCCGCAAATCTATCTGGCCGACACGAAACCTGATGATTGCGGGTAATTTTTCGATTACAAATCCCGGCGATTTGAACGAAGCTCTGATTAATCGCGGCGCACACCCCGTGTTCTCGACCGACACACAGTCCCTTCTCGAAGAACTCGGTTTTTGGCTCGACGATGCCCATACCACGATTTTCCGAGAGTTGCGCGATTCCGGTATTCCCGGGCGCGAAATGCCGGATATTATTTCCCGCCGCATAGACCTTGCGGATGTCATTCGTAAAGCTTCCTCCAAGTGGGACGGCGGATTTACGCTCTGCGGAGCCACCGGGAACGGTGCCATGTTTGCGATGCGCGACCCGAACGGAATTCGCCCGTGCTTTATTCTTCGCACGGAAGAAGTCGTCGCCGTCGCCTCGGAACGTGCGGCACTGATGACGATTTTCAACGCGAAGGAAGATCAGGTCGAGGAACTCACGCCGGGAACGGCGATGATTGTCGAAAGCTACGGAGAAACGCGTTTTGAAAAAATTTTCGAAGCGGGAACGAAAACGCATTGCACCTTTGAGCGCCTCTACTTCTCCCGCGGGAACGACCCCGCCATTTACGAGGAACGCAAGGCCCTCGGTGCAGCACTCGTTCCGCAAATTCTCAAGGAAATCGACAACGACCTTGAAAAAACCGTCTTTTCGTTCATTCCGAATACGGCGGAAACCGCTTATTACGGCATGATGTCCGAACTGCGCATGAATCGCCGCCGCGAGGTTCGCGACGAATTACTCGCCGCCGTAAAAGCCGGGAACGCGGACGAACAACTCGTTGAAAAACTGATTATGGGAAATTGGCCGCGCGGCGAAAAGGTTGCGCACAAGGACATCAAGCTCCGCACCTTTATTTCCCAGGAAAAAACCCGAAACCGCCTCGCCTCACACGTTTACGACATTTCCTACGGCGTTGTGAGGGAAGGCGAAAACCTTGTTATCATCGACGACTCCATTGTTCGCGGAACGACGCTTCGGGAATCTATTTTGAAAATTCTTTCCCGTCCTAATCCGAAAAAAATCATCGTTTGCTCCTCGGCTCCGCAGGTTCGCTACCCGGACTGCTACGGCATCGACATGAGCGAACTCGGAAAATTCCTCGCGTTTCAGGCGGCAATTCAGCTTTGCCAAGCAGCCGGAAAAGGCGATTTGCTTCGCGAAGTCTATCAGGATTGTCTCAAAGAGCTCGAAAAACCGGAGCCGGCAATGGTCAACCATGTCGGACGCATTTATGACCAGTTCACGGACGAGGAAATCGCACGCAAATGTGCGGAACTCGTGTTCCCGGATTGCGACTGGAAGGGTGAGCTCGTCCTGATTTTCCAATCGCTCGAAAACCTGCTCAAGGCTTGTCCGGGCAGTGCCGGCGACTGGTATTTCTCCGGAAATTATCCGACGCCCGGAGGATTCCGCGCTCTCAACCGCGCATACGTCAACTTCTACGAAAACCGTTCCACACGCGCTTACTGAGAATATTTTTTATCCTGATTCAGAAAACAAAAAACAGAAAAAACTATGAACCAAAACAACGTACGCCCGGAAACTATGGCGCGAATCACGACGCCTGCACTCGCAGACGCGTTCATTGAAGAACAGGTGCGCGAAATCCGCGCACAGGTCGGCGACAAAAAGGTGCTTTTGGCACTCTCCGGCGGGGTGGACTCTTCCGTCGTCGCCGCTTTGCTCATTAAGGCTATCGGCAAACAGCTCGTTTGCGTTCACGTCAACCACGGTCTGATGCGTAAGGGCGAAAGCGAACAGGTCATTGAAGTATTCCGCAACGGCTTGGATGCCAATCTCATTTACGTTGACGCAACGGATCGTTTCCTCGACCTGCTCGCAGGCGTTGCCGAACCCGAAAAGAAACGCAAAATCATCGGCGGCGAATTCATCAAGGTCTTTGACGAAGAAGCAGGAAAGCTCTCCGGCATTTCTTTCCTCGCACAAGGCACGATTTATCCGGACATTCTCGAAAGCCACGGCGTAAAGGCTCACCACAACGTCGGCGGCCTTCCCGAAGATATGCAAATGGAACTCGTCGAACCGCTCAAGCTCCTCTACAAAGACGAAGTTCGCGTCGTCGGCAAAGCGCTCGGACTTCCGGATGAAATGGTGTTCCGCCAGCCGTTCCCGGGCCCGGGTCTCGGCGTGCGTTGCCTCGGCGCAATCACGCGCGACCGCTTGCACGCGCTCCGCGAAGCCGACGCCATTCTGCGGGAAGAATTTGACAAATGCGGTCTCGCCGGAAAAGTTTGGCAATACTTCGTTGCCGTTCCCGACTTCAAAAGCGTCGGCGTCCGCAACGACAAACGCTACGAAGGCTGGCCTGCGATCATTCGCGCCGTCAACACCGTGGACGCGATGACCGCGACGATAGAAGAAATCCCCTACGCCGTTCTTCATCGCATTACCGACCGCATCACACATGAAGTCGAAGGCATTAACCGCGTTCTCCTCGACCTCACGCCGAAACCCATCGGCACCATCGAATGGGAGTAATTGAGAGCTTAGAGATTAAAGCTTAATGCTTAAAGAAAAGCGTTCCCGCGACGGAAAATTAATTCCTCGCGGGAACGCTTTTTTGTAGAAAACGCAACTCTTATGCACCCGACAGGATTCTCATCGTCCGCCTTTTCGTCGATTGCAATTCCTGCAAAGCATTTGGCAATTTTCCGCAACAGTTTTTCCGCCTTCGCACCACGGAATAATGTGGTCGCCTTCCATTTCTTCGATTTTAAAAACTTCTCCGCAGTGCGGACATTTTCCGCCTTGCCGCTCGTAGGCTTCCCGCTTCATGTTCTGCGTAAATGCGCGAATGTTTAAATGGTTTTCGTTTCCGTCGAAAACGTAATAGTAAATTCCCGATTTTTTCGTCACGTCATCATCCATCATCATACGAGCAATATTCATTTCTAGTTCCCGAGAATTGAGCTCTGCCGATTTAAACCGATTCCATAGCAAACCCCACGCCACACCTTTCATTTCCTTGCGATATTTCGGGAAAAGCGCCTGCACCCAACTGATTACCAACTGAAAATATTGCCACAACGGTGAGGCGTCCCCGTCGTGCTGATGCAATGCCATATAATTTTCAATCTTACCTTCGGAAATCCACGCAATCACCGTTTCCAAATAATCCTGCCGAATCGCCGTTCCCGCGAGATACTTGCCGCCGATTTGATATGCCGGACATCCGTTTTTGCTAAAATAGCGTTTAGCATCGCTCGTCCACGTTCCCGCATAAACGGCGTTGCGCAACTCCTGATCCGTCAGTTTCTCTCCTGCAATATTAATTGTGCGAAACCAAGCGAGCTTTTCGCTGTCGCTCCCGCAACAAACATAAATTGTCAGCTTATAATCGAGAAATTTCGCCTTCTCGTCTTCTGCCAAATTATGGAAATACCGATTTTCAAAAGAAAAATCCCCGTTAACAAATTGACACACGGAAATGGTGCGCTGTTGTCCGTCGATAACTTCAAACGTCCCGTCTTCGCGGTCCGCCCAATACATGACATTCAACGGGAACGCCTTAAAAACCGTATCAACCACGGCATTGCGTTGCGATTCATTGTAAACAAATTCCCGCTGATAAATCGGCCGAATATCGAGAGCACCGCCGTATCCGCAAACACGCCCCGTTCCCGCGTCTTCCGAGTAATCATTCGCCAATTCACGAATCGTAATTTCTCTGAGTGTAATTTTCATAAAAATACTAAAGTTTTCTTCGAATGATGATTCTTCTGTAAATTGGTTTCCCATTTAAATCCGGACCTCGCCCGCGCCAAGGAACACGATGATCATCCATTCCTAAAATCTCAAATTGCTCCGGGTTATACTTGTCCAAAAACGTAATCGCCACCCCCATAAGCCCGTCAAAATCGCAAGGAATTTCACTCGTTTTGTTGACGTTAATCGCGTCGTAATTGTCGTAGTGCGGGAACTCTTCCGGCGAATATTTTTTGTAGAGAATCAGCTTTTCGTGGCGCTTTGGTATATCAAAATTAGTAAACCAATTAACACCGGAAACCCGAATCATACCTTCTTTGTGATTGCCGGCGACGGCAACATCTTCGTACGGAGAACGGAAATGCCCGGCACCGCCTTTAAATCCGAATCCGAGCCAAAGTTTATCATGTTTTATCAGCGGAAAAATTTCTTTGTAAGTGATTGCATTTTGATGACCGATTATCAAAAACTTTTTCCCGTATTCCACCAACTGCGCAACGAATTCGCGGAACAGAGAAAACGGCGGATTGGTAACTACGATATCGGCGGATTTCAGCAAATTGATACATTCTGCCGAACGAAAATCGCCGTCGCCCGCAAGTTCCGTCAGAACATTTTTACGGGAACGCAAAAGCATTTGAATATCGGCGAGGTTTATCGCGCCGTTCCCGTCCAAGTCCGAAACGTCCGTCACTACGACTTTGTACGGACGACGGAAACTCAAATACAACTCATTGCCGACAATCGGAAAGCCTTCGTAGCAAGTCGCAATCAGCTTTTTCAATCCGAGTGAATTAAAGTTGAGTGCAAAATATTTGAAGAAATTGCTTTCATACGGATCGTCGCAGTTACACAAAACCGTCTTTCCGCGAAAGTGCTCCTTGTAATGCCGCAACTCGTTTTCGATGTCGCAGAGTTGCGTGTAAAATTCGTCTTTTTTCGCGCGGCGAGCTTGAGAAAGGTTGTTATTTTTTGCCATTTCGGGAAATTTTCCGTTTTCCCGAAGTTAAATCAGCAGTTGGGAATTTTGCAACTGCTGTTTCAGTTGGTCGCGATTTTTTGAGAAATACGTTCCCGTTGGCGAAATTTGGGAAATGTCAAAATCCTCGAAGCAAATTACAGTCAATTTCCCTCTGAAACTGCTCGAAATTTTTTCCGAACACTTACAGCCGAAACATTTGCGTGACTATGTGCGTGAGGCTTTTGCCGAAAAGTTGGAACGTGATTTCGGCATTTCTATCGATAAAAAGGACATCAATCGAAAATTCGGCGAGCGCGTTGACCTGCGCGGCAAATCCCCGGAAGAACTCAGAGCACTGTCCGCTCGCTTCAAAGGAAAACCAAAAACCACACAACACTCTTAAGTTCCGCCCTATTTTTTCGGATATTTTCGATGCCGGGAGACGGCAAAAACGAGCATCCCCAAGCCCAAACAGGATGTGAATGCCGAGGGTTCGGGAATGACAAGCAGCACGTCTCCGGAATTGCGAAGGAAGGAAATGTTATACCCATCCAAATCGTTCCATTCTCCGGAGGACTCGTCCCACCACCCGACGCAGGCATTTTCGTCGTTAAATTTCAACGCGGAGTCCGAAACGAGCTTCAGGGAAGTGTTTTCGAAAGATGTGCACCGGGCAAGCAATGACGAAATGTCGATATAAACACGAGCTTCGCCCTCGACGGAAATTGAAACATCCGTATTTGCCGAAACGAGTGCGATTCCCGCACTCCCGCCGGTTTGCTCCATTCCGACAACGAGCGTGAGCGACTGTGCCGCGGAAGAAAGCGAGATATTTTCCCCGACGGAAAGCATGCCGCCGCTCTGCACGGTAACGGCACCACTGCCAAGGGCGTTTGCGTGGTCCGCAAGGAGCGTTCCCGCGACAATCGTCGTTCCCCCCGTGTGGGAATTTTCTCCGGAAAGCGCGAGTGTTCCCGCGCCGAGATCAAGCAACAACGATCCTTCTCCCGAGATTTTCCCCGAGTAAAGATTCTCTGATGTCGTTCCCGCGTCATAGCGCACCTCCATCACGGAGTTTTTTCCTTCAAGGGAAACGTTGCCTTTTAGTCCGTAAAATTCCCGAATCGCGTAGGTATTTTCGAGCTCATACCCGCCTTCAATGTATTCGTTTTGTGTATGAACACCTTCATTCATAACGAATTTCCCGCCGTCACGCACAGTGATATTTCCGCTTAAACGGGCGTGAGAACCGAGCTGAAGCGTTGCGCCGCTTTCGACGGAAACATTCGTCTTGGCATCCGCATAATGCCAATCGTTACTGCGAACCAGACGATCCGCGTTTGTTCCGTCTTCCGAACCGAGCGCGTGGACGGTATTCGTTCCTTGAAAAATCAACGTCCCGCTTTTGACGGAAATTCCGCTTTCCGATTTTTGGCTCAAATCCGTAAAAACGCCGTTAAGTTCGAGCGACGAGCCGTTCCCGCCGTCGTAAATGAACTTCAGAGAGCCGCTCGCCGTGTCTTTAAAAGAGCCGAGAAACGTTTGGTTGCCGCTTTGGGTAAAGGTCAAATCCGTATGTCCGAAACCATTGGAGATGATGCCTTCTTCCGTCAGGGCATGAATGGTAAATCCGGCAGCGTTTGCGGCGTTGTCGTTATTCCAGACCATGGAATTTCCGTTCATGTCGAGCGTTCCGCCGCCGTTTCCGAAGGTAAAATCCCGATAGATTTGCATCGTGTCTTTAATGACGACGGTCGCTCCCGTGTTGGCAAGAACGTTGTAGGCGGCGTAGCCCGCGCCGCAAAGCTCATATTCCAAATAAGTTTTTCCGCTTCCTCCGAGATTGAGAAGCACGTCGTTCCCGTAGAAATCGTCATCGTTTCCGACAAGATGCAAATCCCCCGCCCCGATTTTTCGCCATTCTCGCGTGTATAAATCCTTCGAGGAATTTTTCAAATGAACGTAAACCGATACGTTTTCGTCGATAACGTAACCCGCCGAGTGAAGCTGAAAGCCGTTGTCCGATTTCAAATCAAAGCGTGCGGCGTTTTGCGTTCCCGCCGAAAAACGAACGTAGCCGATGCCCAAATCGACGTCAGCGGAATTGACGTAAATTGCGGATTCGGACGACCCCGCCTCAAAAACGAGATTTTCCGAGTAATACAAATTCAGATACGAATCACTTGCGTTCGCCGATGTCGATTTTTCAACGGCAAGGTATCCGGAAATAAATGCGGAGCTGTCTCCGAGGCTTGAATAAGCGTACCAATTATCCTTGTCCCGCTCGCTATAAAGCGTTTTCCACGTATACGTCCCTTTTTGCATTCCGACGAATTGAACATCACCGTTGGTTCCTCCGCTTACTATGCCGTAATCAAGCGTTGTTCCGACTTCGTAAGCGCCGGAAAAACCATACGCGCTTCCGCTGATCGCTTCGCCCGTATTTTCCACGGCACCGATGTAAACAGCGGGTGTTCCCGTGGTGATTTTTTTATCAAATTGCGACATCGTATCTTGCGTCCACTGCCCGGCACCGTAGATGTTTGTTGTCTTTCCGGCATTATTATAAAACTCGGCGGCTGCTCCGAGATATTTGTAAACGGGGTTATTATTCTCGTCATAAGTTTGAACCCAAACCGGGCTTCCGGAGTCTCCTTCGGCACAACTCGACGGCAAGTCGCTTTTCGTGTAGTCACTCCGTGACCATTCGATTCCGTTTTCCGAAAAATCTACGCTATACGAGACTCTGACGGCGGACGTTCCCGAGATTCCGGTTTCCACACTTCCCGCCGTAACAATGCCGGCGACGTTGTATTGATACTTGTTTTCGCACAGAGAAGAGACGGTTCCGCTGTGATCCGCAATAAAATGGGAACCCGATGCCGAGCGATACAGGCGATCCCCCGCCGAAACCGTTCCCGTGTAAACTTCGGACATCACAACGTCGGTAACAATTTTGTTTAAACGCGTGATTTTGTAGTCCGCGTGCCCGCTTTCGCTTTTCGGAACCCATTGGAAGTCCGACTCCATTTGTGACGTGTAAGAGGAGCCGCGCAATCCGATATCCGCATACTCGATTCCCGTGTAAACAATCGCGTTTGACGTTCCGACGTTGCGTCCGGAAAAAGTTGTCGTCGGATCCGTGCCGACATGTTGAACAAGTGCGATAAAATTGATGCCGATTCCTGCAGAAAAGCCTTCGTCCGTTTGGCTCGAAAAATCCGGCATATAAGACATCGTTCCGGACTCTTGTCCTCCCGTGTAGGGAATCGTAATGCCGCCGGAATTCAGGTGTTGCAAAAGTGCACTCGTCGTTCCCGTTTGATAGCGACCGCAGTTTTGTGCGAAGTCCGTATAGACTTGGATTGATACATCGCTATGCAAATACGAACCGAACGCGGGAACGTTCATAAAACAAGCGGAAACAGTAACGGCAGCCAAAAAAGTCCGACGCGAAAAGAAGGTGCGCATAGTTTTATTTTTTTTACCTGGAGGGGAAACGAGAATTTTATTTTCACGGATTTTCAAAAAATAATTCTTACTTATCAAGTATTATTATTCCCCGTTGAAAGCACAAAAAAATAGCCCGCGCAGAAAGCTCGGGCTATTCGGGTAAAAAAATGGTGGTCAGGGGCGGGATCGAACCGCCGACACAGGGATTTTCAGTCCCTTGCTCTACCGACTGAGCTACCTAACCACAAAAAAGTGTAAGAACGGATTAAGGCGAAAATCTGCGGGAACGTCAAGTGCGTTTTGGTAAATTCTTTGTATTCCCGTGAAATTTCGGCTGAAAGTTGCGACACAGGGCGGCGACCCGCTTACCCTGTGCTATGTTTTTTGCGCGCTTTCAGTGCTTGTTTTTACCGGGGAAAACGGGAGGGAAGACATTCTTGTCTTCCCCGCGAGACGGACTAATTTTCGCGGAAACACCATCTCGTTCCCGTAACGGTGAAGGTCCAAAGAACTTTGCGTTCTTTGCGTTGAAAATAATTTCGTTTTTTCCGTTTTAGAAGCGCCGGAGAATTTCGCGCGCGGCGGCGCGGAAAATCTGCGCGGGAACGGAATCCGGCGCGGAAACGGTAATCGGCGTTCCCGCGTCTCCGCCGCTACGAATTTCTGCGGCAATCGGGATTTCCCCGAGCAATTCGGTTCCGAGCATTCCGGCCGTCTTTGCTCCGCCGCCTTTTCCGAAAATATATTCGCGTTCTCCGGTTGCCGGATTTTCAAAATAACTCATATTTTCGATTACGCCCACAAGCGGAACTTCAACTTTGGAAAACATTCTTGCCCCGCGTTGTGCCACGGAGACCGCTACATCCTGCGGAGTCGTTACAACGACCGCGCCGTCGAGTGCAAGCGTTTGAACGAGAGTAATCTGAGCATCGCCCGTTCCCGGCGGCAAATCGACGACGAGCACTTCGAGCGCGCCCCAATCGACATCGTTTGCAAATTGGCGAATAGCTTTTCCGACCACGGGACCGCGCCAAACCACCGGCGAATTTTCGTCCACGAGCAAGCCCATCGACATCACTTTGAGTCCGTGTGCTTCCGGCGGAACAATTTTATCGCCGCGCAAAAACGGTTGCACATTTACGCCGAGCATCATCGGAATGCTGGGTCCGTAAATATCGCAATCGAGGATGCCGACACTTCCGACGGCGGGAGCAATTCCCTCTTCTTCCAAGACTTGGGCGAGAGCGACGGCGAGATTGGCGGAGACGGTGGATTTCCCGACACCGCCCTTCCCGCTTGCCACGGCGATGATGCGGCGCACGCCGGGAATTTTTTGCGGAGGCGGAGGCGTGGTGGACCCGGGCGCGGCGGGCATTGCCGTTTTCACTTCGACGGAAATTTTTTCGGCGGGAACGCCGGCGGCATTGAGTGCGCTTTCGGCGGCGGTTTTGAGTTGCTCGGGAATTTCCGGCTTCGACGTGGTTACGGCGATTTCGACGCACACGTTCCCGTCGGCGGAAACCTCGGCTTTTTTTACAAGACCGAAAGAAACGATATCCCGGGAAAGTCCGGGATAGGTTACTTTTTTCAAAATTTCGAGAATCTTTTCGCTGTTCATTTTAACGAGACAGGTAAATCGTAACAATTAACAGGCGGCGATTTAAGTTTTTGCTTTCGGAAAAAACAACGGTGAACACCGCCCATCCATCACTTATTTCAAAATCAGCGTATCGGGATCGCAGCAACCTTTAAGGGCGGGATTTCCGATGCGGCTGAATTTAGCCTTTTTCGGGTTTCCGGTATCGACGAGCGCGAGCCCGGTGGATTTGCCGATTTCCTCGGTTACCACAAGATGGCGTCCGTCCGCGCACCACACCGGATGCGAGTAGCGACGCGTTCCCGTAAGTGCGCCCAAGTCTAACACTTCCTTGGTGGTCATATCATAGACGGCAACCGCCATTTTTCCGGATCGGGTGTAACAAAACGCAATTTTCGAGGGAAAGACGGGATTCCACGCCGGTTCGGTCGCATAACCGAAGCCCGGAATGGCGATACGCTGTTTCTTTCCTCCGGAGGCGGGAACCGTGTAAAGGCGCGGAGCTCCTGCCGTTCCGCTGGTAAAGATAACGGTCTTTCCGTCCGGGGAAAACGACGGGGATGCAGATGTATCATTGTCTTTGACGAGGAGGCGAGCCTTGCCGCCGCTTGCGGGTGCGAGGTAAATGTTCATCGGTCCCCGTGCGGAAAGCGCAAGCGCAACCGTTTTTCCGTCGGGAGAAAACGCACCGCCGGTATTGGTGTTTTTATACGCGGCAAAAGACTTAGACTGCCCGGTTTGCAAGTTAAGCAGAAAAACATCTGCCGCACCGCTTTTAAAGTAAGTGGTATAAAGAATATGCGTTCCCGCCGGATTCCAGTGCGGCATTATGGAACGGGATCCGTGGCTCGTTACTTTACGCGTGCCTTTAAAAAGCAGATTTTCCGTTACGTAAATCTCCGAATCGGCACCCGTTCCCGCGACAAAGGCGAGTTTTGTTTTGGAAAAAACGGGTTTGAGATCCCAACCCCAAGGTTTACCGAGCTCAGCGAGAATTTTATCGCAGAGAAGAAGCGCGGCGGCGTTGGACGAACCGGCAACGACAATATCCTGAGAGAAAATTTTGCAGGAAGCGACGAGCGAGTCGCCGTTGCGATTGACGGTTACGACGGGGACGTTCCCGCCCGTCCGCATATCGACGGCTCCGTGAAGGCTGAGCGCCTTTTGGACAAAACCGCCGAGCGCCGAATCGTTTGACTGAATTTTTATCGGGCAAATGCCCTGGCGGACTTCAATTTGGATAGGATCGGAAACAACGACGTCCCGCGCCTGAGAAAACGCGGGAACGGCAAGAAAACAGGCGGCAAGAGCAACAAAAACGGATTTGAAAAAGGAAGGCATCGGGGGAAATTAAGAATAAAAAAATTAGAAATGAGGAATTAGAAATAAGGAGTGAGGAATTTTTCTCATTTCGGATTTCTCACTCCTAATTTTTTTTATGAAAAACTACTCTCCTTTGTTGAAATCAACGTAAGCTTCGGTCAAATCGGTGGAAATGAGGCGATAATCGTGCACGCCGAGATTGAGGTGCATGTGAATCGCAAATTCCTTGTTCCCGACGACTTTGCGCCAAGCGGCTTCGTTTTGTGCCTGAAGTTCGCCTTTGAGGAATACGGGAACGTCGTTGTAGAACAAATCGATTTTCGTTTGGTCGATTCCGCATTTGGCGTAACCCGCAGAACAAAGCAGACGCCCCCAATTCGGATCGCCGCCGCACCAGGAAGCTTTTACGAGAAGCGAATTTCCGACGGACCGGGCAATTTTATTCGCATCCGCCGCCGTGCGTGCCCCGTAGATATGGAGCGTAACGACGCGGGAAATTTTTTCGCCGTCGCCGACGATTTTTCGCGCCAAGCCGAACGTTACCGCATTAAGAGCTTCTTTGAAAAGTGCGAGCGTTCCCGCGTCCTCCTCGGAAATTTTTACGCCGCTTTCGCCGTTGGCGAGAATAAGGACGGTGTCGTTCGTGGACATATCGCCGTCAACGGTAACACAGTTGAAAGACTGCCCGACGGCATTCCAAAGGCATTTTTGCAAAAGTTCCTGCGAGATATCCGCATCTGTTGCAAGCAATCCGAACATCGTTGCCATGCCGGGCTCAATCATTCCCGCGCCTTTTGCCATGCCGGAAATCGTCACGGTTTTTCCTCCGACGAAAAATTTTGCCGTGCAGGTTTTTCGGCGCGTGTCGGAAGTAAGAATTGCGTCCGCCGCGCGAAGAGATTCTTCCGGCGTTCCCGCGAGATTTTTGGAGGCATCGGCAATCCCGCGCGTCATTTTTTCCATGGGCAAATTGACGCCGATGCGCCCCGTCGAGCAGACAAAAAACTGCTCCGGCGCAACTCCGCAAGCGGCTGCCGCGAGCTCGCACATACGTGTTGCATCTTTCATTCCCTGTTCGCCGGTGCAGGCGTTAGCGTTCCCGCTGGTTGCCACGATTCCGTGCATAGACGTTCCCGCAGCCGCGCCGCGCAAATGAGTCTGCGAAACGTAAACCGGAGCCGCTTTTACGTCGTTTGTCGTAAATGCTCCTGCCGCCGCGCACGGCGTTTTCGAAAAAATAACGGCAACGTCCAAACGCTCTAAATCTGCGTTCCCGCGAATATTGCAGGCGGAAGCACCCGTGAAGAAACCGGTAACGTCTGCGATTCCGTTTGAATCATCGAAAAAATCTATAGCCATAACGGCTCTGAATTTTGAACCGCGTTCCCGTGAAAATCCACAATGTTTTTTTCACAAAGGCCGTGCGGTAAGAGGAATCGGAGGAAACGCTTTTTATTTTTCGAAAGAGATAATTCCGACTATTTATCTTCGGCTTCTTCTTTTTGCGAAAAACCCGGAATCTTTACCCAATCCCAAAGGCGGGAAAGTTTCGGAGAAAGGCTCCAGTCGAGGTTGTCCAAGGTTCCGGAGATTTTTACCGGAAGAAGCTCCGTCGAAGCGGAGCCCCATTCGACGAGCTTCCCGAGAAGCGGAATTCTTGTTCCGCGCAAATTTCGGAAAACGGCTTCCCCCTGAATAGACCGATCCGCCAGCATCACATCCGCCTGCAAATCAATCTCACCGCTTTCTCCGTAAATTCGCGTGTCGGGCAGAAAAACCGTTCCGTCCCTGACGGTATAGGTGCTTTCGGCACGATCCATGGGAAATGTCGTTAAATCAATTTTCAGCGCGGAAAGAAGCCGTGAAAATCCGCCGAATACCTGTAACTCAAATAAATTCTCATCGCGCATGAAAAAAGTCCCCTTTGCCTCGAGGGAATTTATATTCGGGACAGTGACGGACCCGAAGAAAGTTGCATCAATACTTGACGTGTCGATTTTTTCTTCGGTTTTTTCGGCGGATGGCAACTTTTCCGCGGCAGGCGCGGGAACGGCTTTTTCGGCGGAATCAAGGACAACCCTTGAACCGATAGCCGACAGAATCTCGACTAAGTCGGAACGTCGGATATTTTTCAAATTGAGATCCAATTCGACTTTTGCGTCGGTAATGCCGGAAACTTCTTCGGGAATCTCGACGCGAATTTGCCCCGTAACGTTCCCGTCGCCCGCTTCCGCATAAAAGGGGCCTCCGACAAAAACGGTTCCGTTGTCGTAAAGAATGTTTCCGTTAAAGTTTTCCCCTCTTATTCCGAAAACGGAAAATTTTCCCGGAGCGGAACCGTTAATTTCAACGCTGATACGGTCCGGGTAAATGCTCTCATCACCGCTGATAAATCCGCAGACGATACCCGTCGCGGGGCCTTCGGTTTCGATGTCGGAAAGGGCTTCCGGAAGCCCTTCTCCTATAATCTGCAAAACGTCTTTCGGCGGGATTTTTCCGTTAAACAGAAAGCGAAAATCACGGTAATGATATTTCGGTTCCATGGCGTAATGCCATTGGAGGCAACCGTCGGCAAAATCATTTCCGCGTTCAAAATGCATATCGAATGCGGAAATGAGCAGGGGATCTTCGTAAACACGCAGAAAAATTTTGTCCACCAAAACACCGTTCCCGTAGCATTTTTCTCCGGCAATTGCCCCGAAAACGTATTCCCAATTTTCATTCCAACGCCCGTAAACGTCGATATCCGCCCGCGGGCTTTGTTTACTCGGTGCTTTTTTTAAATCGCGCCAAATTCGTTCCCAAAACCAGTCCAAACGTTCATCTATGTATTCCGGATTGACGGAGCCCCACGCCCGAACGCGGTATTTTCCGTCGTCGGCAAATTCAAAAAAAGCATCTCCTTTTGCACAAAAATTTGTTCCTTCGGCAACTATTTTGGGTAAGCGGATTTCGGAAGTATTCAGCGTTCCCGCCAAATTCAGGGCGCACAAATGAAGATTTTTTCCGCGGGTTTCTCCGGCGATCAACTCGAAATCAAGGCTTTTAAATTCCATTCCGGATGCAAATTTTACGTTCCCGCGCAACTGCGGCTGCTCGGTAAATTTCAATTTTTCTATGTCCTCATTTTGCGCAATTGCGGACAATTGAGGGTATTCCAGAATCCGGTTCTTATCCGGAGAAATTTCGTAGTCAAAATCCAAGGCGGGTTTTTCGGGATCGGCAACAAACGTTCCCGCGCAGGCAAGCCTCGTCTTCCCCGAAGAAATATTGGCATTAAGAAAAAATTCTCCGGGAAAGCTCCATTTTTCTTTCGGAGAAACGGAGAATAAAATGCTTTCGGCATCGAAAACACCCTGCTCCACCGTCGATACGCGAAGTTTTTCCACCCGTGAAAAAATTATTTTCGGAAATTTTTCTTCCTCAGTCACATTTTCATCAAAAATATTTTCGGGAATATTTGCGGCGAACGTAATCCTCTTGGCTTTCCCCTGCACTTTTTCCGAAAAACTTTCACCGTAGGTAAAATTCCCCTGTTCGGAAAATACGCAAAGCGGACTACCGAAACGGATTTTTTTTCGAGAAAGATCAACGGAAAGATTCTGATTTACGGAAATTTTTTCCAAACGGGCGCATTCCCTGAAATCAAAATTTTCACAGAATACCGAAAGTTCCACATCAAGCGTATCTCCGTTCGGGTGAATTTCTGCGATAAATTCGCAGGAACTCAGCAAGGAACGCAGGTTAAGAGAATGCAACTTTTCCGCAATCTTTCCCGCAAAGCGTGAAACGAAAACGGAAGGTTTTTCGTAAGGAGATTCAGCCGCCTGCGTTTCAAAAGAATTCTCCTCAAATTCCGAAATTAATGCGGGAACGGGAATTTTTCCGTAAGCGACAATTTTTGTATCGGAAAGGCGAAATTCAGCCGCATCAATCATTATTTTTTCATCTTCCTTGCGGAGAATTAACGTTCCGTCAGAGAAAACTCGTTCTTCCTTACCTGTCGGAGAAATAATGGAGGGACAGAAAAATTCCGCACCGTCGACATAGAAAAATTGCGGGAACGGCTTACCCGAAATCAGAGCGTCGGGACTGAGCTTTACTGCACAGCGGCGAATTTTCAAAAGCGGTTCACTTCCGCGAGAGGTCCCGACAGTAATATCTCCGGCTGTAATTACGGTTAAATTGCGCAGACGAACATCTCCGACGGAAACATAAAAACCCTCCGATTCCGTTTTACTCAAAAATTTTTCCACCACGGAATCCGGAATACGAACTTCCGAAACGGAAATATAAAGCAAGCCGATTTGGATAAATAAGAGAACCGCGAGGAAAATCCAGAGCTTTTTTAGAAGCCAAATTCCCGCGCGGCAAAGAAGACCTATGACTTTACGCCCGCCTAACATCGTTTTCCCCGAAAGAATGAACTATTTATAAGCGGCAAACAAAGAGAAAAAAACGTTCCCGTCAAGCCCCCTCGCCCTTCCGGACGGAACGATTGCCGTCTTATCTGCGACGGCGGCGGAAAACTCCGACGACAAAAGCGACCGTTCCCGCAAGCAATCCGAATGAAGACGGCTCCGGAATGATGTAGGGAGAATAAAGCATAACGGAAGCCGTAATTACTCCAGATTGGGAATTATCATACCAATAATTATCCATCATCACTCCGTTTTTCCCGTTAGTAAGAGCACTTACGGAATATTCTTTCAGCCCTTCATAATAATCATCCGAATCCGTGACGTATATTTTTGTGATTAATTCTGTCGTCTCGTCATATTCGCAACCCCAAAGCGTTATTGAATGCCCTGAAGTTGAAATTCCGCTCACCTTATGTACACTCAGCATCGAAGCACCAAGAGCAAGTTGCCCTAAAATAGTTTCAGAAAAACTCTCGTGAGAATATAAAGGCTGATCCGAGTAGTAACTTCCGGACATATCATTCATAAACACGGTTCCGGTCTCCTGATTTCCCCGATATTTAAAGCTTCCGTTAATTAAACCCCAGGAATTTCTTCCTCCTACCCCTTCTATTTCAGATAAATATCCGCCGGAATTGGAAACTTCCAGTTCTTCAGGTTCCGTTCCCGTAGAAAATTTTCCGGTAAAATACCAATTCACTCCCGCACCGTTATCGTAACCTGTATTATAAAAATTTATCTGAAAATTCCGAAAGACCGAATATGTGTTTCTTGCTGAAATTTCGGATAAATCTCCGCCTCCTCGCTCATAATTATCCATCCACCAAGTAACAACGTTTGTCGCCGTCGCAGCCCAACAAAGTTGACTGTCCTCAGCTGTAAATGCCTTATTTGTATCGTACCACCCGCTCTCTTTTGTCACACCCGGGGCAAACAACGTCGCAGCATACGCGGGAACGTAAGTTACGACAGAAAGCGAGAAAAAATATAAGATACGCATAAGAAGTAAACGCTCGGTGTTTTTGAAAAACTACATTTTCAGTAATATTTAACAACAATAAAAATTTCAGAAAAACGGAGTATTAATGAAAAGGAACTAACCGCTGATACCATGTTTTATTCTTAATTTTTGAATAAAACTTAAAAAAAACATGATTTTCCACAAAACAAGTATTATTTTAGAACGCTAAAATAATAAAAAGTTTCCTTATTTTATGCGGGTTTAGAGACTTTTTTTTAAATTTATTATAAAAACCGCTTGACCTAATAAATATTTTAAGCTTAAATAAGCTCATCATTTATCAAATTTCTCTCACTTAGTGAGAGATGGGGTAATAAGCAACGAGATATAGAAAATAAAAGACCGGTCGCTTAGGGGTAGGCGACCGGTCATCATTTTTACGGGAATCGCAAAAAAGATTTTTTGATTTTCCTTCCCGAAAAAGGGACGCATAATCGAGCCGTTATGTTGAGAATCGGACGCCTTACCATCAGCAATCGGACCGTTTCCGGACAAGCTCCGGATTTGAGCGGAATCGAAATTGAAAAGCAACTCGTGGAGTTGCTCGGCGAGGATATTAAATTTGTTACCCGTATTGTCGGGCACGACAGAAACCGGATTGCCGATGCCATTCGTTCGCTCGTTGACGACGAGGGTTGCACGCTCGTTCTGACTGCAGGCGGAACCGGTCCTTTGCGTCGGGACGTTACCCCGGAAGCCACGCGCCTTGTTATTGAAAAGGAATTACCGGGATTCGGGGAGATACTTCGGATGAAATATTACGAAACGACGAAAACGGCTGTTCTATTACGCGTTACGGCAGGAATCCGCAGTCACGCGCTGATTGTAAATTTGCCGGGAACGCCGGACGGCATTCGTTCGTCTCTCGAAATTCTGGGACCTGCAATTTACGAATGTGTCGTTCACATCCGTTAAGCGGTAAGGCTTCTTTTCCGTTTCAAGAAAAAAGTGGAAGGCACTCAAGCTGTTTTGTTGCTGAACCTGGGTTCTCCCGATGCTCCGAGCGTTCCCGCGGTCAGAAAATATTTACGGGAATTTCTCGGTGATAAATATGTAATTTCGTTACCGTGGATTTTGAGAAAAATTCTTCTGGAATCCGTTATTTTGCCGCGTCGTCCGAAAAAATCGGCGGAATATTACTCTAAAATTTGGACGGAAAGCGGCTCACCTCTTATCGCGGAAACGGAAAAGTTGCGGAAACGCGTGGCGGAAAAAACCGGCAGGAACACTGAAGTTTTTTGCGCTATGCGCTACGGGAATCCGAGCATAGAAAATGCGGCAAAAGCGATTTACGAACGCGGAATCCGTAAAGTTTTTGTCATTCCGCTCTACCCTCAAAAAGCGGAATCGTCCTGGGTTACGGCAGTCGAAAAAACACAAAAAGTTTTTGCAAAAAAATTTCCGCGGGTAAAATTAGACTTTGCCGAGCCGTACTACCGCGAGCCGGAATTTATTGCTGCGTTGGCAAAATCCGCCGAAGAATTTTTAAGCGGAAAAAATTTTGAAAAACTACTGATTTCCTTTCATGGCGTTCCCGTAAAAACCAAGCTCGCAAAAAGCTACAAGACGGAATGCGAAACCACCGCAGAACTGCTCGCAAGCGCATTAAACTTACCGCGGGAACGCTGGGAATACGTGTTTCAGTCGCGTTTCGGACGCGGAAAATGGTTAGAACCGTCCGCCGAAGAACGTCTGAAAAATTTACCGAAAGAAGGCGTAAAAAACATCGCGATTATTGCTCCGGGCTTTGCGGCGGATTGCTTGGAAACGCTTGAAGAACTCGGCGTACGCGGAAAGAAAACCTTTTCGGAATCCGGCGGGAACGATTTTCACACCGTTCCCTGCCTAAACGATTCCGAAGCCTTCGCCGAATTTTTGGTAAAAAGAATCAGAGAATTCAAGGAATCAGAGGCTTTTTAATTTTTTTTTCGCAAAAAACCAAGCGTTCAATTATCTATTGCGAAAACTATCTATTTCAAAAACCTTTCAGGAATGAGTGCAGAAAATTTCGAAACGGCAAAAATTATTATCGACGGCAAGGAATACGCCGCTCCCGTCTTTTACGGGAGTGAAGGTGAGCGTGCCATCGATATAATGAAGTTACGCGCTCAGACAGGTTGCATTACTTACGATGACGGCTACGGGAACACAGGTTCCTGCACGAGCGGAATTACGTTTATTGACGGAGAAAAGGGAATTTTGCGTTACCGCGGATATCCGATTGAAGAACTCGCCGCCCGATCAAATTTTATCGAAAGCGCCTATCTTGTCATTTACGGGCGCCTTCCGAATTCCAGGGAATTGGAAGATTTCCGAAATAATATTCTGCTCAGCGCCGGCATTCACGAGGGATTGAGAAATTCATTTGCCGGATTTCCGCCCTCTGCACACCCGATGGCGGTTCTTTCGGCAATGCTGAATGCACTGGGTTGTTATCACCCGGAGCTTTCCTCAAATAACAGAAAACAGGACCTTGAAAATTTTGATAAAACTGCTACGGTCCTTATTTCAAAAGTGCGTGCTCTTGCCGCGATGTCGTATCGCTTTCGACAGGGCTACCCCGTTATTTATCCGAAACGCGGTTACAATTACTGCGAGAATTTCCTGCATATGATGTTTTCAATGCCGGGAGAAGACACACAAGTTCACCCGGACATTGCGAAAGTTTTGGATATTTTGCTTCTGCTTCACCTCGATCACGAGCAAAACTGCTCAACATCCACGGTACGCATGGTCGGAAGCGGCGGAGCAAATCTTTTTGCATCGGTTTCGGCGGGCGTTTGTGCGCTTTGGGGACCGATGCACGGAGGGGCGAATCAGGCGGTTATCGAAATGCTTACGGAAATCGAAGCCTGCGGAGACGACGGATCCAAGTTTGTTCAACGCGCAAAAACCGGAGAGGTAAGGTTGATGGGGTTCGGTCATCGTGTTTATAAGAATTACGATCCCCGTGCAAAAATTTTGAGAGAACAGTGCCACAAAGTCGTAGATACGTTAGGTGCGGGAGATCCCCTCTTGAGAATTGCCCACAGATTAGAGGATATCGCATTAAATGACGAATATTTCCGTAAGCGTAATCTTTATCCTAACGTAGACTTTTACAGCGGAATCATTTTGAGAGCATTAGGAATCCCGTTAAATATGTTCCCGGTTATTTTTGCAATGGGTAGAATGCCGGGATGGATTGCACAGTGGCATGAAATGGCTTCCCGTCCGGGAGGAAAAATTCACCGTCCGAGACAAATTTATACAGGGGAATGCATAAAGAAATTTATTCCTCTAATGGAACGGGAATAATTTTTAAAGGAAACGGAAATTGCAACGTCTGTTTCGAGCTTGTAAATACCTACGGTTCCCGGCTAAACCTTAAAAAGCACTTTTCTCCTTAGAAAAACGAGAGCGTTCCCGTAGGCTCTATTTTACGAAGCCGATCAGTTTTCGAAAAGATCTGCGGGAACGCAGAGTCCCGACTAAAAAAATAGGGGGCAGAACGAATCTCTCACTATTTTTGTCCGTTCCCCGTAAAATATTCTCTCCTCTTTTTTTTCTCGCATAATTTAACTGAATGCGAACAATAAAAAGCGTTATGAATGAACTCAGTTTCAGCGATCAGGCAATGACGGAGCTCAACAAACTTTCGGCTCTCGAACAAATGCCTCTAATTGATGCTCTCAGCACCGTAACCCCGGAAGACTTAAAGAAAAATAAAAGCAAATACGGGGCTTTTTCGCGCGGCGGGAACACTTATTATCGGTTACGTGAAGGCGATCTTCGTATTTATTTTACGGAAAACAAAGGTGCCATTTACTGTAGCCACATTCTTTACAAGCACAGTATCACGGATTTTGCCTTCAGAGCAAAACTCCCCGTTAAGGAAGAGCATCTTATCGAGCAGGATAAGAATTTTTGGGAATATCTCGATTCCCTTAGCAAATAATATTTTTTTTTTGAATTAAATCCCGAATTTTCCGTTAAAATGGTCGACACCCCCGACAAAGAAGAAAAAAAGCCCGTGAAATACGGAAACGTGCGTGATGCAGCCCGCATATACCTCCTACCGAACTTTTTTACGGCAGGAAATATGTGTTGCGGATTCTTTTCGCTCTGTAAGTGTATTGAAGCCAATAACACTCCTGATATTGCCGTCGCAAACGAACTTTATATGATGGCTGTCTACCTAATCTTCGGAGCGTGTATCTTCGATCTTTTTGACGGACGCATGGCTCGGATGTTTAAGAAAGAGTCTATGTTCGGAGCAGAATTCGATTCTATCGCGGATACGGTATCATTTGGGGTTGCTCCGGCTTTTCTCGTCTATTTCCTAATTTTTGATCCCGCAAGAGCCAATTCATTTAACTGGGTAAACAGCTTTATTTCGAGCTCAGGCGCCATTATCGGGTTTATTTATTTACTTTGTGCGGGAATCCGATTGGCTAAATTCAATGTTTTGACCAACTCCCTTATCCCGGGAAACGAAAAGAAGAGTCCGGCATTGGATTTTATGGGAATACCGTCACCGGTTGCAGCAGCGATTACAGCCTCCTTTGTTCTTCTGCTAACCCATCTTAACTACGATCAACATGCAGTGGAAACCGCTTCAACTCTAAAAACGTGGCTTCCCATTATTTTACTGCCGACGATGTTACTTGTTTCCATTCTTATGGTAACCAATATTCCCTATCCGACATTTAAACATATCGATTGGAACGGAAAAACCAAAGCACAGGCGTTCATTTTTATCATTCTCTTTATAATTATCGCTGCGAAATTCCATATTTTTGCAATTCCTGCAGCCCTTCTTATCTATGTTTTCTACGGTCTTATTCGAGCGCTAAAACGAAAAATACGCAAAAATAAGGACGAAGAGATAATTGAGGCGGATGTGGAAGAAACCTTCTAATTAACTGTGAATAAAATCAAAATAAATCTGTTAAGTTTTTATTCATAAAATAACGAAAAAGGAATTTACGGAGTTATTTTCATAAAATAAATTCACGAAAACTTTTATTTATCCGACTTACGGAGGTTTATACACATTTTTAACAGTCCTAATTATTACGATTGTATTTAAGAAAGAGAGAAATAAATAAAGTTATTCATTAATAACGGATTTTTGTGAAAAACATAGTGTTGCGTAAGCTGCATTTATTAAAGATTCTATTCCTATCATGAAATTCAAAATTAACCGTGAGTTTTTCGCTACTGGGCTGAGCCAAGTTGTAAATATCGTAAGTAGCCGCCCGACTCTTCCCGTTTTCAGCAATGTCTTAATTGAAGCGGAAGACGGAAAGGTGCGTTTAACGACAACGAACCTTGAAATCGGTATTCTTTGTTTGGTTAAGGCTGATGTTGTTGTTCCCGGCAGCATAACATTGCCGGTGAAAAAGCTCAAAGATATCGTCAGCGGGCTTATGGGGAGCGAAATCAGCTTTGAGTTGTTTTCCGGAAATAAAGTAAAAATCACATCCGGGAGTTCCGATGCATTGATGACGGGTATTGAAACCGAGCAATTCCCTCCTCTCCCTGTCGTAAACAATGATAATCTTTTCTCCATTGAGCAAAGTGACTTATCTACGATGATTAAGAGCGTTTCTTACGCTCAATCGACGGATGAAAATCGCTATGTTTTAAATGGTGTTTTCTTTAATTTTACTGAAGAAGGATTGGTTCTCGTTGCGACTGACGGACGCCGTCTTGCGACCTGTGATCGTAAAATTTCTCTCGGGGAAAGCAACATCTCTTCGTTTATCCTTCCCGCAAAAACCGTGAATGAACTTCAGAAACAATTGGGGGGAAAAGGAAAAGTTTCCATCGGTTTAAGCGAACGCCAGGTTATGTTTGAAATTGATGTTGATGAAAAAGAGGAAAACGGATTGTGCGACAAGGTAAAGATTGTTTCTAAAGTCGTAGAAGGAAATTATCCCCAGTATAAGCAGGTGATACCGAAGGACTCCGGAAATCGTATTGAAATTGAAAGAGACATGTTTTTACGCTCGGTTGAGTTTGCGGCAAAGGTAACCACGGATAAGAATAATTCCGTACACTTGAATATATCTCAAAATAGTATAGAGGTAGCGGCAAACGGCGGTGAAAACGAGGCAAGTAATAAAATTGCCGTTCAATATGAGGGGGCGGATATGAAGATTGCTTTTAATCCTCAATTTCTCTCGGATCCTCTGAAGTCTTTGACGCAGGACATTGTTGTCTTTGAGTTTAAGGATGAATTAAGCCCCGGTGTTCTTAAAACTAAAGACGAAGGATTCCTGTGCGTCATTATGCCTCAGCGAAAGTAATTATTCTTTATTTTTCGTTCCGAAAAGCCTTTCCCCTTCTGGAAGGGCTTTTTTTAGGGAATTCAATTGTGATGAATCAATACCGGAGACAGGGGAATCAATGTTGCGAATTATGGAGCGAACTGGTTTAATCCTCAAAAGGTTATGTCTGATTCAACGACTATCGTGGCACTCGCTACGCCTTTGGGATCTTCCGCTCTTGCTGTCATACGATTGAGCGGTGCATCTGCGTTATCATTTGCAAAAGATGCCTTCGGAACTAATGACATAAAGCCGAGAAAGGCTTATTATGGTGCATATAAATCCGTTTCGGGTAAGGTTTTAGATGAATGTGTTTGGATTCCGTTTTTTGGACCTAATTCCTATACCGGAGAAGACACCGTTGAAATATCATGCCACGGTAACCCGTTTATAATAGAGCGTGTTATAGGCGATTTATTGAAAAGAGGATGCCGCTCTGCCCTGCCTGGAGAATTTACAAGAAGAGCATTTATTAACGGGAAGATGGATTTAACCCAGGCTGAGGCTGTTGCTGAAATTATTTCCGCACAGTCGGAAAGAGCATTTGATGCTGCCCGAAAACTACTTTCCGGGGAATTAGGAAGAAGAATATTTGAATGGAACGACGATATTTTAAAACTAATTGCAGAAGCGGAAACTCAAATTGATTTTACAGAGGAAGAAATTCCGGAAATTAATGGAGATTATTTTAAATCAAGAATTGATACCCTGGTTTTGAAATTAAGAAAAACAAGGGAAACGTCCAGGTATTCTTCGAGGGTTTATAAGGGGGTAAATGTTGTTATTTTCGGAGCACCTAATGCCGGGAAATCCTCTCTTATGAATGCATTAGTCGGTGCTGAGCGTGCGCTCGTCAGTGATGAAGCCGGAACTACGCGAGATTTTATTAGTGAGGATATTGTTATAGGTAAGAATTGTATAAGAATAATAGATACTGCAGGGATTAGAAGTGATGCGGGTTCTGAAATAGAGAAGTCGGGTATAATCAAGACGTACGATTGTATGCGCAGTGCTGATTTTCTGATTTTTGTCGTTGATTCTTCCGTTAAGCCTCCGGTTCTCGATGAGTTTATTTCGTCGTGTATCAGTAAGGATAATACGTGTATTGTTTTTAATAAAAATGATTTGGATACAAACTTTCAAAAGGATTGTTTTCTTCCGGATATTGATAGAATCAGTATTTCTTTGTTGGAACCTTCGTCTCATGAGGTTTTAAAAAAATATTTAGATAATCTTTTTAATAGGAGAGGGATTGTTCCGGATTCGGATGTTCTCATTGTTTCTTCCAGGCATGCCGAATCCATATTAATGGCGGAGAACCTGCTCCTTGAGGCCTCGGAGTTGGTGGGAAAACTCCCCATTGAGTTTGTTTCTTCTAAATTAAGAGCAGCGATTGAGGAGTTATCCGAAATACTCGGACAATTTGATAATGAAAGGGTTTTAGATAAGGTTTTTTCATCTTTCTGTATAGGAAAATAATATGAGGAAAGAAATAAGGATAGGGGAAGCGAAGCCCTATGGGGTTATTGTTGTCGGTGCGGGACATGCCGGGGTGGAAGCCGCATTGGCTGCTGCGAGAATGGGGGCTGATACCCTGTTACTTACCGGTAACCTCGATACTATCTCTAAAATGAGTTGTAATCCTGCTATAGGAGGACAAGCGAAGGGGCATATTGTTAGAGAGATTGACGCTTTGGGCGGAGAAATGGCTGTTTGTGCGGATTCAACGGCTATTCAGTTTCGTGTTTTAAATGCATCGAAGGGACCTTCGGTTCAGGCTCCAAGAGCACAATGCGATAAATTGGTTTATTCGGCTCGAATGAAGTGTATCTGTGAAATTAGTGAAAATTTAACACTATTTCAGTCTATTGTTACCGGTTTATTATATCGTAATGGTCGCGTTGTCGGTGTTAAAACCTCGTTCGGTGTAGATTTTTACGGGAAAACAGTTGTTGTTACAACCGGAACCTTTCTTAAGGGGAAAATGTTCATCGGGACTAATGTTAATTTCGGTGGGCGTCTGGGAGACTTTAATTCTGAAACTCTTTCTGATAGTTTTTTAGATATAGGTATTGAAACGGATCGTTTGAAAACGGGGACACCGGCAAGAGTTTTGGGTAGTTCTATCGATTTTTCCTGTTGTGAAGAGCAGAAAGGAGATAAAGATCCGGTTTTCTTTGCTTTTTATGATACGAGAAGTGATGAGAGTATGTTCCACATGGAACATATTAAAATTCCGGGATGGAAGCCCGGAAGTAATAAGCGGTCTTGTTGGTTAACTGATACCGGAGAATGTACAGGGTGTTTGATTAAAAGTAATATTCATTCTTCTCCGCTTTATTCAGGGTTGATTCATGGTGTAGGGGCTCGTTATTGTCCCAGTATTGAGGATAAGTTTGTTCGTTTTCCGGATAAGGAAACTCATCGCTTGTTTTTAGAGCCTGAAGGTCTTTACTCTGATGAGTGGTATGTTAATGGTTTTTCTACCTCCCTACCCTTTTCTGTTCAGTTGGATATGATAAGGAGTGTTCATGCGCTCAGAAATGCCGTTATGTTGCGCCCGGCTTATGCGATTGAGTATGATTATGCTCCTCCCACTCAACTTTTTCCTTCTCTTGAAACTAAAAAGGTTGAAAATTTGTTTTTTGCAGGGCAGATAAATGGAACTTCCGGTTATGAGGAAGCTGCGATACAGGGGTTGGTTGCCGGTGTGAATGCTGCGTGTAAAGTTCTTGGAAGAAAGGAATTGGTTATAGGTCGTGATGAGGGGTATGGCGGGGTTCTCATTGATGATCTTGTTACTAAGGGAACGCAGGAGCCTTATCGAATGTTTACCAGTCGCGCGGAGTATCGTCTTTTGTTTAATCATGGCAGTGCTGAATTGCGCCTTATTGATAAAATCGAAGGTTTGGGTTTGCTTGATGATTTACGTGTCTCCCGTATTAAGAAAAAGAAGTTTCTTGTAGAATATTGGTGTGAAATGTTTGAGAAACTTACAATCAAGGGAGGGCTAATTGGAGATGTTCTTCGTCGGGATGTTGATTTTCTCCCTTCTACCCTACCCTCAGGTTTTCTTGCTCTTGATGAATCTGTTCGTGATGAGGTTTTGTATAGGGTTAGGTATCGTGGTTACTTATCAAGGGAAAGAAAATCTATTGATCGTATGAGAAATTTGGAAAGATACTCTATTCCCGGTGATTTTGATTATAATGCTGTTTCCGGGTTGAGGACCGAGTCTCGTCAGAAGTTGATTTCAGTTCGTCCGAAAACTTTGGCTCAGGCGGAGCGAATTAGTGGAGTCAATCCTGCTGATGTTTCTTTGCTTATGGTGTACCTCTCCTCTTTTGAGAAGAAATAATGTTCTACGTGGAACGATTTTGTTATGGAGTGGAGTATAAAGTCTTCATCTAAGTATTGTTTTGTTAGCGGGAAGATTTTTTCCGAAGGTGATGAAGTTGTTTGTTTTGTCTGTATTGATGGTAATCATGAATTTGTTCGTTTTGATGTTTTAAAAGATTTTGCCTCGGAATTTAAGCCGATCGGTAGGATTATAGGTCAATGGTCTAAGGTTATTTCTTGTGATTCATCAGGGAAATTATCTTCTGAACAGGAAACAGCTCATCAGGAAGAATTCTTTTTTTCTCTTTATTTAGATGATGAAAGTCCTGAAAGAGACATTTTAAAGCAACTCTTTGCACTTTTTCTTGAAAGAAAGCGGATTTTGAAGACTTCTTTTTCTGTCCTCGGAGAAAAACAGAAATTTATTCATGTTAAAACGAAGAAAGAGTATATAGTACCTATGAAAAAATTTAATCCTGAGGATTTGACTTCTCTTGAAAATATTTTAGAAATGTTTATCTGAAATCTTATGAAAAAAACATTAATTTCAATTCTTTTTTCTTTTGTATGTGTTTTTCTTTGCTCTTGTGTGTCCAAGACACCTGAGCATTATATTGCGTTTTATTTAGAATCTCCGAAACAAGTCGGGGCATTTGATGTATCAAAGACTTTCGTCGTTCCTGTTATTAATAAGAAAATACAGGTGATGAGGGATCCTGTTTTTAATATCGATGCTTTTTCTGATTGTGTCGTTTCCCAGAAGTATGATCCTGTTTTGGAGGCGTCTGTGCCCGGATTGTTTTTTCGTATTAAAGATGAGTATTCTATCCGCTTAAATCAAATTGCTTCTCGTGCTGAAGGTCGAAGATTTTTACTTGTTGCTGACGGAAAGCCCTTGGGGTTTTGCATGCTTAAAAAGAATTTAACCCGGAATGACTTATTCTTTTTTATTATGACTACGGAAGAAGGGGAGGAGCAGTTAAATCAGTTGGATGATCTTTGTTTTGAATTAAACGGATTTATATTGGAGTTCAGAGAATATAAAGAAAATCAATGAGGATTAGATTTCTAAAAATTTTGATGCCGGTATTGTTGTCAATTCCGGCATTTTCTTTTGGAAAAGTGTTTTTTCCTACGGAAAAAAAAATACTTACTTTAAGTGAGCAGGAATTAGTGAAGTTTATTCATCCTACAGCCTCAGGTTATTGGCGTTCCGGGACTTTCGGAATGATTGGAAACTCGGGAATGATATTTCACGAGGGTTGGGATATTCGATCCTTTAAAAGAGATGGAGCAGGAAAAGTCTTAGACGGCGTTTTTTCTGTTTTATGTTTTAGATGGAGTTGTGACTTATATTTGTTTCGATAATAATGGATCCTACGGAAAATACGTTGTGTTGGAGCATAAAGGGAAGGGGATTACTTTTTATTCCTTGTATGCTCATTTGGATTGTGTTGATCCTTCTGTTCAGAGAGGGGAGTTTTTAAGTAAGGGGAAGAAAATAGGTGTAATAGGAGACACTTCTTCTGTATATAAAATAAAGAAAGGTTTTGAACATCTTCATTTTGAAATGGCTCTCCGTCTTGGCGGAGAATCGTTTGAAAAGTGGTATGACAATACCTTTGATGAAAATGATAAAAATCTACACTGCATATGGAATGGGTTAAATCTTTCCGGAATAGATTCCTTTTTGTTCTTTAAACATTTTACTGAAGATGAAATCCCGGGTTTTGATAAACTTGTCAAAAAACTTCCCGTTACTTTCTCTGTTTTTGTGCGTTCGTTCCGTTTTCCTCAAATCCTTAATGATTCCCCCGGGCTTCTTATCGGTAAGGTAGAGCAGGGGGGGGGGATAGGGTATTGGAAAATTGATTTTTATTGGAATGGTTTTCCTAAATCTTTTTCTCCTATTTACGGAAGTAATTTAAGGGATTCTGTCGTTCTTGTAGATGTAAATAAAGAATATATACATAGTTCTATTAATCGCGGTTTGATTTCTTTTTCAGGAGATTGTTTTTTTTTCGGGAAAGGATTGAAAGATATTCTCGAAATAATCTTTGGAGAAAGTTTATAAGGTATTATTATAGTTTTATTATGATCAGTTCCTTTGAGACAGTTATTATTCTTTGTTGTATAGCTCTATTGGCTATTCTTCTGAATTTATTCAAAACGTTACCGAAATTTATATTTGTTTTCTTTACCGTTTCTATTGTCGTTGCTGTTTCTTGGTATGCGATGGGTGTAGATGTTATACGAGATTCAAAAATACGAAAAGAGGATGTTGAGGCTAAGTCTCCGGTTTTTATGGAATTCGTCCGTAATATCGTTATTTCTCCGGGGGAAACTCGCTTTTCCGTTCCTGTTTTTCTTTCGGGAAAAAGGCGTTTTGATTGCTTAAGAATGGTTTTTGAATCGGATGATGCTTCGTTTACGGAACAGGTATTTTTGGAGAATGTTCAATTTTTTCTTCTGGCTCCGGATGGAAGTTTAACTCCGGAGTCTTTAATTCAGATTTCAAAAGATGAAGTTAATGATTTTCCGAGAAATTTTGTTTTGAAAGTCTTCTTTTCTTTGTCGGAAATGTTAAGTACTTCTGATTTTCGTTGTGTAGTACAAAACGGATTAAACACAACTTTTCGTGTTTCTGATGTGTCTGTCGGATCTCATCCTTTTTCTGAAACTAAGGAATGGAATTGATATGTCTTCTATAAGAAAAATACGGGCTGATGAATTACTTTTTCTGCAGGGGAAAGCAGAGTCCCGTTCTCAGGCTAAAATTTTAATCATGGCGGGAAAAGTTCGTAGCGGACCGGATTCTCTTATTTCAAAACCTGCGCAAATGCTTCCCGAGAACACAGAACTTTTTGTGGAATCTCCGCCACGATTTGTATCCCGCGGAGGAGAAAAACTTGCGGGAGCGATTGAAAAGTTCAAAATTCCCGTCACGGGAAAACACGCGTTAGATATCGGTGCGAGTACGGGAGGCTTTACGGATTGTCTTTTACAAAACGGGGCAGAATCGGTAACTTGCGTCGATGTCGGGCACGGTCAACTTCACGCGAAGCTCCGCAACGACTCCCGCGTGACCAATCTGGAAAAAGTCAACGCCCGGCAATTGGATAATGTTAAACTTCCGCGCGATACTTACGATTTAGTCGTCGGCGACCTTTCGTTCATTTCCCTAAAAATGATTCTCGTTCCCGCGTGGAACAGGGTAGGGGAGGGCGGTTCGCTCGTTATGTTGATAAAGCCTCAATTTGAAGCTACACGCGACGAGGTTTCAAAAGCTTCCGGTATTATCAAAGATCCTTCAATTCATGACCGTGTTGTTCGGGAAATCTTGGATTTTGCAAAAAACACGCTTCCCGGATTCTCACTTCTGGGTCTTTGCGATTCCCCGATTCGCGGCGGTGACGGCAATAAGGAATTCCTTTTTTACGCCGGAAAATTTTTGGAAAAATAGTTCTTGCATTCCGTAAAAAAAAGTGAGTTAATCAACGTTCACAAAGAAAGTTATGGAAACCACTCAGCAACATTCAAAAACTCCGTTGGATTTCGACTTCACGGACGTTGAAGCTCTTTCCCGTTTTGTCACTGAAACCGGTAAAATCTTGCCGCGTCGCATCACGGGCTTGACCGCTAAGCAGCAGCGCCATGTTACGGCCGCTATTAAGCGTTCCCGCAACATGTTGCTCATGAAATAATTCTGTTTTCAGTGAGCATAAAATACGCCGACGTTCCCGTCGGCGTATTTTTTTGTGTTATTTTTCTGCCGGGTTGCTTTTCGTCAGGGGAATATAGCCCGTTTTTTCGATGATTTCCTGCCCGGCGGGAGAAAACATAAATTCAACAATCTTCTTTGTGTTTTCCGAGCGCGGCTTTGC
>CAZPYE010000008.1:0-36439 GCA_964590115.1 uncultured Enterobacteriaceae bacterium
CGAAGGTTGTTCCCGAAGATTTTGAACCCGCGGCATTTAATGTTTTTACGACGGGCGATATGCGTTTCCGCGTCGAGTTTTTCGGCACGGACGTTTTCCGCATTCAGGCCGCACCGAAAGGCGAATTTGCCGATCCGCTGAACGACCCGACCGCTGCGCAGATTCTCGTCGACGATTTGCCCGTGAATCGCGAACGCGTAGATTGCCGCATCACGGACACCGCCGTCGTTTGGTCCACGGCGGCAATTACGCTTACGATGAACAAGGCAAACGGGACGTTCTCGCTTTCCCGCGCCGACGGAACGCCGATTTTTACGGAAAAAAAGCCGCTCGCGTTTGACGGAAAAACCGTAACGCAAACGCTTTCCACGGATGCCGACGAATTTTACTACGGCGGAGGTCAGCAGAACGGCCATTTTTCCCACAAGGGAACGAAGATTGAAATTTCCGCCAACGGGTGGAACGAACACGAACGCCCGAATCCCGCTCCGTTTTACCTGAGCAATAAAGGCTACGGCGTGCTTCGCCACACGTTTGCGACGGGTTCATACGACTTTACGGGAACGGACTCCATCGCTCTTAAACACGACGAAAATCGCTTTGACGCCTTCTATTTCGTCGGCGACGGTTTCCCGCGCATCCTCGATTTATATACGCAGTTTACGGGGCGACCGAACTTCATTCCCGTTTGGGGCTTCGAACTCGGCGATGCCGACGGCTACATGACGCGCGATTCCCAAACCAAGGAACCGACCGTCGAAAACGGCAATTTTAAGGAACTTACTCCGGATTCTATCGACCGTATTGCGGAAAAATACCGCGAACACGATATGCCGGCGGGCTGGGTGCTCGTCAACGACGGTTACGGTTGTAACTACGTGCAACTGCCTTACGTCGTCAAAAGCCTCGAAGGTCTCGGCTTTAAAACCGGGCTTTGGACGGAAGGCGCACTCACGCGCATGGCATGGGAAGTCGGCACGGCGGGAACGCGCGTCCAAAAACTCGACGTTGCGTGGACCAGCAGCACAAGTAAGACAACGCGCGAAAAACCGCTTTCCAAGATTCAGCACGCTCTCGAATGCAACAAAATCGCATGGGACGGAATCGCAAATAATTCCGATTCGCGTCCGCTTACGTGGACGGTGCTCGGTTGGGCGGGAACGCAACGCTACGCCGTGTGCTGGACCGGCGACCAATACGGAAACTGGGACTTGATTCGCTACCATATTCCGACGCTCATCACTTCCGGAATGTCCGGTCAGGCCTACGCAACAACGGATGTTGACGGTATTTTCGGCGGATCTCCGGAAACCTACACGCGCGATTTGCAGTGGAAATGCTTTACGCCGGCGCTCTACGTTATGAACGGTTGGAGCCATATGCCGAAGAGTCCGTGGGCTTACGACGAACCGTATCGCTCCATCAACCGAGATTATCTGAAACTTAAACTGCGTATGACGCCATATATGTATAAATACGCATACGATGCCGCGACTACGGGGGCGCCGATTGTTCGCGGGATGCTTTGGAATTATCCGAACGACCGCAAAACTTGGGACAAGTCCACGCAGTATCAGTTCATGCTCGGCGACGATATTCTCGTTGCGCCCGTCTATACGTCCATGAATCTGAACAAGGGCTGGCGCAAGGAAGATATTTATCTGCCGGAAGGCGTTTGGTTCGACTACTGGGACGGGCGTGTCGTTCCCGGTCCCTACACAATCGATAATTACCCGATTACGCTCGAAAAACTTCCGGTTTTCGTGCGCGGCGGGGCAATTATTCCGATGTATCCTGAAATGCTTTACAGCACGCAAAAACCGAAGGATGTGCTGACGTTTGATATTTATCCCTACGGAAAATCTTCCTTCGAAATGTATGAAGACGACGGGAATACGCGTGAATACAAGGAAGGGAAATTTTCCAAGCAGCTTATTTCCTGCGATGCGCCGAAGGGCGAAGCGGGCAATATCACAATTGATGTCGGTCCCGCGATCGGAGAATTCGACGGAAAATACGCAGAGAGAGCCTATGCGTTTGAAATTCACACGCCTTTTCGTCCGTTGCGCGTCCTTGCAAACGGTTCGGAAATTCGTGAGATCCCGAATGCTGCGGCATACGAGAATTCTGCCGAAGGTTGGCGCTTCGATGCGGATGCGCGTCGCGGAACCGTTTACGTCAAACTTGCAAAACAGAGCACGGGCGTTCCCGCGAAAGTCGTTCTGAATGTCGCAAAAACCGGAAAGTGGGCCGCGTTCGAACCGTATCCGGTTCCCGTGGTTTCTCCGGAATTGGATAAGGCGGAATTTAAGGTCGTCGCATCTTCTCAGCAGGGCGGCGGAACGGAAGTCGCCAATGCTTTCGACGGCTCTCCGGAAACGATGTGGCACTCCAACTGGAGCGATGCCGCGCAGACGCATCCGTATACGATTGATATCGATATCGGCAAGCTCGCCGCCGTCAACGGGTTCGGATATCTGCCGCGCGACAACTTCGGAAACGGTGCAATCAAGGATTACGAAATTTATGTTTCCCGCACGCCGGGCGACTTCGGCGAAGCCGTCGCCAAGGGCGCGTTCGCCCGCGAACTCGATCCGGAAAATCCGGGTAAGCCGAAATACCAGAAGGTCGCTTTCCCGACGACTTGGGGGCGCTACGTCCGCGTCAAGGTGCTTTCCGCACTTAACGGAGAGCGCTTCGGTTCCGCTGCGGAATTTGACGTGATGCAGGACATTGATGCCGCTCCGCTCGCAGACGAAAAAGTTGACCTCGGCGATAAGTCCGGCGTTCTACCTTCCGAAATCAAAGGTGAAGCCCGCTTCAATGCCGGCATCGCGAAACCGGAAATCCTCGTGGACGGCGAAAAATACGCGAAGGGAATCACCGTTCGCGCGGGAACGGACCTCGTTTACGATATCGACGGATCCTGGGATCAGATTCAGGGCTTCGTCGGGCGCGAAGAAGGCGGAAACGGCCCCGTAACCTTCCGTATCTTTGCCGACGGCAAGGAAATCTTCAAGCGAGTCGGACACGATCCCGACGCCGTAAAGCAGCTCATTGCCGTCGATATCTCCGGCGCGAAACAACTCGTGTTCCGCGTGATGCCGGACAACGCCGCCGCCAATGCCGACACCGGCGTTTGGGTTGACGTCAAACTTGTCCGAAAGGGCTCGGAAGAGTAGGAGAGCTTAAAGATTAGGGCTTAAAGATTAAAGAAAGCGTTCCCGTGAAGTAATTCGCGGGAACGTTTTTTTTGAGGGGAAAAATTCGGCTGTCTCCCTTGCCGGGTTTCGCCATTTCCGATTTTCAAAGTTCCCGGGATTTCTTATTTCCGCGAAGATTTCGGAGCGATTTTTCCGTCAGATATTTTTCAAAAACGCAAAGAGTTCTTCGGCAAATTTTTCTCCGATGCCTTCGACGGAGCGAAGTTCTTCGAGCGTGGCGGCTTTAAGGCGTGGGAGCGTGCGAAAATGCGCAAGTAAGGCTTCTTTGCGGCGTTCGCCCAGACCGGGCATTTCGTCGAGCACGGATTCCCGTATTTTTTTCGAGCGCAAATCCGCGTTGTAGGAATTGGCGAAACGGTGCGCCTCATCGCGCAGGCGCTGAACGAGACGAAGCGCGGGGCAATCGTCGGGCATTTTCAGAGGGGCACGTCCGTCGTGAAAAATTATATACTCTTCTCGCTTTGCCATACCGATTGTCATCGGAGGTTCAATTCCGATTTCCGAAAATGCTTCGAGCGCGGAATGGACTTGCCCGATTCCGCCGTCGATGACGATTAAGTCCGGGAACGCACGGTTTTCGCGGTTCAGGCGCGAGTAGCGTCGGAAAACGGTTTCCCGCATCGAGCGGAAGTCGTCGTTTCCGACGTAGCCTTTGATGCGGAAGCGGCGGTATTCGTTTTTGTCGGGAACTCCGTCTCGAAAATGCACGCAGGAAGAAACGACAAACGTTCCCGAAATGTGCGAAATGTCGAAACATTCCATCGTGCGCGGCGGTTTTTTCATCGAGAGGATTTCGCCGAGCTGAACAACGGCTTCGAGCGGCGTGGTCGGGTCCGGTAACGGATTCCCGCGCGCGAAACGGCGGGATTTTTCCAACGTCGCTTCAATCGCGGCGATTTGGTCGCGTAGCATTGCGGCCCGTTCGTAATCGCGCAATTCTGCGGCATCCGACATCGCGGCGCGGAGCCGTTCGACTTCCTCGCGGTCCCGCCCTTCGAGAAACTCGCAGGCGGCATCCACGCGGGAACGGTATTCCCCGGCAGAAACTTCATTGGCGTGTCCGTAAATTTCGGCGCGCACGTCGTTGTAGAGCCGCCAGCGGCCGTCGGGAAGTTTTTGCGGATGCGTATCCCCGAGAATAATTCCGAATTTTTTGCGAAGCTGTGCGAGTGTGCGACGCACGCCCGTGGAGTGCGGAAACGGACCGAAGTAGCGCGCTTTGTCGGTCGTGCGCACGCGCACGAGACGAAACGCGGGAAGCTCAGCGTTTAAATCGACGCGGATTTGGATAAACTGTTTGTCGTCGGTAAAAAGCGTGTTGTATTTCGGCTTGAGCTCTTTTATGAGCCGACCTTCGAGCAACAGTGCTTCCGTTTCCGAGCGCACGACGTGATATTCAAAATCTGCAATCAGCTCGACGAGCATACGGATTTTCGGTCCGAGCATCGGGCGGCGTCCGGGCTGAAAATAAGTCGAGACGCGGTTTTTGAGGTTTTTCGCTTTGCCGACGTAAATAATCGAGCCGAGCCGATCCTTCATCAGATACACGCCCGGTTTGCGCGGGAGAGCCCGCACTTTCGCTTTCAGCGATTCCTCGTATTTGTCCTGCATTTTCCGGAATTAAACCACGGTTTTTTCGTCAAGGCAAAGAAACGCGAAGTGTAATCACAAAAAAAAACTTCCGCTCCGAAAAGAGCCCCTTCCGGTTTTTCAAAATCTTGAAAAAAAAAAAGACTTGCAGACCGCGTTTTTTTTTTTGCGAAAATCCTGCCAAGAATTGGGTCATATTTAAGACTTTATTTTCAAATAAGAATCTTATGAAAACTATGAAAAATAACTTAATATCGCTTCGGTCGGCATCGTTGTGTGCGATTGCCGGGATGTGTCTGTCTCCGATTTCCGGATTTGCGTTCGGTGAATCTCTTGGTGTCGAAGCCTTTTATGGCGTGGCACAAAAAGATTTACTGCGACTCTATGATGATGAAAAACTCGGGAAGACAGATATTGTCGGCATTAACATCACTTTTACCAAAGCTCTTCAGTCCGGAATCGTTTTACCGAATTCCCAACGCATGGTTCCTGAGTTTTTCGGAATGCTTAGTGCCGGGTTCGGATCTGAGAGTATTTCGTATTCGGAGGGCGGATACTCTATAAAATTGAATTCGGATATTTTAACGGTATCTTTTTTGGGTGGAACCGATTTGCGTTGGTGGATTACGGATAATTTTTCTGTAACCGGAGGCGTGAAAGTCGGACTCAACTACACGGATTTTACCGGAGTGCTTACTGAGCGAGAAGGGGGCTCTTCGAGCAAGTTTTCTGTCGGCGCGAATGATGTCGGTTTCGTCTACGGTATCGGAGTCGGAGGCGCATACAAGTTCGATAAAAATCATTCGTTTGAATTCGGCTTGGATTACATGCAGTCCGGGAGTCAACCTAAACTTCATGCATGGGACGATAGCGAGAAGGTGAAAAAACAGTCTTACGTAATGCTTTCTTTGGGGTATAGGTATACCTTTTAGGTTGGTATATCTGTTGAAACATTCGTGCCGGGGACGTGGCGGCGGTGCTCGTTGCGCGGCGTTCCCGTGCGAGTCCGTTTTTGAAAAAATCATCTTCCGTTGTTTGCGGTGATTTGCTGTGGCGTCTTCAGAGACTTACCGGTAGAGTGTGTGCCGACAAAAACGCGATGAGTTCCGAAGACGACATTTTCAAAAAGGATTTGGAGGAGACGCTTCCGCTGGGGCGCGGTGTGCGTGTCCTCGCCGCCGATGCCGTCGGGATTTTTGCCTTGGAAAAACCTGCGGGAACGCAGACGCATCCGAATGCGCCGGGCGTTGCCGCCGCGAAAAACGCATTGCTCGTTGCCGATTACAGTTTGAAGGCGGAGTGTTATTTTTGCCGTATTTCCGGCGGGTGTATCCGGAAAGTTTTTATTCTGAACCGATTGGATGCGCCGACGAGCGGCGTTGTGCTCGCAGCGACGGACGAACGGGTTGCTCTTGCGGTGCGTCGGGCGTTTCTCGCGGGGTCCGTGCGCAAGGTTTACGCCGCCGTTGTTTGCGGGAGCCCGGTTCCGGGCAAGGGAATTTGGAAAGATTTTCTGCGTCGCGTGCGGATGCGGGACGGCTCCCTGCGGGTTGAGGCGGTTCGGGCGACGACGCGCGATGCAATGTTTGCGGAAACACATTTTTCCGTAATAAGGGCGGGAACGCTCAATACGGAAGGCGTTCCCGCCGTTCCGGGAGCGCTTTTGCGACTTGAGCCGAAAACGGGGCGCACGCATCAGTTGCGCGTGCAGTGCGCGTTGAGAAAAATCCCGATTTTGGGAGACCGCACCTACGGAGATTTTTACCGTAATGCGCGATGGGCGGAGGGCGGCGTTTCTCCGGCGAAAAATCGTCTTTTCCTCCATGCGGGAGAAACGGAGGTCGTGTTCCCGTGGCGCGGGAAAAGTATTCGTTTTTTTGCCGAATCCGCGCTTCCGGCGGAGTTTAATACGGCGGTGCGCTGATTTTTATCCCCTTCGGGGAAGGGCTTGCGTTGAAAATTTCACGAAAAAGTGATTCAATCGTCCGTCAGAAAACGCCATATATCCAATGAATTTTGACCTCATCGTTATCGGCAGCGGAATTGCGGGGCTGAGCTTTGCCATCAAAACCGCCGCGAACGGGTTGCGCGTGGCAATCGTTACGAAAAAAGCCTCGGCGGAGTCGAACACGAATCATGCGCAGGGCGGAATTGCCTGCGTTTTTGACCGTGCGGACGATTTTGAAAATCACGTTCGCGATACGTTGGTGGCAGGCGACGGGCTTTGCGACGAGGCGGTAACGCGGGCGATTGTCGAAGCCGCTCCCGCCCGCATTCGCGAGCTGATTGACATCGGCGTGGATTTTTCAAAGGGAGAGGACGGCGATTACGATTTGACCCGGGAGGGCGGGCATTCCCACCGCCGCATTTTGCACGCGAACGACCTGACGGGAAAAGCGATTGAAGATGCGCTTCTTGCCGTCGCCGCAAAAAACGAAAATATCTCGTTTTTTGAATACCATATGGCGATTGACCTGATTACGACGGCTCGTCTGAGAGGGTCTAAGATTTCCGCCGACGCGCCGGAAAACCGCGTCCTCGGCGCCTACGTGCTCAATGTCGCTACGGGGAAAGTGCTCACGTTCCGCGCTCCCGCTGTTGTGCTCGCCTCCGGCGGAATCGGGCAGGTTTACCAGTTTACGACGAATCCGGATATTGCGACGGGTGACGGAATTGCGATGGCTTACAGGGCGGGCGCGCTCGTGCGCAACATGGAGTTTGTTCAGTTCCATCCGACGGCGATGTATGCGCCGGACGGTTCCCGTGAGCTCATTTCCGAAAGCGTGCGCGGAGAGGGCGCGATTTTGCGCGACATCAAGGGGCGCCCGTTTATGAAGGATTACGATGCCCGCGGCGATTTGGCTCCGCGCGACATCGTGGCGCGCGCGATTGATTCCGAGATGAAAAAATCCGGAGCGCCGCATGTTTGGCTCGATATTTCTCACAAGCCCGCCGAATACCTGCGGGAACGCTTTCCGCATATTTACAACACCTGCAAGGCGCACGGAATTGATATGGCAACGGAGAAAATCCCCGTTGTTCCCGCCGCGCACTACCTTTGCGGAGGCGTGAAAACGGATATGAATGCGGCGACTTCCGTGCGCGGGCTTTATGCCTGCGGCGAGACGGCTTGCACGGGCTTGCACGGGGCGAATCGCCTCGCGTCGAATTCGCTTTTGGAAGCCGTCGTGCTTGCGCACAACGGTGCGGCTGCAGTCGCAGAATTTTTGAAGAATAATCCCGTTCCCGATGCGGATGTGCCCGAGTGGCAGGACGGGAACGTGCAGGAATCCGACGAGCGCGTCGTGCTTTCTCACAACCGCGACGAATTGCGCCGTGCGATGTGGGACTATGTCGGAATCGTGCGCACGACAAAGCGTCTCCATCGCGCGTTTACGCGCATGCAGATGCTTAAAAAGGAAATCAACGAGTATTACTGGAATTTCAAGGTTGAGGCGCAATTGCTCGAATTGCGCAACCTTGTCCAAATCGGCGAAATCGTAATTTTGTGTGCCCTTCAGCGGCATGAATCGCGCGGTTTACACTGCACCCTGGATTTTTCGGAAAAATCCGGAGAAATTTATGATTCCGTTGCGATTCGTCCGGATTTAACGCCTGCAGACCGGGCGGCGAACAAGCTTTAAAATAAGCGTTCCCGCGCTCGGCTTGTCCGTTTTTTTGCCTCTGCGGCGCGGCGGTCGTTTTTTTTTAACCGCCCGCGTTGCGGACGGGACTGGCACTTATTCGGGCGTTCCCGTCGTATCGGCGCTCGCCTGTTTTTCTTCAGGAGTGCAATCCGCGCATTTGCAGAGGCGCAGGAAGGCGAATCTGCCGCCTCCGAGCAGGACAAGGGCGATTGCCGCACCGATGTAAAGCAGGTGGAATTCCAAGCCTTCTCCGAGCTGATTTCCCGTCCAATTGATGAAATACCCGTTGTCGAAATGGTATTGCATGGCGACTGCCATCAGTCCTGCCAGCAGAAGAGCCCAAAAGCGCGTGAAAATTCCGAGTATCAGAAATATAGGGGCGAAGAATTCGACAAAAATGGCGAGCCCGGCCCAAAACGGCGTAATCTGAAGAACGTCGGTGAAGTATTGCCATGTGGCTTGAAGCCCGTTCCCGCCGAAAATTCCGAAAACCTTTTGCGCTCCGTGGGGAATCATTGCGAACGCCAAGGTCAAACGAAGGAGAAGTTTGCCGAAATCATCGGAGAACTCCGAGAGGGAACACATTATCGATTTTTTCATAATACTCCGTAAAGCGTCGGAAACAGCGTAAATTGTCTTTTCCGTCTTTTTACTCGATATTCTGAACCTGCTCGCGGAGGCGCTCCTGCTCGTTCTTTGCTTCTACGATGCAACGGGTGACGGCGGCGTTGTTGGCTTTGCTGCCGACGGTATTGAGTTCCCGGAGAATTTCCTGGCAAATGAAATCGAGTTTGCGTCCGCTTTCGGTTTCGACAAGTGCGTTTTCAAATTGTTCAAAGTGGCTTGCGAGGCGGGTTAATTCTTCGGAAATGTCGCAACGGTCGGCAAAAACGGCGATTTCTTTCAGGAAGCGCGGGTCGTCCAAATCGATTTCCACACCGAGCGTTGCGAGGCGGGAACGCAATGCATCGCGTTGATTTTCGACCGTTCCCGCGGAGGCTTCGCGGATTTTTTCTACCCAGTTTTTTAGGCGGAGGAGGCGTTCCCGTAAGTCTTTTTCGAGATTTGCGCCTTCGTGTTCCCGCATAGCGACAAAGTTTTTCATCGCGGCACGCGTTGCTGCCGAAACGGTATCGGCAATGCTCGGGTCTTCAACGGAAGGCAAGGCGGCTTGGCGGATGCGGTGTAACTCGGCGAGGCGGAGGTAAATTTCCGTTGTCGGAGAAAATTCCGTTCCCGTGCGCTCGGCGGCAGCTTTCAGTTTGCGGAGTGCGTCGGCGACGGCATCTTCGTCCCAGGCAAAGATTTCGCCCGCGGAGGGGGAGCCTTGTGTTCCCGCCCGCAGATGGACGGTGATTTTTCCGCGCGCGGCGTTTTCTCGAATAAGAGGAAGAATCAGCCGTTCCGCGGCGGGCATCCACTCCTGCGGAGCGACGACGGAAACGGCGAGGCCGCGTTGATTTACGGAAGAAAGCTCAACGGTAAAATCCGTTTCGCCGACGGAAAAATTCTGTCGGGCGTAGCCCGTCATCGATCGAATGCTCATTTTTTATGCGGAGAAAGAGAAGTCGGAATGTCGGAAAATTAGGAATGAGAAATGAGGAATTAGAAAGAACACCTGATTTCTAATTAAAACCGAAGGTTTTTCTCATTCCTGATTTTTTACCTTAATTTTTGCTCCATTCAAGCATGCGCTTAAGAGAAACGTAGGCACGGGAACGCAAATCTTCGTCCATGGTAATCTCCGGCGTCATATCGCGGAGGCAATCGCGCAGGTTTTCCGGCGTGTTCATTTTCATGAACTTGCATTCGTTGCAGGCGCAGACGGCAGTCGGTCCGGCGACGAATTTCTTGTTCGGAATCTCGTTGCGGAGACGTTCCAGCATGTTGGTTTCGGTAATGATGATGAACGTGTCCGCCGGAGACGTTTTGCAAAAATCGACCATTTTTTCCGTCGAGCAGACGATGTCTGCGAGGGCGCGCACGCTCGCGACGCATTCCGGGTGCACGAGCACGGGGGCACGCGGGAAGGCTTTTTTCGCTTTTTCTATTTCTTTGACGCTGAAAAGCACGTGCGCGTAGCAACTTCCCGGCCACAGACGGATTTTGCGCTTGGTCTGATCCGCGACCCAAGAGCCGAGATTTTGGTCGGGAACGAAGAGGATTTCCTTATCCTCCGGAATCTGATCCACGATTTTTTTTGCGTTCCCGCTGGTGCAAATAACATCGGCAAGCGCCTTAACTTCAGCACTGCAATTGATATAGGCGACGACGTAGAGTTCCGGGTGTGCCGCTTTGTAGGCGGCAAGCTCTTCCGCAGGGCAGGAGTCCGCGAGCGAACAACCCGCTTCCATCACGGGGAGAAGCACCTTTTTGGTCGGATTGACGATTTTCGCCGTTTCCGCCATGAAGTGCACGCCGCAGAAGACGATTACTTCCGCGTCTTTTGCCGCTTCCGCCTGATAGGACAGCCCGAGCGAGTCTCCGACAAAGTCCGCCACGCGCTGAATTTCCGCGCATTGGTAGTTGTGCACGAGCAAAATCGCCTTACGTTCTTTTTTTAGCCGCAGAATCTCTTCCTGCACGGGAGTAAGCGGAGGAAGATTTCCGTTCGCAGATTCAAAAACTTTCAGTTGGATGGACGAATCAGACATGTTAACGCGAAGTCTAATTTTCTTCTCAGGGGAAAGACAAACTGAAATTTTCCGAGCCCGAAAGCGGCTTTAATCAGGAAAAACGAACGCGGCGGCGAATCCTAAGGACTCGCCGCCGTTTCTTACTACTGACTTAACTCTCTCTCTCTGTTAACCTCAACTATAAATAAAGCGGCACCGATTGAATTTTTGTCTGCCGTTTTTTTTATTAGAAATTAGGAGTGAGGCGATTCCGGCAGACACGGGAAGCGTTTTTGAGGCAACACGGGCGCGCGCAAGCCGAAGTCTGTTCCGAATTTCAATTTTGCGTTCGTCGCGGGAACGTGATTTTATTTCGAAAAATTTTTCAACACCCAATGAAAATCAGCATCGGAAGTGATCACGCGGGATTCGATTTAAAAGAAATTCTCGCCGAGTATCTCCGCCAGCGCGGAGAGGAAGTCGTTGATTGCGGCACGCATTCGAAGGAATCCGTGGATTATCCGGATTTTGCACAGGCGGTAGCGCGTGATGTGGCGGCGGGAACGTCGGATTTCGGTGTGCTTGTCTGCTGGACGGGAGTCGGAATTTCCATTGCGGCGAGCAAAGTGCCCGGAGTTCGCGCCGTCAATTGCTGTAATGCGGAAATGGCGGCACTTGCCCGTCAGCATAACAACGCCAATGTGATTGCGTTCGGTCAAAAGTTTATTGCTCCGGAGGACGCGAAAGCGTGGCTTGATATATTCCTGAAGACGGCGTTTGAGGGCGGTCGGCATGCCCGGCGCGTCGGCAAACTTGAAGCCGCTTGCACGAACACCGAAAATACGTAACTTTCCGGGGCTTCAGAAGAATTTTTTTAACAAAACACAAGAACAGAAAATCCGATGGCAATAAATCCCACCAACTTGGCTCAGCTCGATCCGGAAGTTGCGGCGTGCATTGAAGGCGAATTCAAGCGCCAGCAGTCGCACATCGAGCTGATTGCATCCGAAAACTTCACGCTTCCCGCCGTCATGGCGGCACAGGGCAGTGTGCTGACGAACAAATACGCGGAAGGCTATCCGCGCAAGCGCTGGTACGGCGGTTGCGAGTGGGTCGACCGGGTTGAACAGCTGGCGATTGACCGCGCGAAAAAACTTTTCGGTGCAGAACATGCGAATGTTCAGCCGCACGCAGGCTCGCAGGCAAATATGGCGGTTTACTTTGCCGCGCTTCAGCCCGGCGACAAAATTCTGACAATGAACCTTGCGCACGGCGGGCATCTCACCCACGGCGCTCCCGTGAATTTTTCCGGGAAATTGTATCAGGTGGTTCACTATGGCGTCGGCGAAGACGGGCTGATTAATTACGACGAAATCGCCGAAATGGCGGAACGCGAGAAACCGAAACTGATTACGGTCGGAGCTTCGGCGTATGCCCGCATTATCGACTTTAAACGCATGGCGGAAATCGCTCATGCCAACGGCGCTCTTCTCTTGGCGGATATCGCACACATTGCCGGCTTGGTCGCCGGCGGCGTTCATCCGTCTCCGGTCGGGTATGCGGACTTCGTTACGACGACGACGCACAAGACGCTGCGCGGTCCTCGCGGCGGTCTCATTCTCTGCGGCGAAGAATGGGCAAAGGCGATTGATTCCGCCGTCTTCCCGGGTGCGCAGGGCGGACCCCTCGAACACGTCATTGCCGCAAAAGCCGTTTGTTTCGGCGAAGCTCTTAAGCCGGAATTTAAGGACTACGCGAAACAGATTGTCGCCAACTCCAAGACGCTTGCGGCAGACCTGATGAATGCCGGCTTTAAGCTTGTTTCGGGCGGAACGGACAACCACCTCGCGCTGATTGATTTGCGCGGAAGCCACCCGGACGTTACCGGTAAGGATGCACAACTCGCTCTTGATGCGGCAAACATTACTACAAATAAGAATACCGTTCCGGGAGAAACCCGTTCCCCGTTCCAGGCGAGCGGGATTCGCCTCGGCACGCCCGCCGTTACCTCGCGCGGAATGAAAGAACCGGAGATGAAGCTTATCGCAAAGGCAATTACGACCGTCATCGATAATATTCGCGACGAATCGAAGATTGCAGAGGCGCGCGAAATCGCACGCACGCTTTGCCAGAAGTTCCCGCTTCCGTATTAATTTGAAATGATAAACCGGAAGGGAAAACCGGTGAGAAACCCGAAAGCGGTTTCCCTCGAGTCCTTTCCCTTCCGTTTTTAGCAGGCATAAAAACAGAACACGAAAAATTATGTGCGAAAAATTCGACGCAACGGATGAAAACAATCCCGAAGCCGTCGCTTTGTTTGAAGCGATTTGGAGCGGGCTCGAAAAAGATCTCGGAGAGGACGCCTTAACGTTCCCGCGGGAAATCTTTTGGCTGAACGGGGCGCCCGGTGCCGGAAAGGGCACGCAGACGGACGCCATTCTCGGCGCGCTCGGTTATTCTGCGGCTCCGGTTGTTATGAGCGATTTGTTGCAGACACCGGAAATGCAGGCGATAAAGGCATCCGGCGGACTTGTCGGCGACAAGGAAGTTATTTCTCTGCTGTTCCGCAAGCTTGTTCATCCGGATTTTCGCGACGGCGTTCTCGTGGACGGATTTCCGCGGACGGCGGGGCAGGTCGCCTGTTTGAAGCTTTTGAAGAAAAAATTGGACGCGCTTCACTCCGCCGCTCCGGAAAAGTTTGCCGCTCCTTCGTTCAATATCCTGATGCTTTTTGTGACGGAGCAGGAAAGCGTAGATCGCCAGCTCAAGCGCGGACGCGAGATGCAGGAAAAAGGCTTGCCGGTGCGCGAAACCGATATCGATCCGGAAAAGACCCGGACGCGTTATCGCGTATTCGCGGATATGACCTTGCGTCCCTTGGAATCGCTCAAAGGCGTGCTTCCGTATTTTCATATCGACAGCCTCGGCACGATTGAGGAAATCTCGGAAAATATCCGCAAGACGCTTTCCTCCCGCTGAGGCGGAGTTTTTTTGAGCGCGTTTTTGCGAAAATGTTCCCGTCGGGATTGCCCGGCGGGGATTTTTTTGCGATGGTCGCCCGGATTCCGGAATTCACCTGTAGTTCTCGCTTGAAATGTTGCCGGAACGTTTTAGTTTTATCTTCATATGATTATGGAGAAAGCACAGATGTCGAAACTGATGCCTGCCGTTCAATATGAACGCGGCACAATTAAACTTTTCGCAAAATACCCCGCGAACAACAACTTCGTTTGCAGCTACGAAGTCTTTGTCGAAAGCGATATTTTTAAGCCGGACAACGGACGGACGGCGTTTATTAATTTTGTGGACGGACAGACGCTTGAAAAATCGTATTTCGACTACGGTCGCTTTTGCTTCTTCCTGCCGAAAAGCATGCAACCGATTTTTGACGAAATGCTGACGAAGAATGCGGTTTCTCTCTCCGTGCGTTTCTGCGTGGACGGAGGGCGTCCTACGCGTGAGCAGGTCGAAGCGATGTTCGATATCACTTTCAAGGACAAGCTCTAATCAAAAGGCGGGACGGCGTTATCGTCCGGTCCCGTTTAAGCCGAAAAGCGTTCCCGAATCCCTTGGGAACGCTTTTCCGTTTAGAAAAAAACGTTTTTAAGCCATCGTTTCCGCCGCGATTCGGGAGGCTTCGGGCTTCCCGGCAAGCGCTTCGACAAGCGCGAGCCCGAAATCAAACGCCGTTCCCGGACCGCGAGACGTGATAAGGTTGCCGTCAATTTCCGTGCGCGCGCAGTTCTTTGCCGCGGGGATTTCGTTCCACGCGCAGGCGTGGGCGGAAACGCGCTTCCCGGCGAGGAGTCCGGCGGAATTTAAAATCAGCGGTGCGGCACAGATTGCAGCGACGATTTTCCCTTTGCCGGAAAAGGCCTTTGCCAATTCCGCCGCTCGCCCGTCCTTGAGCAGATCAAAGGAGCTCGGACCTCCGGGAATGAGAAGCGCGTCAAATTTTTCTGCAAGATTCGCGTATTGTCCGGGTGTTTCGGCAAGCGTTTCGAGATCGGCGTGTGCTCGGAGCTCCAATCCGCTACGACCGCGGACAAGAAGATTTTCGGAAACATTTAATGCGGCGATAGTGAGTCCTATGCCGGCCCTGCTGAGGAGGTCGAAAGGCGTTACGGCTTCAATTTCTTCAACGCCGTGGGTAATGAGAGCGAGAACGTTTTTCATGGTCGGATAATCAGTCGATGGCTTTGGCGTCTTGGGGAAGTTCGGTTACAAGCCCGAGTTCTTCGATTTCGTCCGTCGTCAACGGAGAATATGTGCGGTGCGCCGTGTAAATTCCCGTAGTCCGGTTTTTCAGCCAGTAGGTGTGTTGCGGCGGGTTTCCGGCGCAGCCGGAAAACAATGCAAGAGTAAGGGCGAAAATCGCGGGAACGATAAAATGTTTTTTCTTCATTTGAACGGAATTTTGCCCTTAGGCATTTTGAAAAGCAAAGGGAAAAATGAACGTCGCCGCGCGGACGGCGTTCCCGCGTTATGCTTTGAGGAAAAGCTTCGCACGGACGCAGGGGCGCATGATTTGTTCTCTTTCGCAAGGTGCCTTTTTCGGATTCATAACTCTGCGGAGGCTTTCAGCGGTTTTACAAAACAAAAATCCCGCAATAACTTGCGTTTTGCGGGATTTAAAAGTGGCTGCCCAGGTTGGGGTCGAACCAACGACCAATTGATTAACAGTCAACTGCTCTGCCACTGAGCTACTGGGCAATCAAAAGTAAAAACAATTAAGAACTTTATCAGGGGCAAGGTCAAGCGATTTTTTTACAGAAAAAGTTAAAAATTAAGAGTCGGAAGTTTGTCTTCCGGAAGGAAGCTCAAACTCCCGACTCTTCGTGTCCGATTTTCGACGGTGATTTATGCGAGAATCTTCGTCAGGCGAGCGACGCAATCCGCCTTCGCTTCGACGGACAGATTGCCGAGCGGCGGACGGACTCCGCCCATGTCGAGTCCGTGGTAGGCCATCATCGCCTTGCCGCCGGAAACGCCTCCGTATTGAACGAGAATGTCAACGATTTCGCAGACTTTTGCCATGCCTGCGGCAACAGCTGCCTGATCGCCTTTTTTGTAGGCATCCCAAATCTTGTAATAAAGCGGAGCGGAGTAGTTGTATGTTGATCCGATCGCGGATTCCGCACCGCAGGCGAGGGCACCGGCAAACCATTCGTCAATGCCCCAGGTGATGTCATATTTGCCGCCGCAGGCGCGTTGGCAACGCTGGAACATATAAAGATCCGGATAATTGAACTTGATGCCGGCGAGTTGCGGGATTTTCCCGTCCGCCTTAATCAGGAATTGCTCCATGTCGAACGTTACGCCGGACATGCTCGTGTGGTAGTAGTAGAACGGCAGATTCGGCGCGGCGACGAGGACGGAATTGATGTAGTCGATGAGACCGTCGATAGAGCCCGGCTTGAAGAAGTTCGGCGGGACGATGGAGGTCGCGTCGAGTCCGAGTTCCTGCGCGTATGCGGCGAGTTCCCGGGCATCCGCAATCGAGAGAGCTCCGACGTGAACGATGATAAACAATTTGCCTTTTCCGTAGTCCGCCCATGCTTTCATGACGGACTTGCGTTCTTCGACGGAGCAGCAAATGCCTTCGCCGGTCGTGCCGCAAATGTAGGCACCGACAACGCCTTGATTAACGAGCAAATCAATTTGCTTCGGGATTTCTGTGAGATTGACGCTCCCGTCTGCATTAAACGGCGTGTGCGGGGCGGCAACGAGTCCTTGGAGTTTTTTAGCCATAGTTTAGGAATATTTGAATTTACGAAAAAAAAAAGTCGGCAGGCGCGGGAACGCGTTCATGCGCAACGCGCCTTCATGATAAGCTTGCGGAACGGACCGTCGGAGATGGCGGGCGCGTGAATATCTTCCGGCCAATAGACGACGAATTCGCCGGGCTGAATTGTTGTGTAAACTTTTGCTGCGCCGTCGTAGACCTGGCAGTCGCCGGCATCGTCGTAGGGCGTTTCCGGGATTTCTCCGCGCGGCGTCCATCCGAGCGTTTCCGGAGCCGAAAGGGGAATATGGACATCGAGGTATTTTTGATGGCTTTCGAGCTTGGCGGTTTCCTTGGTTTTACCGGGATGGTCAACAACGTTGATGAACGCGTTGTCTCCGTCGATAACGATTTTCCCTGCGGGAACGTTCGTAAGGTCATGCGTTTTGACGTAGTCGAAAAGTTTTTTGAAATAAGGGTTGAGCGCTTCGTAGCGCGCGGAATCTTTAAGGGGGGCGAGTATCATAGCGCAGACATTTTCCTGTGATGTTTACGAAAAGGCAAATTGAAATTTAGAATGTGCCCCCGGCGGGAACGGTCATTGTTCCCGCAAGGGTTTTTCTCTTTACGACCGAGTTTCGGACGAGTAGGCTTCCCCTTCGCATTTATTATAAAAAATGAGCAACACCTGTTCCCCTCTTTCAGTTTGGGCAAGCAACATTGCGCCGTCGCCGACATTGGCGGTCGATGCCAAGGCGAAGGCACTCAAAGCCGAAGGCAAAGACGTTTGCGGTTTCGGTGCCGGCGAACCGGATTTTGATACGCCGCAGTTCATTAAGGACGCGTGTATTAAGGCGCTTTCCGAAGGGAAAACGAAGTATGTTCCCACGCCGGGAATTCTGCCGTTGCGCAAGGCGATTGCGGCGGATTATACCGCACGGGGATTCCGCAATATCACGGAGGCGAATATCGTTCTCAGCCCCGGCGGAAAAATGTCCTGCTACCTTGCGGTAGTGGCGACAATTAGCCCGGGAGACGAGGTGATTATTCCGGCTCCGTATTGGGTCAGCTACCCGGAAATGGTGAAGCTCGCGGGCGGAACGCCGAAATTTGTTCTCGCGGAAGATACCGCCGGATTCAAAATCACACCGGAGCAACTTCGTGCGGCAATTACGCCGAAGACGAAGATGCTCATTCTCACGTCTCCGTCAAACCCGACCGGTGCCGTTTATTCCCGCGAGGAGCTTGAAGCGTTGGTGTCGGTCGCCGTCGAAAACGGCATTTACATCCTTTCCGATGAAATCTACGCACACCTGACTTACGACGGCGTGGCATCAAGCCATCCGGCGACATTCTCCGAGCGCGCATCCGAGCTCGTCATTACGGCTTCCGGTTTTGCGAAGACTTATGCGATGACCGGTTGGCGCCTCGGCACGATAGCGGCTCCGCTTCCGATTGCTAAGGCAATTTCGAATCTGCAGAGCCAAATGTCCTCGAACTGCACGAGCTTTGCGCAGTTCGGCGCACTTGCCGTTTACGAACAGCCGGAAAAGGCGCAGGCGGCAATTTCGGAAATGCTTGCGAACTTTGATCGCCGCCGTCGTTTGCTTTGGGAAGGGCTCAACGCCATTCCGGGAATTTCCTGCTATCGCTCGCAGGGGGCGTTTTACCTGTTCCCGAATATCAAATCTTTCGGAATGAGTTCTGCGGAATTTGCAGCAAAGCTTTTGGAAGAAGAGCTTGTTGCCGTCGTTCCCGGCATTGCATTCGGGGCGGAAGGCTATATTCGCCTCAGCTACGCCACGTCTGACGAAATCATCAGGAAAGGGCTGGAACGCATTGCCCGTTTCTGTGCAAAACTGCGCGGATAAGCCGTTGCTCCCGTCTTCGAAAAAAAAGCGTGTTCCTCTCCCGGAGCACGCTTTTTTTCTCGCGTTCCCGTGGTTTTGAGACGATAACTTTTCGCAATCCCCATTATGATCGACCTCTTGAAAACGGAATTGGCGGTGCTCCAAAAAATCAGTTCTGCGGCAGTGCGGTCGGAGGGCGGCGCCGCGTTGTTGGAACAGGTTTTGGATATTTTGAGCCGTGAGATGTCTATGCTTCGGGGCACCTTTACGTTGCGCCACGGAGATACGTTTTGCATTGAGGTTTCCCGCGGATTGGATGAAGGCGAGCGGCGGCGCGGAATCTATCATCTCGGCGTCGGGATCACGGGAACGGTGGCGGAAACGGGAACGCCCTGTTTGGTTCCCGATATTTCCAAGGATTCCCGTTTTTTAAATTTGACCGGAGCCCGCGCGGAAGGCCGGGGTATCTCATTCCTTTGCGTTCCCGTCATGCACCGGGAAGACGTTATCGGAACCCTCAGTATCGACTGTGAGAAAGAGTCGCTTCCTCGCCTTCAGGAAAAACTGCGCTTCCTCGAAATCGTCGGGAGCCTGGCGGCAGAAGCGGTTGCCGAACGGCATCGGGCGGGGCGGGAACGCGATGCCCTTAAGCGGGAAAATCTCCAGCTTCGCGAATTCCTTGAAGGCTCCGAAGCACTCGGCCAAATCGTCGGCACGTCCCCGCTGATTCGTGCCGTCTGCGACGAAATTCGCCAAATTGCGCCTCTGGACGTTCCCGCGCTGATTCGCGGCGCGTCGGGAACGGGCAAGGAACTCGTCGCCGCCGAGATTCACGCACGGAGCGCACGTGCAGGAAAAAATTTCGTGAAGCTGAATTGCGCGGCATTGCCGGAGCATCTTTTTGAGGCGGAACTTTTCGGATACGAGAAGGGCGCCTTTGCGGGGGCAACGTCGCGCCGTTCGGGACGCATTGCCGAGGCGGACGGCGGAACGCTCTTTCTCGACGAAATCGGCGAGCTTTCTCCCGCACTCCAGGTAAAAGTCCTGCAACTGATTCAGGAAAAAACTTATCGACGCCTCGGCTCGCCTTCGACACAGCATGCGGACGTGCGCTTTATTGCGGCAACGAGCCGGAATCCGGAGGAAATGATTGCACGGGGAAAACTGCGCGAGGAGTTCTTTTACAAGATTAACGTCTTTCCGATTGTTTTGCCGGAACTCGTCAAACGCCGCTGCGATATCATTCCCCTCGCGGAGCATTTTATCCGTAAGTTTAACCTGCGTTACGGCAAAAAAATCCGCCGGATTTCGACTCCCGCAATTAACTTGCTGGTTTCTTATACTTGGCCCGGAAACGTGCGCGAACTCGAAGCCTGCATCGAGCGGGCGGTATTGACGGCTCGCGACGAATGCGTCCGCAGTTACAACCTTCCGCCTTCGCTCCAAAGCGACAGCACGGGGGCGACGCGCCTGCGTTCCGGAGATCTGACGCTTCCGTATAAAACCCTTGTTGACGAATTTGAGCGCGAATTGCTCGTGGAGTCGCTACGGCGTCACGAAGGCAATATGTCCGCCGCCGCGCGCGAGCTTCGCCTTTCCGCACGCCTCATGCATTACAAAGTCCACAAGTTGGGCATTGAGCTTAAACCGATGAAGAACTGAGGCTCTCGCCGAATTATGGATTGCGAAAGCACGTTGCCCGCGGCGGGAACGCCGGCTCCGAATCGGTATCGCTCGGTCGGTATTCTCGCCTTGCACGGATTCACGGGATCCGGAGAAGATTTTGAGTATCTGAAAAATCATTACTCTGAAAGTGTATCCTGGGATACGCCGGATCTTCCGCCGCTTCCTCTTTCCGGGCTTTGCGCTTTTTTGCGGGAACGCTGGGAAAAACTTGCGGGGAAGCCGCGTGTTTTGCTCGGATATTCGATGGGCGGGAGAATCGCGTTGCATTTGGCTCGGGAAATCTCATGGGCGGAGGGAGACGAATTCGTATTGATTTCCGCGTCTCCGGGAATCGCCGATGTGCGGGAACGCAAAGCGAGGCGTGAAGCGGACGAAGCATTGGCAACGCAAATCGAAGCACTTGCATCGGCGAAAGATTTTTACGAAAAGTGGAGGAAACTCCCTCTGATCGCAACGCAGGAGCGCCAGCCTTCGCCGTGGCGGGAACGCCTGCTCGCCCGTCGCGCAACTGCCGATTTCCGCATTTGGGCGGCGCACTTGCGTTTGCTCGGGACGGGTGCTCTTCCGTCTCTTTGGGAAAATCTTCACGAAATCGCTTCTCCGAAGACAACCTTGGTCGTCGGCGAAGAGGACGAAAAATTCTCCTCAATCGCAGAAAAGATGAGCGAAAAAATTCCGCGTTCCCGCATTGCTCGCGTTCCCGCAAGCGGACATTCCCCGCACTTGGAAAACCCCGCCTTTTTTTCACGGATTATTATTAACTAAAAGGAAATAAAAAATCTTTTTTGTCAGAGAGTGAAAATTCGGGAACGCCGTTAAAATCTGCAACATTTTTATCTGTAGTTTTTTTATCGGAAACGCATTTTTCTTCCTCCCGCATAAAAATTTTCCGCTTGTCGAGATTCATGGAATCGTCGGCGAACCCGCATAAATACTATGGAGAATGAATGACTACCGTTGCGGTGGTGTTTGATGTCAAATTGTCTTATTTTCCTCTTGCCAAAAATCGAAAAAAAAAAACTAAGATTCAACAGAACATCAATCTTTCACACCTAATTAATCTGTTGAATATGAAGTCCTCAAAATTCTTTTTCACCTCCGCTGTGCTTCTTGTTGCGGGAAGCACTTTTTCCCACGGGATAACTGCCGATGCGGTTTCTTTTTCAAGCTTTTCCACATCTGACAGCTACAGTGAGAACGGGATTAACTATGATTCAACTACCGGAGTCGTTACCGGTTTGGATCATGCGAATTTGAAATTCGATATGACATTGGGGTGGACGACCGCCGAAAACATTATCTATGTTTATGATTCTAAATCCACGTGGGGATTCTATACTACTGAGGACGGAGGGCTTACAGGGAATTGGAATGGAGCGTTTTGGACTGACGGCGGCACGGTTTCCGCTTCCACGTTAGCAGAATATGCGAATGACAATGTCGTTACTGTTACCGCGTCAATTAATACGTCCGGGACATATATGTATGCGACAGATACCGATAGGACGAAGATTTACGGTGCAAGTGGTCTCAAATCGACGAACGGAACTCTTGCAGACGAAATTACTATCAATAACGATGTTGTTACTGCAATTTACTACGCTACTTATACTATCAGCAATGCGTCTGGGACATGGAGCAAAACATACGCTTCCGACGACCTTTCGCTTCAGATTTCCGGATCTAAAAGAGAAATCAAGTCTTCATCGATTCCGGACGGAACCATCGTTGTAGGCGGAAGTAGTCAAATTTTTTTGCAGACATGGGATAACGGACAAGATCTTGATATAGACAACGATATAGTTCTCGGTGCAACCACTTATACAGAGTCGGGAAATGGCGCGTTATATAACAATGTCGGGATTCGCTTTGGGAATGACGGGAGTAACTATGTTACCACTCTTACCGGGAATCTCTATGTCGTAGAAGATGCCGCCATTAAAGCCGGCGGGACAAATGCCGTGAACATTAACGGAGCGGTTACGGATAAGATTGAAGATGATAACGGCGACATTGTAACCACGAAGAGCACGCTGTCTGTAACCGGATCGGGTATTACATTTGGCGGAGATGTGGATATAACGGGAATTACCCTTAACAGCGGGGTGTCGTTTTCCGGAAAAACAACAATAGGGACGCTTTCCATCGCGACTGCCAACAACGTTGTAATGGAAAAAGGCGGGAGTGTCGGAACATTAAGCTTCAATTCTTCAAGTGCTTCGCTTGCCCTTGGCGAAGTGCTTTCGTTGACAAATATGACAGTGGGGAGCACTTTGCCGAACACCGTTTCGATTGATTTCGGGACCGACGGGCAAATCGTGGCAAGTCAGGTAAAAGGCGGTATTAATTTCGGTAATAATACACGGGGCGAAGACGGCGATAAGATTTCTTTTACTGTGTCTTTGACAGACGCTGATATCAGCAAGCTTCTTTCCGAAAAAACATATTCAAGAAACTTGATCGTTGTCGAAGGAGCGAATGGAAACGGTTTTTGGAATTTCTCTGATTTGGTGGGAAGCGAAGAGTATTTCGAAATCGCTCTTTCCGGCGCGCTTGAACAATACGAATGGACATCTGCAGGGCTCGTTGATGACGCAGACCAAATCGGAGTCGGACAGTATGGAGTCCTCTACCAGACAGGAGTTGCTTACGAGGGGACGACCGCAGATATTGCCACTCTGATTATCAACGTTCCGGAGCCGTCGGCGTTCGGTTTGTTGGCGGGTGCGGGCGCGTTGGCGCTTGCGGCATCTCGCCGTCGTCGTAACCGTCGTTAAAAAGATTTTCAGGCGACGATGCAGTGCATCTCGCCTGAGAAATATATAGATTAGATGAAGTTAGTTGGGCGTTCCCGCGGTTCCTGCGGGAACGCTTTTTTTATGGGGGAGTTAGGGGAAAATTTTGCTTGGCGGGACTTAAAGGCGCGGGACGGCGGCGAGGAGCGTTTTTGTGTAGTCGGCTTTCGGGGAGCCGTAAACTTCCTGCGGCGTGCCGCGTTCGACAATTTCGCCTCGGCGCATTACGAGGACAAAGTCGCTGAGGTCTTCGACAACCGCCAGGTCGTGTGCGACAAACAGATAGGCGACGCCGGTTTGCGTTTGAATATTTTTCAGAAGCTCAACGATTTGAGCCTGCACGGAAACGTCGAGAGCCGACACGGGTTCGTCGCAAACAATAAGTTCCGGTTTTACCGCGAGGGCGCGTGCGATGGCGATGCGCTGGCGTTGCCCGCCGGAAAATTCGTGCGGGTAACGCAGGCGGTGGTCTGCGCAGAGTCCGACCTGTTCGAGGAGTGCGACCGTTTCGTCTGCGCGTTCCCGTGCGGTCATTTTCGGAAAATGAATTTCAAGCGGCTCGGAAAGAATATTAAAAACGGTTTGGCGCGGATTGAGCGAGGCGTAGGGATTTTGGAAAATCATTTGAATTTTCCGGCGCAGAGGCAAGGGCATGCGGGCTCCGGGAAACCTCGAAATTTCTTCTTCTCCGCAAAAAATCTTCCCGGAGTCGATAGCTTGCAGTCGAAGAATCGCACGGCCCAAGGTCGATTTTCCGCAACCGGATTCGCCGACGAGCCCGACGGTTTTCCCGGCGGGAACGTCAAACGAAACGCGATTTACCGCCGTGAAAATTTCTTTTTTTCCGAGTCCGAAAAAATTTCGCGTTCCCGTGCGTCGCACGAACTTTACGGAAACGTCTTCCACGCGGAGAACCGGAGCGTTCGGATTCATAATTAAAGCTTCGGGATCGGATTTTAATTTTCACCAAGAGCCGTGTTCAGTGTGAGCCAGGCTTCTGCGGGAACGCATTCCGGGCGGGCAAGAGCATCGACTCCGAATTGCGGGAGCGCGTCAAGCCATGCGGAAATCTTTTCTGCGGGAACGTCCGGTGCCGTCGATAGTTTTTTCAGCACGGAGCCGAGTTGCTTGCGGCGGTAAATAAAAAGTTCGCGGATGAGTTTTCTCGCCGGACGGCAAAAAATCACCGGGTTTTTCCGGCGCCGCAAATGCAACAGATACGAATCGACTTTCGGCGGCGGGAAAAAACACTGTGCGGGGACTTTGTGTCCGGGCGCACGCTCGTAAGCCGCTTCGAGAATGACCGAAAGCGCGCCGTAGTTTTTCGTTCCCGGGGCAGCCGTGAAGCGATCCGCCGCTTCTTTTTGAAGCATAAGCACAAGGGTTTCCGGAAGGTTTCCGCCTTCCAGAACGGAATCCATCCACGGTGTCGAAATGGCGTAGGGCAGGTTGGCGACGATTTTGAAAGGCGTGCCGGCGGGCATCTTTTCGGGAAATGCGGCAAGGGGGAAATCCATCGCGTCGCCTTCGGTCAAATCGAAGGATTCCGGATAATTCGGAGCAACGCGTTCCCGCAAGTGCGCGGCGAGCGTTGCGTCGCGTTCTACGGCAAAAACTTTTGCGCCTGCTTGCAGGAGCGTTGTCGTAAGCGTTCCCAATCCGGGGCCGACTTCCACGATAACGTCGTCGGCGCGGACGTTCGCGAGTTCGAGCGATTTGCGAACGATGTTCCCGTCAACGAGAAAATTTTGCCCCAGCCATTTTTTCGGCGAGTGCGAAAGTAACGCGAGTAATTCGCGAGTCGTGTTCAGGTTGTAAGGTCCCGTCAGCATTTTTTACGATTTTGCGCAGATGCGAAAACTTAGCTCTTTTTTTCGACTTTTGCGAGCAAGACCATGCCGGCGGCGAAAAGCAGGGCGATGGCGGCGATTCCGGCGCGGGTGGAAAAAAGTCCGTCTTCCCCGGCGGGGAAAACCGCCGCGATTGCCGCAAGGAGAATCGGACCGAGGATTGTCGAGCAACGTCCTATCATGCTGTAAAATCCGAAAAACGAGATTTCTCGTCCGGGCGGAATCAGCGTCGCGAAAAAGGACCGCGAAAGCGCTTGGACACCGCCTTGCACCATGCCGATGAGAGCCGCGAGAACAAACATCGGCGAGAGCTCGAATCCGAAAAACGAAATCGTTTCCGCAGGCATGATTGCGCCGTAAATCGCAACGCCGATATAAATTGAGAGCGCAACGAAGAGGACGGTTCGAGCTCCGAAGATTTTCCCGAGTTGACCGAAAAGCATTGCGCAGGGAACGCCGAAAATTTGCACGATAAAGAGCGCAATAAACAGGTCCGTTTGAGAAAATCCGAGTGCGTTCCCGTAGCGGACCGCGCTTGTAATAATGGTGTGGACCCCGTCGATATAGCAGAAATAAGCGAGAATGAAGCGGCATGCGTTGCGTTCCCGCAGAAAGGCGGCGCAGGTTTCGCGAAGTTCGGAAAGGTTCTTTCCGAAGGAGGATGCCGATTCGTTGCATCCGGCATTCGCCGCGTTTTCGGGGACTCTCTCCTTGCGGAGCAGAAGCGGGAACGCAAAGGCAAGCCACCAAATCGCGCCGAAGACAAAGAGCTGCCCGACCGCGATTTTTTCGCTCAGGAACTGCATCCACGCGAAAATGCCGCCGAGCAGAAGCACTCCGCCCAGATAACCGAGCGAAAACGCAAGTCCGCTTATGAAATGCCGCTTTCCGGGTGCGGCAACGTCGAGCAGAAGCGAATCATAGAATAAATTGGCTCCGAAAAATCCGATTGCGGCTACAATGTAAATCACCGATGCCGACTGCCATTCTCCTTCGCCTGCAAGTGCGAGTGCCGCCATACCGATAATTCCCGTTCCCGCGAGAACGCGGAAAAACGTCATGCGCCGTCCGCCGGATTGTGCGACAACGGCAAGGAACGGAGAAATCAGTGCGACGAAAATGCTCGCGGCCGCAAGCGTCAGCGAATACCACAGCGTTTTTTCGCTCGGTTCGGGAAGGGAGGTGCTCCAGTAATCGTTGAATAAAATCGGAAACATCACGGCGAGCACAATCATTGAAAACGCCGTGTGTCCGAGGTCGTAGATTGCCCAGCGAAATGCGTCGGAAAAACCTTTTTGAGGCGGAGAATCCATACTCCGGATTTTCCGCCTTCCCGCGACTTCGCGCAAATTGAAAGTGCTTTTCGGATTTGTTTTTCGGCGCGCGGAGTCGTGTCGCTTTTTTCGGAGCCGCAAAAAAAAAACGGCACTCCCGCACGGGAACGCCGTTTTTTTTCCGATTGTAAAAACGATATCGGCTTAGAGAGCGACTTCTGCGCTTTCGTTCGTGGAGAGGTTGGTAACCGTAACCGTCGTGTCGTTCTTAACGATTTGGTATTCGACACCGTTGACATCCTGAGCGAGGAGCGGGTTTTCGCCGGTCCAGAACTGGATGGAATTGAAGATTACGGCATCAAGGAAGCCGCCGATTCCGTAGCAAATTCCGCCCGGGATGATGAACAGAATTTCATTCACCCACTTGTTCTGAGAGATTTCGCCCGTGTTGTATTTGTGGATCGTCTTGATGCAGGCGAACGTGTCTGCTTTTTTCGAAGAGTCGCCGAGGCAACCGGTGAGCGTGAACATCGCGGCGGCAGCAGCGACGACGAGTGCGATTTTGGATTTTTTGAACATAATATTGTTGGTGTTATTGGGTTAAACGATTTTCCAATTCTGCGTTTTCATCGAGATTAGACAACATTATTTTCAGGTTGTCTATTTTCAGTGCACGCGCATTTTTGCCGCCGCGTAGAGGGCTCGAATTTTTTCGAAATCGCGTTCCCGCGATCCGGAAACCAAGCAGTAATCATATTCGCGCCAACGCGCCATCTCGTCCAGTGCGACGCGCATTCTGCGCTCGATTTCGTCCGGGGCATCCGTTCCTCGTCCGGTGAGGCGGGAACGCAATTCCTCCACGCTTGGCGGCATGATAAACACGGAGACGAGCGAGCGAGCGATGCGTGCGTCTTTTTGAGCGACTCGGCGCACCGTTGTAGCACCTTGGACGTCAAGGTTGAGAAGGACATCGCGCCCGGCGTCGAGAATCTCGCGAACCTGAGCGTGTCTCGTGCCGTAGCGGTTGGAGTGCACGCGTGCGTGTTCGAGGAAATCCCCTTCGAGGATTCCGCGTTCAAATTCTTCGTGCGAGAGAAAAAAGTAGTCTTCGCCGTTTTTTTCCGTTCCCCGAGGGGCTCTCGTCGTGCAGGTTACAACGCGGCGGATGTCCTGCGGGAACGCGGCGGTCATGCGGTCGCAAAGCGTTGTTTTCCCGCTGCCGGCGGGACCGGAGACAAGCAGTAAGACGGGAGAGGGATGAAAATCTTCTGAATTCATAAATTGATTTTTTTCCGAGTGTCAGGGAAGCCAAACGAGTCCGGCGACCAAATTGACGATTCCGAGGCAAAGGGCGGTTACGCCTGCAATTTTCCGCGTGCGTCCGTCTCGGGCAACCCGGTCAATTGCATTTCGCCAAACATACGGAGAAGCTCCGCCCCAAAGCGCGACGATAATCAGCAGGTATGCCGTTCCCGCGAGAACACGGGAATAGGGGAGTTGCCCGAATCCGGCGGAGAGCAATTCATTGCAGGCAAAAAGGACGAGAACGGCAAGCCCCCTGAGCGCAAGAAGATCCGGCAGAAACCTGAACGCAAGCAATCCCGCTCCGCCGAAAAGGGCAATTAGCCAAGAGCGCGGAAACCCGGCGAGGTCCACGTTCGGAATTGTCAGCAGATGAAAGATGAACCACGCAAAGGCTCCTCCCCAAAGGACGACGGCGGCGGCGCGGGAACGCGGAAGCACCGTCAGCGCCGAAGAAAATTTTTTGCCGGAGATTAAAAAAAGAGCACCGATTCCCGTCAGGACGCTTCCTGTTGCCAAATATGCCTGAAACAAATTCATCGGGCGAATGATAACGGTTGTCCCGCTCGGCGGTAAACAGAAATTTAGCGAGACGGTTCCGGTCTTGAGTCCGGGTGCCGATTCCCGTTTTCCGGCTATGAGTCAACGCGTCGAAGGCAGAATTTTCCCGCGCGCCGTTGACAATCTTCTGTCGTTGATATTTCCTTTTGGGAAAACGTTTTTTTTGGAAAATTATGATTAAGAAAATTCCGGGCATTTTCTCCACGGCAATCGGTATTGACTTGGGCACGGCGAACGTTCTCGTCTATGTCAAAGGTCGCGGGATCATCATGAACGAACCGAGCTTCGTTGCGATTGATTCAAAGACGCGCCGTCCGCTCGCAATCGGCTTGGAGGCAAAGGAAATGGCGGATTTGGCGCCGACCGGAATTGAAGTCGTTCGTCCGATGAAAAACGGTGTCATCGCGGACTTTGAAGTCAGCGAACACATGTTGCGTTATTTCATCAAAAAAGCGGGGCAGCACTCATTTTTGACGCATCTTACGGTCGTTATCGCGGTGCCCTACGGCATTACGCCGGTGGAAGAACGCGCGGTGAAGGATTCCGCGTATCGTGCGGGAGCGCAGCACGTTTTGACGGTGCCGGAACCGAAGGCGTCGGCACTCGGCGCCGGGCTTCCGGTCGGCGAATCGGAAACGTCAATGGTCGTCGATATCGGCGGCGGAACTTCGGAAATCGCAATTCTTTCCCTCGGCGGCATCGTTGCCGCACGCAGTATTCGCGTCGGCGGAGACGAGTTTGACAAAACGATTGTCAACTACGTCAAAAATGCTTACGGGCTTGTGATTGCATCCAAAACCGCCGAGCGCATTAAGGTGCAAATCGGCTCGGCGTATCCGCTGGATCAGGAACTTTCCCTCGAAATCAAGGGGCGCGATTCTATTTCCGGCTTGCCGAAGGCGCAAACGGTGAATTCGGTCGAAATCCGCGAAGCGCTCAAACACAATTTTGACGAAATTATCGAAGGTATTTCCAAAACTCTCGAAGTTTGCCCGCCGGAATCCGCCGGGCAGTTGCTCGACCGCGGCGCGGCGCTCGCGGGCGGCGGCGCGCTGATTCGCGGGCTGGATCGCCTTTTGAGCGACAGAATGGGAATGCCGTTCTTTGTGGCGGAAGACCCGTTGCGTTGCGTCGTCAACGGCACGGGAGCCATTATCGAAAAAGAGGGCAAGGCGTCGTTGCTCCGCTGATGCCGGTTCGTTTTTTTTACCGGGCGTTCCCGCCGGAAGTGCTTCGATAAAAAATGACGCCGGAAACCCGAAATCTGCGCCCGTTTTTTTTCCTGTTCGTGGGCATGATTGTCTGGTGATTTGCCCCGGCGGTTTTCCGGCGTGCGGTTTACAATGCCGGCTACGAATTTGAAGCACCGTCGCTGGTGCTTGCGTCGCATATGAGCGATCTCGCGCGCTACTGGGAAATGCGTTCCCGCGATAAAAACGATCTGATTCGTGCGGGGCGCGATACGGCGCGGCTCGCGGCGACGTTGCAATACGAGACATCGCAAAACGTTGCGTTGAAGGCGGAAATCGCGCGTTTGGAGAAATTGCTCGGCATGCAGGAACGGCCGGAGTTTCGGACTGTTCCCGCGCGCGTCGTTCAGCGCCGCCTCAGTATGTGGTGGCAACAGATTGTTTTAAGAAAAGGAAAGGCGGACGGAATTTGCGAAGGTTGTCCGGTGGTAAATGCTTACGGCGTCGTCGGGCGAGTGCGTCAGGTTTTTGATTCCACCTGCGTCGTGGAGCTGATTTCGTCTCCGGCGTTTCGCATTTCGGCGAGTATTGCCGGGGCGGAAAATTGCGCGGTAACGTATCAGGGCGCGGGAGCTTCTCCGTTCCGTGCGGCGTCGGGGCGGATTTTTGATATTCCGGCGGATACGGTGCTTCCGGAACTGCCGGCGCGGCTTGAAGTTGTAACGTCGGGCTTGGGCGGAATTTTTCCGGCGGGGCTGAAAATCGGGTTTCTTTCGGGAACGCCGACGGCTTCCTCCGACGGGATTTTCCGGGAAGTTCCCGTGGAGTTGGTGCAGCGCCTTGCGTCAATTGAGGAGGCGGCGATTCTTGTTCCCGTCGATCCCGGCGTGCTGAAAAATTTCGTGGCATCGGAATAAAAGGGGGCGGGAACGTGAGCGAAGCGATAAAGAAATTTTTTTCCGTCGGCGCGTTTTATTGGATTCCGGCGTGTGCGGCGGCGTATTTGTGGATTTTTCTGGCAGGAATCGCCTCGGATGCTCTCGCTCGTTGGAATCTGATGATTTTTGCACCGGGCTTGCTCGTTATTGTTCCGTCGCTTTTGATGCCGTTTTCGCGCGGACTCGGCGTCGTCGCCGTCAGCGGTTTTCTGTTTGATTTTTCCCAACCGATTCCGTTTGAAAAAATGGACTCTTCGCTGTTCGCCTCGGGCGAGAGGATTTTTCTGTTCGGGGAAATGGCAACGGATGTTCCCGCGCCTGTGGGATTCGGCGTGATGTGGCTGCTGATTTTCTTTTTGGCGTTGCGGTTCCTGCGTGCCTACATCGATTTGTCTTCTCCGAAACAGTGGCTCGTTTGCGCACTGATTCTTAATTTTGTGATTTTTTTGCTTTGGGTTTGCGCATTCAGTTGGAGCGATTTCGGGGCATTTGCCTTTTGGGGCGGTTTTTTGGCGACGGCGGCGGTGTCGTCCGCATTCATCGTCTTGGCGGGTTGGTGGTTTTTTGATGCCGTTGTTTCGCTTTATCGCCTTTGCGGAATCGACCTGGTCGGAGAACGGGAGGTGGACGAAGAATGAGCCGCCTGGGTGACACTCGAGTCAACGGAATCAGTCCGCGACGCGTGGTGATTGTCGGAGCGCTTATCGGCATCTCCATGCTCTATTTGCTCGTCGGTCTTGCGACGCGACAGATTTTTAATCGGGAAAATTATCTGCATCAATACGAGCGGCAAAGTTCCCGTTATCTTACCGTTCCCGCCGCGCGCGGGGATATTCTCGACCGGCGCGGGAACGTGCTGGTATCGAGTCGTCCGCGTTATTCCGTCGTTATTGACTTGGGGTCTTTGCGGGAAGAATTTTCCGTGGAAGCCCGCAATGCCATTCGGGCGGCACGCCGCGAACAGAAGAAATTCCCGGGAATGAAAATCGATACGGTGCGTTTGCGGGCGAGTGCCGTAACGAAGGTGGTTCAACGCCATGCCGACCGCGTGAATCGCGTTCTCGGGCGTTCCCGCACGCTTGATCCGGCGGAAGTTTCCCGCCATCTCAACGAGGCGCGCGCGCTTCCGTTTACATTGGCAAAGAAACTGACTCCGGAGGAAAAATCCCGCTTTCTCGAAGCGTTCCCGACGGATGCTCCCGAGCAGCTTTTTGTCGAAACCGAGCGCACTTACCCGCACGGGAAGCTCGCGGCGCACCTCATCGGTCGATTAGTCAGCGACGAAGGAGAAATTAGCGAAGACCTTCCGGAGGACAGCGTGCGAAAGCGCATCACTTCCCGCGAGGGCAAGCAGGGAAGCTTCGGAATCGAGCGCTGTTTCGACGAAACGATTCGCGGGCGTGACGGCTATCAGCTTTGGCAGGTGGACAACCTCGGCTACCTCCATGAAAAACTCGACGAACGCGTTCCCGAAAAAGGCGCATCCTTTGTTTCGTCCGTCGATTTGGAACTTCAAAAAACGGCGGAGGAAGCTCTTGATATGCGTTCCCGCGCAGGCGCGGCAATCGTTTTGGATGTCCGTACCGGCGAAATTCTTGCGCTTGCGAGTGCTCCCGCCTTTGACCCGAGTGAAGGCATCGACGGTTTTAGCCGGGAGTATTACAAAATCCTCGAAGAAAACCGCATGCTTTGGAATCGCGCACTCATCGGACGCTATCCGCCGGGCTCGACATTCAAGCTCGTTACGGCTGTTGCCGCGATGCGTTCGAAGACGTTTAACGACTCCGAAACCATTGCAAAAATTTCTCCGAATTCCGCCGCCGCCAACCGTCCGTCCGGTCCGATTTCTCCGACGGAAAAATTTGACTGCGGTGCGTTTCTTACCGTTAACCGCCAGCGCAAACCGGAGCACGACCTCGTCGCCTTCGGACCGGTGGATCTTGCCCGCATGATTCGCGTTTCGTCCAATGTGTATTGTTACAACGCGGCACTCATTCTCGGAATAGAACCGATTGCGGAGGAGGCGTTTCGTTTCGGGTTCGGTGAACATATTGATACGGAATTGCGCGAAGCCAAGTCCGACGTGCTCGGCAGGCTCGTTGTCGCCAATCCAAAGCACAAACTCGATGACGGGCGCGGGCGCTGGGTCGCCGGAGATACGACGAATGCCGCAATCGGGCAAGGCTTTCACCTTACGTCTCCGATGCACATTGCCTGCATGACTGCGTCTCTCGCGCGCAGGGAGACGCGGACGCGACCGTCCGTTATTCACGATCCCGCGCGTGCGCGTTCCCGCGTCAGTCACGGAGGCGAGCCGCTCGGAATTTCCGATTTTGCGTATTCGGAAATTCTTCGCGGGATGACGGAATGCGTTTCTTCGGGCACGGGAAAGAAGGCGCAGGTTCCGGGACTGGAGGTTGCGGGAAAATCCGGTTCGGCGCAGTGGAATCCCAGGGAGAAAACGACGCTTGCGTGGTTTACGGCATTTGCTCCGGCGCACGATCCGAAAGTTGCCGTTACAGTCGTTCTCGAAGGTCTGCCCGGAGAAAATATCGGCGGCGGGAGCGCGTCCGGTCCCGTTGTCGGAGCCATTTTGAAACGTTGGAAGGAGCTTTATTACAATACACCGGAAAATTCCGTTCCCGCGGCTTCGGAATTCGAATCGGATTTTCCCGTCTTTGACGAGTATCTGCCCGACGACTGAGCCGCCGTTGCCGCGCCCGGCGTTTTTCAACTTTCCACCGCCGCCCCGTTCCCGTTAAATTCGAGGCATGGAAAAAGATGCGTATGCCGTTCCCGTCATGAGTTGTGCCGAGGCGAAAGCCTTCGAGAGAGCTTTTTTTTCGAAGTCTTCGGAAATGACGGAGGAAGCTGCGATGACGGCGGCGGGAACGCGGGTCGGAGAGGCGATTTTGCGCGAATGTATTGAGGGAAAAAGGGATATTTCCCGCATTTTCGTTTTGGCGGGAAAGGGTCACAACGGAGGCGATGCCCTTGTGGCGGCGATGAGAATCTTTTCCGCCGTCGGTTGTTTTGCGTCGGTCGTTTTCTTCGCGGAGAGCGAGGAAAAGCTTGCGCCGCTGACGCGGAAATTTTTAGAGCTCTTTCTTGCTTCCGTTCCCGCGGAAAAACGCTCGGTGTCTTTTTTGACCGAGGCTTCGGATTCGCTTCCCGCACGTGAAGCGGGTCTTGTTTCCGAGGCGGAACTTTTTATCGACGGCGTTTTCGGGCATGGTTTTCGCCCGCCTTTTCCGGCGTTTGTTCGCGACCGACTTGAGGAGATTGACTCGTTGCGTTCCCGCGATTCGCTTTGGTGCAGTGTGGATTTGCCGTCGGGGCTCTGCGATGCCGGAGCGGAGCATTGTGTCGTTCCTGCGGATTTTACGTTTCCGACGGGAATTTTAAAAACGCCCCTGCTCGGTTGTCCGGAGTTTGTCGGGAGAATTGTTCCCGTGAGCATCGGGTTCCCCGGAGGAAAAACGCTCGTGCGAGCGGTTGCCGGAGAACGGTATTTTTTGAGAAAAATTTCCGTTCCGCGCCCCGTTTTCTGCGATAAGCGCGACTTCGGGCACGTGCTGATTATCGGCGGTTCACGGACGATGCCCGGTGCTCTGATGTTGAATGTTTTGGCGGCACTTCGTGCCGGGGCGGGGCTGGTTTCCGCGATTTGTCCGGAGCGGGTTCAGCCCGCTTTTGCGGCGCGGGCGCCCGGAGCGATGTGGATTCCCTGCACGGAAAACGGAGAGGGCGGTTTGGAATGCGATGCGGCGTTTGCGGAGTTTGAAAAAATTTTGCCGCGTGTTTCCGCCGTGCTTTGCGGCTCCGGTATGGGAACTTCGGAGGGGGCACAGCGTCTGATTCGGAAAATCGCGGCGGGAACGCCTGCGCATATCCCGCTCATTCTCGATGCGGATGCTTTGCGGACGGGAACGGCGGACGCATTGCGGGAACGCCGTCGCCGCTTCGCGGCGGGCCCGGACAGGACGGTGATTTTGCCGCATGCGGGCGAATTTTCCCGGATCGGCGGGAATCCGGCGCACGCGAGGGCGTTTTGTCGGGAACACAATCTGACGCTTGTGCTGAAGGGCGTTTGTTCGCGAATTGTCGATGCGGAGGAGGAATGGCTCACGTTCCCGGGAACGCCGGCGTTGGCGCGCGGCGGAAGCGGAGACGTGTTGGCGGGAACGGTTGCGGCATTCCTTGCTTCGCCGAAGAATTTTGCGGACGAAAATGCCGAACCGAAAGAGCTCCTGCTTGCGGCAGTTATTCTTCACGGAAACGCGGCTCGCAAACTTGCAGCGGCTCAAGGCGAGCGCGGAGCGGATATTGCGGCTCTTCCGGAGTTTTTTTACGATGCATTGGCGTAGCCGTCGTAAGGCGGCTTTTCGGGGCGGAAAAATCCGCCTTTGTCTTTTGCTTCGTTCGGGTTTTAAATCATTCGACAATGAAAAGAGTATTAGCCCGAATCTCGTGCCTGATTTTTTCCGCGGTTTTTTTTGCGGGAACGCTTTCTGCCGCTCCGAAAAAAGTTGATATAACACTTGCGGAGGTGTTGGAAAGCTGTCTTCAGGAGGGGACGACTTTTTATCCGGAATATCGGGATGAAATTAATCCGACCAAAAAACGCCCGGATAAAATCATCGGGAAATGGAGCTGGGAATCGGCGGAAAAATCCGACATGACGGAATTTCCGTCCGATAAAACGCCTTGGACGGACAAGGGAAAAATCGAAAAACTGATCGCTTCGATGGACGAGTTTTTTAAAGGCGATCCGAAGACGACGAAAGCGGCACCCGCCGCGGCGGATTTTCCGGGCGTTCCCGAGGGGGAAGCGGATTTGGTTGAACGTCAGATTGTTATCGATCCCGCAATCGGCGGATGGCACAGCACGGGGCTTTGGGCTCCGCCCGGTCAGAAAATCACGCTCACGCTTCAGGGCAAATCCAAGGCACCCATGTCTTTGCGCATCGGCTCTCAGTCGGACTTTCTGACTTGGAATCATTTGGAAAAACACCACGACGGAAAATTGCGCCGCCTGCCGAGGCTGACCAATTCCGTTCGCATTTCCGGCGATGACATTCGCGGTCGCAAATTTGAATTCGCCAATCCCGTGGGCGGGCTGATTTATATCGAAGTTCACGGCGTGCACAAAAAAGTGAAACCGGCGAAGATGACCGTCTCGGGGGGCGTTCCCGCGCCGCTTTATATTTTCGGCGATAAGCCGTTGGAAAAGGAATATCTGACGACATCCGAGGAGTGGAAGACGCAACTTGCCGAATACAAGGCTCCGTGGGGAGAAATTCAAACGCCGCGTCTGACGTTTACGCTTCCGCTGGACATGTTGCAGATGATGAAGCTTCCGCGGCGCGTCTGTAAAAAGCTGCAGAGCGGAATGGCGGTGCAGGATTGGATTGTCGGTTGGGATTTGGATGAAAACCGGATCAACGAGCCGATGCGCTTCGTCATCGATCGACAGATTTCGGTCGGATACGGGCACTCCGGATATCCGGCGATGGGTTACATGGATTGGGGAAACTGCATTAAGTCCGGGGATTTGACGAAATCCGGAAGCTGGGGACTGTGGCACGAATTGGGGCATAACCACCAGGGACCGACACCGTATTTTTGCATCCCGAGTGCGAATCTGACGGAAGTAACCGTAAACGTTTTTTCCACGATTTCCCAGGTGCACGGTTGCGATGTGGACTATGCTAAGGCATGGGACGGGACGAGTATTGCCGAGGACGATATGCGCGAATCCGTCGCCGCCTTTTTCCGTAGCGCGGAAAAATTCAGCCCCTTCGAAGATGTTCGCGTGAAGTTGTATTTTTATGTCGAACTGATGCGGGAACTCGGCTACGAAGCGTTCCGTGCGATGGCGATGGAGTATCACAAAAAACCTTTCGGTAATATTTCCGACCAGGAAAAATGGGATTGGATTTTGACGACGCTTTCCGAAGCGACGGAAAAGAATTTGGCGCCTTATTTTAAGGCATGGAAAATTGATGTTTCTTCGCGGGCGTTGAACAAGGTCGAGAAATATCCGGACTGGGAATACCTGAAGGATTATCCCGAAAAATATCTGAACCCGAAACCGAAGCGGGAACGCAAAGAAAAACCGGAAGAGGACCCGCAGTCGGGAAAAACCGAAAAAACTTCAAAATCGGCGAAGTCGGAAAAAACCGCGAAGGG
>CAZPYE010000009.1:0-34870 GCA_964590115.1 uncultured Enterobacteriaceae bacterium
GAATGAGTTCGCGAATGAGCGTCATCATGCCTTCGTAATCGGAATACGCCTGATAGATTTCCATCATCGTAAATTCCGGATTGTGGCGGCGGTCGATGCCTTCGTTGCGGAAAACGCGGCCGATTTCAAAGACGCGTTCGATTCCGCCGACGAGGCAGCGTTTCAGGTGAAGTTCGAGCGCGATGCGCAGGAAAAATTCGCAGTCGAGCGCGTTAAAATGCGTGATGAACGGGCGCGCCGCCGCGCCGCCGGCAATCGGGTGCAACGACGGCGTTTCGACTTCGACGAAATCGCGCTCCCAGAGGAATTTTCGAATTTCGGCGATAATTTGCGAGCGTTGCAGGAGGCGCTTTTTCGACTCCGCATTCGCAATGAGGTCGAGGTAGCGCTGGCGGGAAACCTGTTCTTCGTCCGTGATGCCGTGCCATTTTTCCGGGAGCGGGCGAAGTGCTTTCGCAACGAGTTCGTAGGCGCGGGCACGCACGGTAACTTCTCCGGTTTTCGTGACGAAAAGCTCGCCGCGCACGCCGACAAAGTCGCCGATGTCGACCATTTTCTTAAAATGCCTGTTGTAGCGGTCTTCGCCGAGAATGTCGCGCGTGAGGTAAACCTGTTGCACGCCGTCGCGGTCAAGAACTTTCATGAAGCTCGCTTTGCCCATGATGCGGATTGCGATGACGCGCCCGGCGACGGAAACTTCTTCTGCGGAAGACGGGATTTCGTGAATGTCCGTTCCCGCGGCTTTGGCGGCATCGATGGCGGGTTGCATGAGGGCGACGCAGTCCTTGGACGTGTGCGTCTGGTTCCAGTTGGCGCGGAACGGGTCTTCACCGGCGGCGCGGAGTTGGTTGAGCTTTTCCGTGCGCACTGCAAAAAGGTCGTGCGAAATATCCGCGAGAGAGGTTCCTGATTTTTTCTGTTCTTCGCTCATGGTGATTAAATTTAAAAAAGTAAAAACGGGGAAAATATGCGTTCCCGCCCCTGAACGCGAAACAAATTTGCGACGCGAATTAAAATTCGGGAAGGGCGGCTCCGGCGCTTCTGCATTCCGGATTTTAGTTCGTGGCGTGCGAATTAAATTTCAAATTGGCATTTTTCCTGCACTGATTTTAATAAAACCAAGAAGCATGAACAACGACGACAATTTCACCAAACGGGCAAAAGACGCAATGCGCAACGCGGCGAGTGAAGCCGCGCGGCGCCATCACAATTACGTCAGCACCGAGCATATGTTGCTCGGATTGATTTCGCTCGGCAACGGCGTCGCCCACAATGTTCTCGTGCGCCTCGGAATCGATCCGGAAAAATTGCGCGAAGCCATCGAGCAACACCTTCAACCCGGACCGGAGGACGTTCGCATTTCCAACCCCGTTCCGCTTACTCCGCGCATGCAGAAGGTGCTTCTTTTGTCCCGTCGCGAGGCGAAACAGTTGGGACACAATTATATCGGATCGGAACACATTTTGCTCGGGTTGCTTGCGGAAAGCGACGGCGTTGCCGCCAAGGCGCTCGCATCCCGCGGGCTCAATTTGGAAAAAGCCCGGCGGCAAATTCGTATTGAGCTTGATCCGGACGCTTCGGAGAGCGCGGGAACGCCGCCGACGGCAGAAGATATTTTCGGCGCGAGCGGATTCGGCGGAACCGATCCGCTCGATTCCGCCGCCGCACCCGGCGGGAACGATGACGAGCCGCAAATGCGCGACCCGATCGAAAACGGAAATCGCCGTCAGGAGAAAATGACAGCTCTGAAAGCTTTCGGTCGCGACCTTACTGAAGTTGCCCGCAAGGGCGAAACCGATCCCGTAATCGGGCGCACGGCGGAGATTCGCCGAGTGATTCAAATCTTGTGCCGTCGAACAAAGAACAATCCCGTTCTCATCGGAGAGGCGGGGGTCGGGAAAACCGCCATCGTCGAGGGTTTGGCGCAGGCAATCGCGTCCGGGAGCGTTCCCGAGATTCTTGCGGGAAAACGGCTTGTCGCACTTGACCTTGCACTCATGATTGCGGGAACGAAGTATCGCGGACAGTTTGAAGAGCGCATTAAATTGGTGATGGAGGAAATTAAACGCGCGAAAAATGTGATTCTTTTTATCGACGAACTCCACACGATTATCGGAGCCGGAGGTGCCGAAGGTTCGATGGATGCGGCAAATATTCTCAAGCCGGCGCTTTCCCGCGGAGAGGTTCAGTGCATCGGGGCGACAACGCTTGCGGAATACCGCAAATCCGTTGAAAAAGACCCGGCATTGGAGCGCCGTTTCCAAAGCGTCAAGGTCGAACCGCCTTCCGTTGCCGATGCCGTTCGCATTTTGCAGGGCGTTGCACCGAAATACGAAGCGCATCACCGCTGCCGATACACGCCGGAGTCAATTGTGTCCGCCGTGCGCTATTCCGACCGCTACATTACCGAGCGAAACCTGCCGGACAAGGCAATAGATATCCTTGACGAAGCCGGTTCCCGAGTTCGTATCGATTCGTTTGAGCCGCCTTCCGAGCTTGATGATATTTCAAAAAAAATTGACGAGGTTATCGCCGCGAAAAAACTCGCCTCCGATGCGGAGGACTACGAACGCGCGGGCGCACTTTTGCTGGAGGAAAAAGAGCTTGTCGCCAAACGGGATTTACTTACGGAAGAGTGGCGCCGCAAGCGCGATTCGGCATCGACACCCGTAACCGAAGACCACGTTTTACACGTCGTTTCGGATTGGACGGGCATTCCGCTTACGCGCATGGAAAAATCGGAGTCTCAAAAACTGCTCGAACTCGAAAGGGATTTGCAGAAATCCGTTATTGCTCAGGACGAGGCGTGTTCGGTGATTGCGCGTGCGTTACGGCGGTCTCGTGCGGATTTGAAGGATCCGCGCCGCCCGATCGGGTCCTTCCTCTTTCTCGGTCCGACCGGGGTCGGAAAGACTCACCTTGCGAAAACGCTCGCCGAGCGGATGTTCGGGCAACGCGATGCGCTGATTCAAATCGATATGTCCGAATACATGGAGAAGCATACGGTTTCGCGCCTCATCGGTTCCCCGCCCGGCTACGTCGGCTACGAAGAGGGCGGAATGCTTACCGAAGCGGTGCGCCGCAAGCCGTATTCTGTTGTACTATTCGATGAAATCGAGAAAGCGCATCCGGACGTGATTCAGCTTCTGCTACAGGTTTTGGAGGACGGGCGCCTTACGGACTCGCTCGGACGCACGGTCGATTTTCGTAATACGATTCTTATTATGACCTCAAATGTCGGGGCGGATATTTTGCAGAAAAATGCCGCAATGGGTTTCGATGTCGGCCTCGATGCGGATGCGGATTTTGAAAAAACGAAATCGCGGCTTTCCGATGAAACCAAGCGTGTGTTTAAGCCGGAATTCCTGAATCGCCTTACGGAGCTGATCTTCTTCAGACCGCTTACGAAAAAGAGTCTGACGGAGATTATCCGCCTTGAAACCGCAAATGTCGCCAAGCGTTTGGAGCAGCATGGCGTAAGCCTGTCGCTGAGCGAAGCCGTATTGGACTTCCTGGTGGAAGCCGGATATGACGAAAAGTTCGGTGCGCGTCCTCTGCGTCGCGCCGTTGAACGCAATCTTGAAGATCCGCTTGCGGAAGAAATTTTGCGCAACGGAAAACTCGCGGCGGGAACAATTAAGGTCGATGTAAAAAACAACGCGCTGATATTTGATTTCCCGAAAAAAGCGAAATCCGCTTCGGGAGCTAAGCTCAAACGCCGTGCGCCGCGAAAGGTGCGAAGCTGATACTTATTTCCGAGCTTTCTCGTGATTTCGGTTCACGTTTTTTTTGATAAACCACTTTTATCGTCGATATCCGCCGACGTGGGACTCGCTTGCTGTTTTTGTCCCGGAGTTCGGAGTATCTCAAGTTGTTCTAACGTCCATCTATCCGGATTGCGGACTTCCGCTTCTCGGCAACAAAATTCACACAACTCGGAATCCTTTTGCGCTTTTGCGACAAATGCCAAGTGCACCCATGGGAACGGTTTTTCAGGAGCAAGATAAGCAGCATGAATCAGAAACGGGACGGCTTCATTGTATTTGCCGATTCGCCGAGCGACATTCCCTGCCATATTGAGGACATCGAAAGTCCACGATTTTTCGGCGGCATCAACGAAAAACCCGTAGGCATCGTCTAACTTCCCTTTTCTGTAGGCGGCCATTCCCTGTTCGTAAAAAGATTGCCCGCCCTTCAGTTCGTGTTTCACATCGCATCTTCCGGCAAACAGCGGTAGCTTATGTAAATAGGGCGATTTAAATTTTGCCTTCGAAAGGAATTTTTCCCACTGCTCTCTTTCGAGCGGAATCGGTTGTTTTTGGGTCTGAAACAGCTCAACAATCGCCTCGTCCGGAGCTTGAGACGAAAAAACATATTTCGGCTGCAAAAGCTGTTCCCGTAATTCCGGGAATGTTATTTTGCAGACTTGCTCCGTTTGCTCTGCGGGAACGGCAACGACAGTTGTCCAATTCTTCCCTTCCTGGACTTGATAAACTTTCGTAACGCGGGAAAGCGTCGCACTCACGGAAAAGCGATAGTACTCGGATAACGCCCGGCGGGATTTTTCCGAAATAGATGCAGGCCACTCAACGGCCGAAAGTGCAACCGAACGAATCAGATCTCCCGTAGCAAGCAATTCGGACTTCCCCTGAGCAGCTTTCTGTGAAAACTGACTTCCCGTAAGCGGAGCACCAACTCCAACACCGAAACGAAACCCTTCCGCTTCCCGAACCCCGTTTTCTAAAATATTTTCTTTATTCGATTCAAAAATAGCATACACCTGTTCGGCGCTTGCATTGCAAACCGCCAACGCAAACGCCGAACATGCGACCCATACGGAATTAAAACGCATCTTCGTCTCCGGCGGCTCCTGCTCCCGAGAATTCAGACACTCCTGTGGACTCGGATTTCTTTGAAGCTTTTCCTCCGGACTTTGTCGGCTTCATGCTCGTCTCGATCGCTTTTTTCATTTGCTTCGCAGAATCAGCTTGCGAAGGACTCCACGTGCAAATTACGCCAAAAACGGGTTTGCCGCTAATGGGATGAACCGCTTTCCAGTTACGCAAGCTCTGAATCCCATTGCAAACCATTCCTTTGGCAACACTCTGCTGAAACAACTTGTAGCTTTGTTCGTCTGAATAATCAATCCCTCCGTCATCAAACTCCTGGAGTTGTTCTGCTTCTTCCTGAGCTTTGGAAACCGCCACATTCTCTCCCGCGAATTGACGAATCTGAGCCTGCGCATTCAAGCGCGCCTTATCGTAAGCCGCACGTTCCGCAAGACTACTTGACGAATTTGCTGCCGCCTGCCCGAAAGAGACAAGCACGTATTCCCCGCGCTCATTGATTTTTTGCTGAACGCCGAACGTGGATAGTAATTCTTGAGTCGATGTCGGAATCTGCTCCTTAATCGTTTTTTTTGCCTTTGTTCCTTTCATGGGTTTCCCCGAAACAAATGCATTCACCATTTCCGCCAACGCCGGACTCCAAATGGCAACAACAGCAACTTCTCCATTGTCCCCGTTTTGAGCTTCAACGGTATAAAATGCCTGCAATCCGGCAATCGAAACATTTGCAAGGGAGTTCACCCTCTTGCTAAATGTTTCCGTGTTAATCAATTCTTTCGCGCGACTGGCAATGCGTTCCCGTTCTTCCCGAGTCTTAGCCTTTTCGGCATCAATGTCGTAGCCCTCTTCTCTAAGCGCGTTATCCAACTTTTTGGATACCCAAAGAGCCGCTTTGTCAACAATTCCGGACGGCGGAGCATGCTTCTCAACACGAGCCAGTTCCTGATCCGGGGTTTCCGTCATCCCTCCCGAACTCAAAAAGCGGGTTGCGGACGCAGAAATCGTCTGCTTAAGGCTTTCCGCCATATTAGCTTTCGCCTCAAGCATCGCTTTGTCAAACGCACGAATTCGGGAACTATTGTAGCTTTTATGCGTAATGGGAGCAGAAACAGTCCCTTTTCCTACGGAAATAAAAAACTTAGACCCGTCTTTTTTTTCGTTCTCGCCTTCTGTCCAACCTTTTTCGCTGAGAAATTCCCGGATCAATGAATCCGCCGTTTGTTCCGTGGAAACTTCTGCGTCAGACACCAACTCTTCGGAAACATCCGTCGCCGGTTCTTCTTGGGCGTAAATACAAAACGGGGCCAGTGCGAAAGAAAGCACACAAGACAATATCTTCAATTTTTTGTATGTATCCATGTTTAATCCTTTATTTGTGTTGTTTAAATGTCTTTGGATTCAAAAATAATCTTATTCTGTTTTACCGAAATCGTTGGCGGAAGATCCGGACAACGCTCTTTTAACTCACTTAGAAAATCTGCAGAATTCCCCTTCAAATTGAATCGGATCGTCGCGGTTTGAACTTGCTCGTTGATTGAGTAAGTGGCAATGGATGCATTTGGAACTTCTGCTATTTCATCGCACAATGCCTGAAGCATTTCCGCCTGCTCCTTAGTTTTGATTCCGCGGAAAACCAAACGGACAGATCGACCATTGTTAACCATATCGTTCACCGCCGCCTGAATTCGCTTATGAAGCGGCTCCTCAATCTGGTTCATCGCTTTTTCCACGGTAAGTTGCTCCTGCCGCTCCGAAGTTCCGATAAACGATGCCGCCTTTCTCGGATCGCTCTGCAGACTAAAAAGACGCACCCCGCCTTTGTCATAGCACACAAGGTTCATCAGCAATTGCGTTCCCGCTCTTCTGTTTGCGGGATGTTTAACTTTCGAAAATTTTGTTGAAACTTCAATTTTGTAGTCGGCATTAGTCGGCGTTCCCGTCATCTTGAAACCTTTCCCGACAAACCAGTCCGTCAATAAGGCTTTGGCTTCCTCATTTTTAGCCTCAAGATAGAAAAGCGGATCTCCGAAAGACTTCATTTGAGCCCCATAGCTCGCTTTCAATTCGTCCTTATTGATCTCGGCAACGATGCGAACGTAGTGCCGATCGCCTTCGGTTCGCTGTTCCAAAATACGATATGCGGAAACACTTCCTTTAATGTCCGAAAACATACGGGAACGTAACGTCTCACTTTCGGAAACAGAATCCGATGCCACGACGGTATAGCCGAATGCTTGGGATAAAGCGTTCCGGCAGGCGGATGCCAGAGCTTCATCAAATGTGTTCCCGTCGCCGGAGGCTTCGATGCAGGATTCTCCGTCCTGTTCTATCTTTTGCGCGAGGAGATCGGAGGCATCAATTGTTTTTTCCGTCGTGACGGCGACGGCAATTGCGAGTCCGTTTTTTATTTCTCTTTGAGCGATTCGGATTCCTCTTAAGAACGCATAGACTCTACTTTGCATACTGGAGGAATAGTTTTCTTTTATCGAGCCGTCGCTTTCTTCATAAGTGTAGGAAGAGGTCGCTTCTATCGTTTGCGATAAAAATGCCGCCAGTTCTTTTTTGGCTTCAAGCTCGGCGAGAGTGAGGGCACTTTTTTCCGGCTTGCCTGCGACCTCTGCGGTCCCGATTGCGATAAACCATACGCCGACCGTTTCGTCTTCTCCGGTCTGGGTTTTTCCGCCGGATTCAAGTAGCACCTCAACCTCCGCGCTCAGGCTGAGCGCGTGAGTTTGAGCGGCAATCCCCATCAAGCCAAGGCATAATAATAGGAATAGGTTGAATGTTTTCATTGTCTCTACGAAGTATTGCCGGGCGTTATTGTTTATTTCAGGCGGCGTTGTTCATCCATGCTTCCCGGGTTCGCATTTTCCCATTCCGGAGGCGTGGAAAGACCGTATCCGACTGCGTAGATCTTATTTCTTCTCAGAAATTGCTTCGGGGCATCCTGATATTCGCGGATTAGCGTCTTCGCATCGGCATCGCTTTTGTTCCACTTGTAGACAGAAAGTGTGGACTTGTTGCTTCCGGGTGTCGCTTCTGCCAATGCTAGCGGAATATCTACGCCGCCGTCATTGACAAAGATGACGCACTGTTGCTTATGTCCGATTCCGTCTTCAAAACCTTTGTCCAGTTGCATTCTGTCTCCGGAAGAGGACACACCTACGACCTGTCCGCCGACGGGGAAGGTGTTTCCGAGCTTATTGGCAATAACAGCGAGTGCTTTCATCGCTGCGTTTGTAATTGCCTGTTCTTCATCCGCGTCGGAATAACCTGCCATTTTGCGGCCGGAGAATGATAGGATCTGCTTGCGGGCAGTTCTGCCTTTTGCCTTTTCCGCAAACTTTACTGTGTGCGTTTTCAGGTCTTCGCAGTTGAAATCGCACTCCACTTCATAAATCAGCAACGTATCATTGTAACGATCCTGACGTTCCTTTGTGACGGAAACGCGAGCGGAAAGGACAAGATCTATGTTTCTCGCCTTTGTCGGCTGAGCAAGGCTTGCTGACGGGTCGACATCGGCGAGCTCCTCAAAAAACATTACGCCACCCCGGTTATGTGCCGAGTAGATGGTGAACCGTTTGAGTTTCGCCATTTCCGTCTGTAGCCGAGCACTCAGGTCTTGGGAGACGGAAATGGGTTCCCCGGTTTTTTTGTCGATTCCGGTTACGGACTCAAAGGCGACGCCTAACTGCAGTTTTCGGAAATTTTCGATACTGTAGTTCATCGGCAATGCGATTTCATCCATGTCCTCGAGCTTTTCCCGGGAGAACGTGGTCAGCGTCGGTTCGAGCGGAACTTCCGGTGTGGCACAGCCGACCAGTGCGAGAATGCCCAAAAACGAAATGCCGTAGGAGATTTTTCTCATATCGTCAATTTTTTGGAGAGAGAAAAAATAGGGGGAAACCCCGTGAATTATTTCACGGGGTAATCCTTCATGAATTCCTTCGCAGCTTTGTCCTGTTCCAGGAGTTTTTGCCAAAGAAGAGCACCTTTGCTCGCATCGGAAATTTGCGAGGAGAGCGCATCTGCGTCGGCGACGATTTCTTTTCCCGCTTTTATGGCAGCAAGACCAGCGAGTTTTCGGAATTCGGGATCGCTCTTGAGGTTCTGAGCGAGATCGACCACTTTTTGCGCTTCCTGTGCAATTTTTTGAATGAGCGGAAGAACAACTGTTTGAAGCGTTTTTTCCTGATTTACGAGTTTAATTGCGGTCTCGTAATCCCGATAGGCTTTCTTTTGTTCGGGTGTCATTTGCGCTATCAGATCTTTTCGGTTCGCGCCGTTTTTGACATCGTTTTCGATTCCGATGTAGATCTGGCGACCTTCGTTTTGTGCAGACATTTTATCGACTCCACGAACGACGCTGAGATAAATTGCAGCGGACGTTGCGGACAGCGCATTTACCGGAGCGGCCAGTGCCGGACTTTTAATCTGAGATTTATAGGTTACGTCGTTGAGCGTAACCGCTTTGTTATTCTTGTAGGCATTGCTGATCGTTTCCGAGAATGCGCGTTCGTTTTGCCACGTAGTGACGGGATTTCCGCCTTCGCCGCTACTTGCGCATCCAGCCATGATAAGACCGGAAAGAATGGCGAGAATCGAAACCAGTTTTTTTATGTTATTCATATATGTGTATGATTAGGGTTGGGATGATGGGTTAAAAGAAAAAGACATTAAAAATGGCATTCGCGGGATTTCACAAAAATCATGTGGTGTTTATAATTTTTTTTGAGACGAACTTTGCGATATATGCTTGTTTTTGCACGTAAAAGGGTGTGTTTTGAAAATGGTGCATTTTACAAAAAAAAAACGGATGTCAAGAGAATGCGCAGAATTTGGGCGCGTTTTGTTGGCGCATGGGAACGTTTTTCGACGAGTCTAATCGCGACTCGGAACTCAATAAAAAGTGCGACTTTGCTTTCATACGTTATTTGATGCTCTTCGTGATGGAGAAATGCAGGTTTTATTTTCGGTCGGAGAAAAAACTTGCATCAACGGACGAAATCGGGGATGCTTCACCCGGTCGGGTCCCAACGACAAGTGCCGGCGAACCCCGTCAGATCCGGAAGGAAGCAGCGGCAGTCAGGTTCCTTGGGCGTTGTGGCAAACCCGGCTTTTTTTGTGTCCGCATTCATCGGCGAGTGTTCTAAAAAGATATAGAACTTTAACTTTTCAGTTAAAATTATGCGTCTTTTTCTTGCACACGGAAGAGTGCTTGCGTTTAATTTCCAAAAAGTCGTTCCGTCGGGAATTTCCCCGCGGGAACGCATCGAAAAGCAGATGTTAGAAAAATTCCTCACACAGACGTCGTTTACAAGCCAAGAAGATTTCGCCGAGAACTTTAAAATCAAAGTTCCCGAGAACTTTAACTTTTCGTATGACGTCATCGACGTATGGGCGGAAACGCATCCGGATAAGCGGGCGCTTTGCTGGGTGAACGATTGCGGGAAGCATGTCGATTTTACGTTTGCGGATTTGAAGAAATACAGCGACCGCACGGCGGCGTTTTTCAAGAGTTGCGGTATCGGGCACGGAGATAAGGTGATGCTCGTTCTGAAACGTCGTTATGAATTCTGGTTCGCGATTCTTGCTCTGCACAAGTTGGGTGCGGTTTGTATTCCCGCAACGCACCTTCTGACGAAGAAAGACATTGTTTATCGTTGCAATGCGGCATCGATTAAGGCGATTGTCTGCGTGGGAGATCAGCTCGTTACCGATCGGGTCAGTGCGTCCAAGCCGGATTGCCCGACGCTCGAGACGCTTATCTCCACGGGACCGCTCGTTCCCGAAGGGTTTAAGGATTTTCACACCGGTATGGATTGCGCCCCGGAATTTGTTCGCCCGGAAACGGCAAACCGCAACGACGATATTTCCCTGCTCTATTTTACATCGGGAACGACCGGAAACCCGAAGATGGTGGCGCATGATTACAACTATCCGCTCGGACATATTGTTACCGGGGCTTATTGGCACAACCTCAACGAAGAAAGTCTGCATCTCACCGTTGCCGATACGGGCTGGGGAAAAGCGGTTTGGGGAAAGCTTTACGGTCAGTGGTTTGCGGGGGCTACGGTTTTCGTTTACGACCACGAAAAATTTACGCCGGCGGATATGCTGCAAATCATTCAGGATTATCGCATTACCTCGTTTTGTGCCCCGCCGACCGTCTTCCGCTTCATGCTTCATGAGGATATGTCGAAATACGATTTGTCCTCGCTCAAGTGGTGTACGATTGCGGGCGAGGCGCTCAATCCGAGCGTTTACGAAGATTTTTACAAAATAACCGGGATCAAGTTGCGCGAAGGCTTCGGTCAAACCGAAACCACCTGCACGATTCTTACCACGCCGTGGATGGAGCCGAAACCCGGCTCAATGGGGAAGCCGAATCCCGCTTACAATGTCGATCTCGTTGACGAAGAGGGCAATTCCGTTCCCGCGGGAACGCAGGGCGAAATCGTCGTCCGTTGCGCTCCGGAAGATCGTCCTGCCGGGCTTTTTAAAGGGTATTTCCGCGACCGTGCACTTACCGCAAAGGTTTATCACGACGGGTTGTATCACACGGGAGACGTTGCCACGCGCGACGAAGACGGCTACTTTTGGTTTGTCGGACGCAATGACGACGTGATTAAGAGTTCCGGGTATCGTATCGGACCGTTTGAAGTTGAGAGCGCCGTGATGTCTTATGAAGGCGTTGTCGAGTGTGCGATTACCGGCGTTCCGGATGCGATTCGCGGTCAGGTCGTTAAGGCGACCATCGTGTTGTCCAAGACGTTTAAGGATGCCGTTAAAGATTTTGAGGAGCTGAAAAAGAAAATTCAGGATCATGTTAAACGCGAGACTGCGCCTTACAAGTATCCGCGCGTAATTGAATTTGTCGAAGAATTGCCGAAGACCATCAGCGGGAAAATCCGCCGTGTGGAGCTTCGCGATCAGATGAAAAAACTTTCCGAAGCCGTTGCTCCGGTCGTGGACAAGACTATGGATATGACGAAGAAGCTTTCGGAAATGTTTCCGAAAAAGCAGGAGAAGTCGAAAGACGATGCCGCTCCGCAAATGAGCTGAGTCACGGCGTTCACGAAAATGAAAAGCGTTCCCGTCCTTCGCGGCGGGAACGCTTTTTTTTTGAGCGGTGAACCCGGGTGTTTCCGTTTTCCGAAAATCTTTAAAATCGGAAAAAAATGTAAAATTTTAAAAATTTTGGATTGTCTTGAAAATCTTTGTTCTGAATACTTTCGACCGCTTTCGATCAGAAAGATTTTTCCGAAATAAACAACAACAGTTACATCAAAAAATGAGCGATACGATTATCGATTCCGTTTTGAAAACCGTCGTTACGCGCGACCCGAATCAGCCGGAATTTCACCAGGCCGTTGAAGAAGTCCTTCACAGCCTCCGCGGATTCCTTTCCAAGAATCCGAAATACGCCAAAGCGGGGCTTCTCGAGCGCATTGTCGAGCCCGAACGCGTGGTTATGTTCCGCGTGCCGTGGGTGGATGATGCCGGGAATGTTCGCGTTAATCGCGGCTTCCGTATTCAAATGAACAGTGCGATCGGCCCCTACAAAGGAGGGATTCGCTTCCATCCGTCCGTGAATTTGAGCATCCTCAAATTCCTCGCTTTTGAGCAGGTCTTTAAGAATTCTCTCACGACGTTGCCGATGGGCGGCGGCAAGGGCGGCTCGGATTTCGATCCGAAGGGCAAGAGCGACAATGAAGTGATGCGCTTTTGTCAGGCATTCATGTCCGAACTTTATCGCCACATCGGAGCGGATCGAGACGTTCCCGCCGGAGATATCGGCGTCGGCGCACGCGAAGTCGGCTTCCTCTTCGGCATGTATAAGAAGCTGACGGCAAATTGGGACGGTGTCCTTACGGGCAAGGGGCTGTCTTTCGGCGGCTCGCTGATTCGTCCGGAAGCGACGGGCTACGGCACGGTTTATTTTGCACAGGAAATGCTCAAAACGAAGGGGGATTCCTTCGCGGGGAAAACGGTGGCGATTTCCGGATCCGGGAACGTCGCTCAGTATGCGGCGGAAAAATGCCTCGAACTCGGAGCCAAAGTGCTCACGCTTTCCGATTCCAACGGCACGATTGTTGCGAAGGACGGCATCACGAAGGAGCAACTTGAGTGGATAATGGAACTGAAAAACGTAACGCGCGGACGTATTCGTGATGCGGCAACGAAGTTCGGGTTCGATTATCTCGAAGGGCAGCGTCCGTGGTCGGTGAAGTGCGATATCGCGCTTCCGTGCGCCACGCAAAACGAGCTCAACGGAGACGAAGCGAAAGCGCTTCTCGCAAACGGTGTCATCTGTGTCGCGGAAGGTGCGAATATGCCTTCTACGCCGGACGCGGTTTCCGCGTTCCAAGGCGCGAAGATACTCTACGCTCCGGGGAAGGCGTCAAATGCCGGCGGTGTCGCCACTTCCGGTCTCGAAATGTCGCAAAATTCGCTGCGCCTTTCGTGGAGCCGCGAAGAGGTTGATGCACGTCTCCACGGCATCATGAAGAGCATTCACGAATCCTGCGTCAAATACGGGACGCAGGACGACGGCACAATCGACTATGTGCAGGGTGCGAACGTCGCCGGCTTTGTCAAGGTCGCCGACGCGATGCTTGCACAAGGCGTTTGCTAAACGAAAGATTCGCTCTTAGGGCTTAGGGGCCGGAAAGATTCTTCTGACGCTTTAAGCCCGAAAAAAAACAGGGGTTTTCCCGCACGGGAACGCCCCTGTTTTTTTTTAAAGCAAATGACCGGCAACGGGTGCGGATTGTTTTGTCGTTCGAGGTTTTTGCCTCGGCGGACAAAAACCTCAATACGGCATTATTCGTTGTTAGTCGTTCTCTAATTTCTGATGTCCGAAAGGCGTTTTGCCTGATTATGCGCAATCGGCTTCCATTCCACTTTCCTGAAAATCGCCGTGATGGCAATCGGAAGGTAGGAAAGCATGAAAATCGGAAACGAGAAGGTGTAGAAAATTTTCTTAAATCCGTTGCAGTGAATTTTCCGCCATTGCGTTGCGGTCGTAATCGCTCCGATAATCCAGAGCGTGGCGTAAATTCCGGCAAAAGTCAGAAAAAGACTCATCAGGATTTTCTTGATTTCCCAGTCGAAAATCAGTCCGACGGCGGTTCCGATGGCACAATTAATCAGCGTAAGAATGCTGAGAACGAGCGCAGGCATGATTGTCATTGTCATGTCGTAGCAAGAGGCGAATTTTTCGGAAAAGATATTCTTGAGCAGAGCGTTCCCGTATTTGCCCCAAACCTGAATGTAGCCTTTTGCCCAGCGAAGTCGCTGGCGCCAAGATTGAGCAAACGTTACGGGTTGCTCGTCGTAGAGTTCCGCGTCTTTCGCGTAGCCGATTTTTCGACCGCGAACGACGTTATAAACCGTGAATTCGATATCTTCCGTGAGCAGAAAGAATTTCCACCCGCCGACTTCGCGCATAATCTTTGAGGCAAAGGTGAACCCCGTTCCGGAAACGGCACAGCTCGCATTCATAAGCATTCGCGAATGGTTCAGATATTCGCTTTCCCGCAGAAACCAAAGGGCGTATCCGGCGGTAATCCAGTTGTCTCCGTAATTCTTTGAGTTTCGGTAGCTGGTGATGACTTCGTAGCCGTCGGAAAACGTTTTATTGATTTCTTCGAGATAATGCGGGTCAAGGACATTGTCCGCATCGAAAATCGTATATGCGTCAAAATAGGAATCTCCGTAGTCCTTCGCAATTCTTTCGTAGAGAAAATCCAGCGCGTAGCCTTTCCCGACCTTTTCTTTATTGAAGCGTTCGTAAACAACGGCTCCGTTTTCCCGGGCGATTCCCGCTGTGTTGTCCGTGCAGTTGTCGGCAATGACAAAAACGGTGAAATGCGCTCTCGGATACGTTTGCTTGTTCAGGCTTTCCAGCAGGAGCGGTAAGACCGCAGATTCATTTCGTGCGGAAATGAGAACGGCAAAGCGGTGAGGCGTCGTCGGCTTATGCGCTTTGTCTTTTACGAAAAACGGAACGGCGATATAAAAAAACTGATACAGATAGCAGATCAGGAATGTTGCGCTGAGCAACAGATTGATTGCCACAAAGATTTCTCCCGAAGAAAGAAAGTCAGACTGAATTTCCTGCGTCATAGTTTGGAATGAAAGAAAATCGGGCGGGAACGCGTCGCCTCCCGTGCGGTCTGCGATTATCTGCGTTTTCCCCGGAGAATGTCAATTTTTCTCACGGCGAACCTGCGGAAGTCCGAGCGTCACGGCGGGCGACCGAAAACGTTCCCGATGTGAGGAATTCCCGGTTTATGCGTGTTAATCCGAGAGGTGCGGGCTCGCTTTTAGCCGATTAGCCCGCAAACAAGGACGATCGCGATGCCTGCGGGGGCAACGAAACGCAAAATGAAGCGGTAGGTTTTGAAAAACCGAAGCGGGATCGTGCCTTCGTTTGACAGCTCCGCCGCGAGAATTTTTTTATCCAAATACCACCCGACGAAGAGCGAAATGAAAATGCCTCCGACCGGCATCATCAGCTTTGCCGTGACGTAATCAAGGAAGTCGAAGAAATTAAGCCCGAAGAGATTCAGCGAGGTCTCCTCTCCGAGCGAATATGAGCAGAGAACGCCGAGAACAATGACTCCGGCTGAAATCACCGTTACGGCGAACGGGCGCGCAATGCGATATTCCTGATGAAGCACCTCGGTTTCCGATTTTTTTGTGCGCAATCGAATCGGCTTCGGGAGCGTTATGCGAATCTCTTCGTGCACGAATGCGGTGATGACTTCGAGCAGTGAAATCGTGGATGTCAGCGAAGCCAATACCAAAAGCAGGAAAAAGAAAACAGACCAGATTTGCGCGGCGGGCAGCGATTGCAAAAGTTGCGGAATCGCAATGAAGACAAGTCCCGGTCCGCCGGCTTTAAGCGTTTCAACCATCGAGCCCGTATCCGTCGTGAGGGCAAATGCCGCCGGAAAAATCATTACGCCGGCCAGCAGCGCGACCGTCGTGTCCAGCGTTGCCATCGTTCCCGCCGTTTTTGCGAGCCGGACATCTTTGCCGAAATAAGAAGCGTAGGTCATCAGGCAACCCATTCCGACGGAGAGCGAGAAAAAGCTTTGTCCGAGCGCATCGGTCAGAATTCGTATGCCTGCGCTTTTTGCGTTTTCGAGATTCGGTGCGAAAAGGTATGAGAGTCCTTCTCCGGCACCCGGAAGTGTTACTGCACGGACGCAGAGAATAATCATCGCGATGAACAGGAGCGGCATCATGAGCTTGCTGGCGAGTTCAATTCCCTTCTTCACGCCGAACGCAACAATGCCTGCCGTTGCCAGAACAAAGGCGACCATCCAGAAAATTTGCGTTCCCGGGCTGTTGCGCAACTGGTCGAACAGTGCCGAAAAATCCTGCGTCTGTCCGAGTTTTCCCGTAATTGAGAGTGCAAGGTATTCCAGTGTCCATCCGGAAACCACCATGTAGAAACCCATAATCAGGAATGCCGCCACAATCGCGAAATAGCCGAAGTAATGAAACTTTTTTCCCGGGGCAAGATTACGATACGTTCCCGCCGAATTTGCTTTTCCCGCACGTCCGAGAATAAATTCCGCCAAAACGATGGGCATTCCGAAAAACGCGACGCATGCCAAATAAACGAATACGAAAATCGCGCCGCCGTCCTGAGCCGTCTGACTGGGAAAACGCCAAATATTCCCCAGCCCCACGGCAGAACCTGCCGTGGCGGCGATAATTCCCAGTTTTGTCCCGAAGGTAACGCGAACTTTCTGATCCATTCGGAAATATTCTCAATTCTTTCCGGAAAAAGAAAGTTTTTTCCCGCTCCGGCTTTTTCGCAAACAAAGTATTGTGTTGAATAGTGCCCGTTTTTGGGGCAGGATTTTCCGCACAAAAGCGATATTTCCTTATAAAATAAATTACTGAATGGCAGCACCGAAGCAGTTCGGCGGGAACAATAATTCCGCCCGTCCCGGTCAGAACCGGGGATCGTATAATAACCGAAACAACAATCGTCGAGACATGGGGCCGCGCCGCAATGAGCGCATTCGCGTTCCCGAAATTCGCGTTATCGGTCCGCGCGGAGAGCAGCTCGGAATCATGGCGACATCTTCCGCTCTATCTCTCGCCAAGGCTCACGAGCTCGATTTGCTCGAGATCGCACCGAACGCTCAGCCTCCCGTCTGCCGCATTGTGGATTACGGGAAATACCTCTACGAGGAAGCGAAAAAGCAGAAGCAGCAGAAACAATCCGCGACCAAGCTCAAGGAAGTTAAGATGCGTCCGCGCATCGACGAACACGACCTCATGGTTAAAGTGCGTCGTGCGGAAATGTTCCTTTTTAACGGGAACAAGGTGAAGGTTACCCTCATGTTCCGCATTCGGGAACTCGAACATCCGGAGTTCGGTTACGAAGCCGTCCAACGTCTCGTTGAAGCCGTTTCTCATATCGGAGTGCTCGACAGCAAACCGAAATTGCAGGGGCGCGCAATCACGGCAATGCTTTCTCCGGTCGCTCAAGCCAAACGCAAGCTGGTCCACAACTCCTCTCCGCTTGAGGACGAGGACCTCGGTGATGACGACGAGGTCGGCGACGAAGAATAATCTTTTGTGTTTTCAAAAAAAAAGGCGTTCCCGCAAACCGATTCGCGGGAACGCCTTTTTCGTATCTCCCGGAGGAGGGCGTTATTTTCGGCGGTGTGAGTTTCCGCTTGCGGGAAGACCGCAAAAGGAACATGATTACCTTTCAAACGTCGAGTTCTGCGGGGTGTGAGCCTCGCAAAGCCGGAGTTGTCGGGCGGGAACGCTCGGTGAGACGGCGTTTCGGACTTTCGGGTCAGAAGCGCGGAATCCCATTCGGGAAACCTCTCAACTCTGAAAACAAAACAACATACTATGTACGACAAATCCGAAATCATCAGCAATTACAAACTCAGCGACAAGGACACGGGTTCCTCCGAAGTCCAAATCGCTCTTCTTTCTGCACGCATCGCTCACCTTACCGAGCACCTGCGTACGCACAAGAAGGACTTCCACAGCCGCCACGGTCTGATCGCTTTGACGAATCGCCGTCGTAAGCTTCTGAACTATCTCAAGAAGAATAAGCTCGAAGCCTACGAAGCGATTATTCAGAAGCTCGGCCTGCGCCGATAGTCTGAGAAAAGCGTTCCCGCGAGTTTTTTGGCTACGCGGGAACGCTTTTGTTTTGCGATACCGTCGTTAATGCGGATTCTTTTCAAATAATAAACAAAACCCCGTTCCCGTAATCCCGCGGGACACCAAAAGAAGTCAAAAAATATGCAACAAGAATACAGCGTGAATGTCGAAGATTACGGCATCACAATCAGCACGGGCACCATCGCCCGCCAAGCCAACGGTGCCGTTACGGTTTCCTGCGGCGGAACCACCGTCCTCGTTACCGCGACTGCCGCAAACGAATTGCGCTCGCCGGACCAGGATTTCTTTCCCCTTACGGTTGACTATCGCGAAAAATTCGCCGCTGCCGGTCGTTTCCCGGGCGGTTATTTCAAGCGTGAAGGCCGCCCGACGGAAAAAGAAATCCTTACGTCCCGCCTTTGCGACCGTCCGCTTCGTCCGCTTTTCCCGAAAGGATTTTTGAACGAAGTCCAGGTTATCGGTTTGCTTCTCGCCACGGATAAAATCACGGATCCGGATATTCTCATGGTCAACGGCGCGTCCGCCGCGCTTCTCTGCTCGGATATTCCGTGGAACGGACCGATCGGGGCCGTGCGCGTCGGCGAAGTCAACGGCGAATTCGTCGTTAACCCGACTCACGAGCAGATGCTCGATACGACGCTCGACCTTATCTACGTCGGCAATGAGCAGGATATGATGATGATTGAAGGTTCCGCAGACCAGATGCCGGACGATCGCTTCATTGAAGCACTCGAATTTGCGCACAATGCGATTCAGAAAATTATCGCCGCACAGCGCGAGCTCGCCGCCAAGGTCGCCAAGCCGAAGAAAGAATTTCCGCTCGTCATTTGCGACGAAAAGGTTTTCGAAATCTGCAAACGCGTTGCGAATACGGACGAAAAGCTCGCCAAGGCGGTTTACCTGCCGGGCAAGCTCGAACGCAACGCGGCTGTGGACGCCGTGAAAGCGGAAGCGAAGGAAATCGTCATCGCCGAACTCGGCGAAGACAATATTGACCCGCGCCACGTCAATATCGCATTTGAAGAACTTCAGGAAAAAGTTTATCGCGAAGGTATTTTGAATAAGGGTGTTCGCGCCGACGGTCGCGCGCTCGATCAGCTTCGTCCGATTTCCTGCAAGACGGACGTGCTTCCGAGCGTCCACGGTTCCGCTGTTTTCCAGCGCGGAGAAACGCAGGCCCTCGTTATCGCAACGCTCGGCACGTCGAAGGATGCGCAGGAACTCGACGGACTTTCCGGCGGACCGAAATCGAAATCGTTCATCCTCCACTACAATTTCCCGCCGTTCTCGGTCGGCGAATGCGGTAAGTTCGGTTCGCCCGGTCGCCGCGAAATCGGTCACGGTGCACTCGCGGAGCGCTCGCTCGTTCCCGTGCTTCCGAGTGAAGAAGAGTTCCCGTACGCGATTCGTATTTCCTCGGAAATTATGGAATCGAACGGCTCGACCTCGATGGCTTCCGTTTGCGGCGGCACGCTCGCGCTTATGGATGCCGGTGTTCCGATTACCGCTCCCGTCGCCGGGATTTCCTGCGGTTTGGTGACGCTTCCGGACGAAAACGGAAAGATCGTCAAACACGTCGTTCTCACCGACATTATCGGCGCGGAAGACCACTTCGGCGACATGGACTTCAAAATCTGCGGAACTTCCGTCGGTATCACGGGCTTCCAGCTCGACCTTAAAATTCACGGTTTGCCGTTCGATATCGCGAAAGAAGCGATTCGCCAGAACCGCGTTGCACGCGATGCGATTCTCGGAATGATCACCGAAGCCAAGCCGGCTCCGTCCGCAACGATTAAGCCGACGGCTCCGCGCATCCACACGATTATGATCAATCCGGAAAAAATCGGTGCGCTCATCGGTCCGGGCGGTAAAAACATCCGCCGCATTTGCGAACTTTCCGGGGCTCAAATCGACATCAACGAAGACAATTCCGGTCGCGTTGACATCTTCGCGACGAGCGAGGAATCCATGCAGCTCGCCATCAATGAAGTCAATCTCGCGACGGCGCAAATCGAAAACGGCAAGACCTATAAGGGCATTGTGCGTTCGATTAAGGAATTCGGTTGCTTCGTGGAATGCCTGCCGGGTCAGGAAGGACTCGTTCACGTTTCCGAACTCGCGGATTTCCGCGTGAACAAGGTGGAAGACGTGGTGAAGCTCGGCGACGAAATCATCGTCAAGTGCGTCGGCGTCGACGAAAAGGGTCGCGTCCGCCTTTCTCGCCGTGCCGCAATCGCGGAAAAGGAAGGTCGTCCGTATGAACCGAAGGCGGCTGAACCGCGCGGAGGCGATCGTCCCCGTCGCGGAGGCGACCGCGATCGCGGACCGCGCCGCAAATAAGCCCGGATAAACCCGAGAGGGGAAGGGCTACTTTCCTTTTCGATAAAAAAGCGTTCCCGCAGAATATCTTCGCGGGAACGCTTTTTTTTACGTAATAAATGACAGCCGTGTTTTTAAAGTTTCTAATTGAAAATACGTGCGGAATGGATTGCATTATTTCCAAGCAAAAATCCCCATGAGCGAACAATACAAATGTAATATTTGCGGCGCGCCGGCAACGGTGCATCTGACGCAAATTGTGGACGGGAAGATTCACAAGGTGCATTTCTGCGAAAAGTGTGCGGCGAAGAGCAAGGTCGCGGAATTGCCGATATTGAAGTTTACGGAAATGCTCGCTAAAACCTTGGCTGCGGGCGGAAAAGATGCCGATAGCGAATCGCGTCCCGAAGTCGCTTCCGGGAAGGCACCGAATAAGGTTTGTCCGGTCTGCGGGATGACGGATATCGTTTTCGATAAAAATCGTCTCTTCGGTTGCCCGCACTGCTACGAAACTTTTTCCGAAGAAATATCGGAGATGTTGCCGAAAATTCAGCGCGGGCGGGATTATCGCGGCGATGCCGGAAAGAGCGTTCCCGCTGACGGAAATACGGAAAAATCTTCGGATACGGAAAGCCTGAAAGCGCGTCTGAAAGAGGCGGTGGAAAAGGAGGATTACGGGACCGCGGCGAAGTTGCGCGATGCGTTGCGCGAGCGAGAAGCCTCCAAAAAATCTTCGCGCAGAAAAAATATCGCAACTTCCCGGTCCAAGGCACCCGGCGGGAAAAAATCGTCGGCGGGAACGGGGTCCCGTGTTCGTCGCCGCAAAGAATCTTCATCCGGAGACGATAAAAAATGAGCGGACGATTTGATGAGTTTTTGGCGGGAACGCGGGTTCGAGAAGGTTTTTGGGATAACGCTCCGTGCTTTCTCGGAACGCGCGTTCGGCTTGCCCGTAATCTTGCGGGAACGCCGTTTCCGTGCCGGGCGACAACGGACAGCCGCCGTGAAGTTTGGTCAAAGGTGGTTGCCGCTTCAAAAAAGATTTCGGGATTGCACGATGCGTTTTGTTTTGAGGCAAACGAGCTCTCGGAGACACGTCGGGATTTTCTGATCGAAAGTCATTGTATTTCTCCCGACCTTAGAGGAGAGGGCACCGGTGTCATTATTTCCCGGAACCGGGAAATCGCTCTTATGGTGAACGAAGAAGATCATTTGCGCGTGCAGGCTTTTGCCTCCGGCGATGATTTGGGCACGGCTTGGGCATGTGCCCGGGATACAGACAAAAAACTTGCGGAATGCCTGGAATTTTCCTTCTCGAAAAAATACGGCTTTTTGACATCGTGTCCGACTAACGCGGGAACGGGGTTGCGAATCTCCGTGATGATGCATTTGCCGGGTTTCGTCATGGACGGGCAGATGGAAAAAATCGTGCGGGCTCTCAATGCAGTGGGACTGACCGTGCGAGGTTGCTTCGGGGAAGGTTCGGATGCGCGAGGTTGCGTTTTCCAGATTTCCAACGAATACACGCTCGGCATCAGCGAAGCGGAAACGCTTGCGCTTGTGCAGCGTTGGACATCGGACATTGCCGAGCAGGAGTTGGCGACGCGACGGCGGGTTTACTCGCGTTCCCGCGCGGATTTTTCCGATCGCATCGCCCGCGCTTACGGCTATTTGCGTTATGCCGTATCGCTTACCGCCGATGAGGCGACGGAATTGCTTTCGCTTTTGCGTTTTGCATGCGACGGCGGTTTCTTTCCGGATTCCACACGGGAACGTATCGACGACCTTTGGGCAGAGAAAGGACGTGCTCATATCGCTTGCCGTGCGGCATTTCGCGGTATCGTTTGCGACGGCGAGCGCGAAAATCTCTTGCGCGCACGCCTGTTTCGTGAGACGCTTTCCGCCATTAAACCGCCGGATATTCCCGATTTTTTGAAATAAGTTTTTATGGTTGAAGCCCCGCAGAAAAGAACGTTCTGGACAGTCGCCGGAAAAAGCGATGTCGGGCGTGTGCGGCGCGAGAACGAAGATGCCTTTTTTTGCGATGTTGAAAACGGCGTTTTTTTTGCTGTCGCCGACGGCGTAGGCGGATTGGAATTCGGCGATCGGGCGAGCCGTGCGGCGGTGGAAGGCGTAAAGGTATTTTTTGAAAAAAATAACGGGAGCGGGGCTTGTCCGTCGGATGAATGTCCGGATTTTAGACGCTTGTATCGGGAATTGGATACAATGCTTGATGCGCTGGGCGAAACGCTTTCGGGCGGATTCGGAATCGCGACGACACTGGATGTTGTCTCGGTCGGCGAAAGCGGAATCCTCCACTGTGCGCATGTCGGGGACGGCGGTGTTTTTCTGCTTCGCGGGAACGTCCTTACCCGCCTGACGGAGGAGCACACATTAGCGGCAGAAGAGTTGGCCCGCGGGAACGATGATTTCCCCGAAGCTTACACGAATACTTTGACACGCGTTCTCGGCGTTGCCGGAAACTGTGAACCGCAGGTCTTTTCTTTGAAGACCCGATCCGGTGATCGCATTCTGGCGGTTACGGACGGAATTACGCGGATGCTGAATTCCGAAAAAATCGGAGCATTGCTCGGAGCGGTTACGGGAACGCCGGAAAGCATTGCTTCCGCGCTGATTTCCGCCGCAAACGATGCCGGCGGTTGTGACAATTCGACGGCAGTCGTCGCATTTATTTCCTGATTCATTTTTCTGAATAACTTTATTGTTTTTGCGTTATGACGCTTACTCTCCTTATCGACTATATCGGAACTTTTGCCTTTGCGATTTCCGGAATCCGCCGTTCGTCGGCAAAACACTTCGACTTATTCGGAGCTTATATCGTGGGGCTGGCAACGGCGTGCGGAGGCGGAACGTTACGGGATATCATGCTCGGACAGACCCCGTTTTGGATGTGCACGAAAGAGCCGTTTTGGTTGGGCGGTTATTTTTATCTGCTCGTTGTCGCGTTCGCGCTGGTTCTGGTTTCGGCGCTCGGACGCTGGTTGTTGCGAATGAACGAATCCATCTTTATGTTCGATGCCATCGGCTTGGGAATGTTTACCGTTATCGGGATTGAGAAAGCGCTTGATTTCGGATTTCCGCTCTGGGTTGCGATTTTGATGGGAATGGTTACGGGAGCCGGAGGCGGCGTGTTTCGGGATATTTTTATCAATGTCGAACCGCTGATTTTCCGTAAAGATATTTACGCCGTAGCGTGCGTTTTCGGCGGAATCGTTTTTGCGGTTTGTTTGCAACTGGGCTTGGCACGTGATTCCGCTGCGATTCAGCTTATAACGGCACTGAGCGTTATCGTGTTGCGTTGCGTTGCGATGAAATACCACATCAGCCTGCCGCGCTTACGCCGCGATGTCGCCGAGCACGATGATGCCGATTTGCCCGACGCCAAGGTTTTGAAGAAAAAACTCAACAGAAAAAACTGAAGTCTGCTTTTGTTCGGCTTCGTTTTAGCGGAGAATATCAACAAGGCGGTCAACGATTTTCGCCGGAGCCGCAAGTTTGCCTTTGCCGGAGTATCCGCAGGCGAGCATGCCTTCGTTCGGTTCTATGATGATATTACCGCGTTCCCGCAGGATGTTGAGATTCGTCTGCGTCGCCGGATGCGTGAGCATGTTGACGTTCATTGCGGGGGCGATTACAACGGGCGCGCGTGTTGCCAGATAGACGCAGGAAAGCGCTTCCGGGGCTAAGCCTTGGGCAAAACAGGCGATGATGTGAGCCGTCGCGGGGGCGACAAGGAATAAGTCCGCCCACCCGGCAATCTCGATATGCCCGGGTTTCCACGATGCGGCGTCTTCGTTCCAAAGTCCGCAATAAACGGGGCGTCGCGAGAGCGTTTTCAGTGTCAGAGGTGTGATGAATTCTTTCGCTTCTTCCGTCATCAGCACTTGGACTTCCGCCCCCTCCTTTACGAGGAGGGAAGTGATTTCGGCGGCTTTGTAAGCGGCAATGGATCCGGTTACGCCCAGAGCGATTTTTTTTCCTTCGAGAAACGGCATAATGCCGTGCATTCTACGCCGTTTTTTTGAAATGGGAAAGGGGCAAGTTTTCGCGGGAATGCGTCGAGCAGACGTTGCGACTTTTCGAAGTTCCGGGACAAAATTTTTTCGCCGGAATCCTTTTTTATTTCTTCTTTTACGCCGGACTTCGCTTGCTTTTCACGCCCTGATGTGCTTCAATCGCGGGCGTTTCGAGGGAAGCCTCGGACACGATAAAATTCTATAAAATACACCCAAAACCCCATTACAAAAATATGAACGGACAAGTTAATATTACCGGTATCAATCTCGAACTTACGGAAGCCATTAAGAATTACGTAAGAGAAAAAGCAACCAAGCTCTTCGAGCATAATGACCGCATTATCCGTGCGAATTTCGATTTGGAATATATTCCGACGAAGGCACCGGAGCAGTCGTTCGTCGCGAAATCCACCATCGAAATCGCGGGTCCGAACATCGTGCTCAGCGTGACGTCCGCCGACCTTTATAAATCCATTGACGAACTGATGGATAAGCTGATTCGCCAGATTCGCCGTGCGCATCGTCTCGAAAAGGAAAAGCGCAATCATCCGCAGGATATCGACATCGGCGAAGATATCCCCAAAACAAAATAGTCGAGCAAGCGTCGCTTCGGGCAACGGTTGTTCGGAATTGTTCAAGGCATTTCCGGAAAACTCTTCGCTCGAGGAATCATGTTTGCGAGTTGAAATTTAGCGGCGGGAACGCCGCTAAATTTTTATTCCCTTTCCCTGAAAAAAACTGTTTTATTACTCTTCCAATGAGAACTCCGACACCGTCAGTTTATATTCGAGGCATGGGCGTTTACATGCCGGAACGCCGTTTGACGAACGCCGATTTGGAGCGTCTTGTCGAAACTTCGGACGAATGGATTCGCACCCGTACGGGAATGGTTGAGCGCCGTATCGCGGCACCGGAAGATTCGACTTCCGACCTCGGCACCCGCGCTGCGGAAAAGGCAATCGTCGATGCCGGAATTTCCAAGGAAGATATCGACCTGGTTATCGTCGCAACGGTAACAGCCGACCAGACCTTCCCGTCCACCGCCTGCAAGATTCAGGCAAAGCTCGGTCTGAGAACGGATATTCCCGCATTCGACATGATGGCCGCGTGCTCCGGCTTCGTTTACATGATGCAGGTCGCGAATCACATGCTTCGTGCGGGCGATTATAAAAACGTCCTCATTATCACGGCGGAAAAACTTTCTTCCATCGTCAATTGGGAAGACCGTAGCACCTGCGTGCTTTTCGGCGACGGAGCTGCGGCTTTTGTTTTGACCAAATGTAATGAGCCTTACGTCGGAATTCTCGGTAACATTCTCGGCGCGGACGGTTCGCAGGGTGATTTGCTTACGTTGCCTGCGGGCGGCAGTATGAATCCGGCAAGTTACGAAACCGTGCGCAACAAGGAACACTGCCTGACCATGGCGGGCAATCAGGTTTTCAAAATCGCGGTCCGCACGATGTCCGAATGCTGCATGCGTTTGCTCGAAAAGTGTAACGTTACTGCCGACCAGATTAAGTGGGTGATTCCGCATCAGGCGAATATGCGTATCGTCGATGCCGTCGCCCGCCAAATTAAGGTGCCGTTGGAAAAATTCTGCATCAACATCGAGAAGACGGGTAACACGTCTGCGTGCTCGATTCCGATTTGCATGGAGGAAACGTATCGTGCGGGCAAGATACAGCCCGGAGATTTGGTGCTTCTTACGGCGTTCGGCGGAGGCTTCACTTGGGGCGCAACGCTGATTCGTTGGAAATAGTAAAAGCGGAGCCGGGTAGTATTGACGATTGCGAGTGTGTTTGCCCCCGGTTTCTTTTTCGGATTACCAATTCTTTCAGATATGCGGAAAACTTTGCGGAAGAAGGTCGGTGCTACGGGAATCGCTGTGGCGGCATTTGCGGGAGCGCTGATTTCGGTTGGCTTTTCCGGATGTGCTTCGGCGGGCGATTTAAAGCCGCTTTCCGTCGCGTCGGCTTCCGATGCGGCGGATAAGGAGGAGCTCCGCCGGGAAGTCGCACGGGTTATAGAGTCCGAAGCCGATTCTTCGGACCTCCCGCCGTCGGTTTTCGTTTTTGACGAAAAAGTCAACGCTTATGCGGATTTTTTGATGGACACGGCGTTGAAAAAAGGCGTTCCCGCCAAAACATCCGCGTTGCCGATTGGCATGTTGGTCATCGCCTATGCTCAGGAAACCGGGGGCTCCGTTGACGCGGCGCTGAATTCGTTTTCCGAAGTGGCGTTCCTTTTCCCTGACAGTGATTTTGCGGCGGAAGCCATTTACCGACAGGGTGTAATTTATTCCGACCGCCGCCAGCTTTCGCCTGCGTTTGATTGTTTCTCTGCGCTGGAAGATGCTTATCCGGCATCTCCTCGGGTTGATGATGCAATAGTTCAGGCTTATTTGGTAACGGAGATGGTGCGCAAGGACGTGCGTCCTCTGAAAGGCGGTTGGTTGCCGTGGTTCAAGGACAGAACGATTGCACTCGATTATTACGATCGCCTTTACGCAATGGCTCCGCATCTGCCGATTTCGCCGCGTCTGCTTTATCACAAGGGCAAGCTCGCCTTTGAACTTTCGAGAGAATGGTTTTCGTTTGATAAAACACTGGACGCGATAGACTCGCTCGAGCGGATGATAAGTATTTATCCTGACGCAAAATTTGTTCCCGATGCCTATTTGGAGCTCGCGAGAACCTACGAAGCCGGTGTCGTCGGCGCGGATTGGGATCAGCTTTCGACGCGGCGTGCCATCAATTATTACACGGATTTTTACTCGTTGTTCCCGGAGCACCGCTTAGCCGAATATGCCTATGAAAAAACGGTTACGCTGACGAATCTGCTTGCGGAAAACCGTCTTGTTTTCGGTGATTTTTACTACTCTCGCCACAATAATTTGCGTGCGGCACTTACGTTTTACAATGAAGCCGTTTCCATCGCCCCGGATTCTCCGGCGAGTAAGCTTGCACAGGAGCGCATTGAGCGTATTCGCCGGGGAGAGCGCTCCGAACGCACTTTCGTGGACTGGATTTTCGGGCGTTACCCGAATTACGATGCGGTGGACTATCTCGATGCGCCGTCGCAGAGCACGCTTGACGAAATGGGTTTCCGCCACGGAAAGGTTGCTGAAGGCGGGAACGCTGAGGAACCCTTTAAAAACGCCGACGAAGAGGGCGGTTTACGGGATCCCGGTGAAAACTGATTTTCTTTTACAAAATTCGGCTAAGGTTCTCCATGCGTAAAATTCTCACTCTGATTTCTACCGCAATCTTGGCGGGAATGCTGCTAGGCGTGCTTCCCGCGTGCAACTATTCACTCGTCAATCGCGGAAAACTCCCCTTTGCGACGATTGAAATTGCTCCTATCGTCAACAATGCGGATTTGCCGCAGGCGCAGGCGATGCTTGCTCGCGACATCGCGGACACCCTCAATCGGACCCCGAAGCTGAGCACGGTTATTGAAAACGGCGCGGCAGAGTTGCAGGTGGAAATTTCCGGATTCCGGCGAAACATCGCGGCGACTTCTTCGGAAGATTCCGTGCTTGCGAGTGTCCAAAGCGTTACATTGGAGCTGAATTGCTCGCTTTTGAACACGCGCTCGGGAAAATACTTTTTCCGCAATCGTAAAATCTCCGCTTCTACGGACGTTTACACCGGAGCCGCTGCCGGATTGGGCGAGGCGCAATCGTTCCCCGTGCTTTCCCGCGAGGCTGCCCGGAAAGTGCGCGACCTGATCGTCAGCGTTTGGTAAAAGCGGTTCGGCGGTTTGCAGAGACTCGTTGTTTTGCGCGAGGAAATGTTCGGTAATTTTCAGAAGCGAATTATCTCTTGGGCGCTGACTTGCCTTGCGGCAATGGTCGTTCTCGGGTTCATCGTAGCCGTATTCGCACTCGGCGCAAAATTTCTTGCGGCGTTCAGCGCGGTCGTTTGGCCGCTTGCTATTGCAATGATTCTTTCTCTGCTTTTACAGCCGATATGCGATTTTTTTGAAAAGAAATTTAAGTTTACAAGAGGGCTTTCCGTCGCCTCGCTTTTTATTCTGATTTTGTTGGCGGCGGCAGGGCTTGCATTTCTCGTTATCCCGCTGTGCGTGCGTGAAATCGCGGATTTTCTCGGACAGCTTCCCGTGCTTTGGGAGCGGGCGACGACCCGCTTTCCTGAGCTTGAAGCCTGGGCAAGCGAGTCTTTTACCCGGGAAAATATACGCGAATATCTTTCTCGAAACGCGGCGGTTCCCGGGCAGATAAAATCTGCGTTGGCGGCGTGGGTTCCCCGCTTGAAAGTGTTTTTTCAGAAGTCGGGAATTCTTTTCGGCCAAATAGCCGCTGCCGCATCAATTCCGATTTACCTGTATTATCTGATGTCTGAGCGACGGGACCTCATCGGCGTCGTTGAACGTGAGTCGAAGGAGATTTTTTCCGGACGCGTGTCGCGGGATATCGCTTTCCTCGTTCGTCAGTTCCGAGATATTCTGATTGCGTTCTTTCGCGGGCAGGTGGTCATCGGTCTGCTTTACGGCATGATTCTTGCGCTCGGATTCGGCGTTTTGGGGATTCCCGGAGGTGTGCCGATCGGATTGGCAATCGGCTTGATGAATATTATTCCGTATTTCGGGACTTTGATCGGGCTATCGCTAATTTTGCCGCTGGCGTTTTTGTCGGGCGGAATTTGGCTGGCGGTCGGAGCACTTGCCGCGTTCTGCGCGGCACAACTGATAGAATCCTATTTCCTTACGCCGAGAATAATGGGCAAGCGCACGGGGCTTCATCCGATGGTGATAATGGTAGCGATTTTCTTCTGGGCGACAGCGTTTGACGGAGTGCTGGGTATGGTTCTGGCCGTGCCTCTGACAGCGTTTTTTGTCGTCTTTTGGCGATTGTTTAAGGAGCACTATTTACCGTCCATAGTGAATCGCTAAGGTTTTTTTTGGGTGCGCTTGAGAGCATGACGCGTCGACGCGAGACTCCGAATTATATTCCCGCTTCCGCCGTTCGGGAGGGAATAGAGGATTTTACGGCATTTCTCGAACTTGAACGAGGTTTGTCAAAAAACACGGTGCTGAGCTACGAAAAGGATTTGCTTCAATTCGGAGATTTTCTTCGGCGCCGGAAACTCGCGGGAACGTGGGAGTCGGTTCGTCCCGAACATCTTTCCGCATGGCTTGCGGCGTTAAATGAAGAAGAGCTGTCTGCGCGCTCTGCGGCGCGTAAGCTTTCTGCCGTTCGAACACTTGCCAAACATTTGGTGTCAATCGGGATGCGCAGCGACGATTTCTCCGAAATTGTTTCGAGGCCGAAAAATCGCCTTGCATTGCCGGAACGCCTTTCCGTGGACGAGGTTTCGCGAATTCTTGAGGCTCCGATGCCCGAAACCCCGCAGGGGCTACGGGATCGCGCCATGCTGGAAGTGATGTACGGAAGCGGCTTGCGGGCAAGCGAGCTTTGCGGGCTTGAAATTCAGTCCGTCAATTTTGACGAAGGAATTATCCGGGTGCGAGGGAAGGGCTCGAAAGAACGTGTTGTTCCCGTGGGGCGGCGTGCCGTTCAGGCGATTCTTGTCTATCTTTCCGAGAACGGGCGGCCGCGACTTGCGAAGCCGAAGACCGGAAGCGCACTCTTTATCAGCAGCTGGGGAAAAGCGATTTCCCGGAAAACGCTTTGGGTTATCCTGCAGGAAATTGTTTTTCGCGCCGGAATCGACAGGAAAATTCATCCGCACCAATTGAGGCATGCGTTTGCTACGCATCTGTTAGCCAATGGAGCGGATTTGCGGGTAATTCAGGAGATGCTCGGGCATGCAGACATAGGGACCACGCAAATTTATACTGCCGTGGAGCGTTCCCGTCTGTCCGACGAGCATCGGCGGACTCATCCGCGTTCCCGCCTTTAGGAACCTGTCCGGCGCGGCATATTTTCGCGCTTCCGGAAAATAAAAAGCGTTCCCGTGAGACTTTTCGCGGGAACGCTTTTCATTGTTTTCGGGAGCTTGCGGTGCTATTTGTCCGAGATTCCGTGAAGGACGTTGATGGCGTTCCAGTCGGGATCGCGTCCGACGAAATCACGGAAGAGTTCATCCGCTTCTTCAGTGTCGCCTTTTTCGAGGATTTTTTTGCGGAAATCCATCCCTTTGTCGTAGTTGAGCGTGCCGTCCGGGTTGCGGAAAACGGAGAAGAACGCATCGGCTTCGAGCGCTTCCGCCCACTTGTAGGAATAGTAGCCGGAAGCATAACCGACATGGCTACGGAAGAGGTGGGTGAAGCGGTTGAGGTTCGTGTTCGGAGCCGGAGACTGACGCCACGAGAAATCCGTTGTTTGTTCAATTCCGATATCGTTAAGCTTTTTTCCGCTTTGGAGCACGTCTTTAGCGTTCATGTGCAAATAGAGATCAATATACGCAAAGCTGAGCTGGCGCATTTGCTGATATGCACTTTGGAAATTGCGCGCACGTGTCATTTTTTCGATGAGTTCGTCCGGGAACGTTTCCCCGGTTTCGTAATGGCGCGCGAACGCTTTGAGGACTTCCGGCTCCCAAACCCAATTTTCGTTGAGTTGAGAGGGGAGTTCGACGAAGTCCCAAACAACGCTTGTGCCGTTGAGGGCGGGAACCTCGGCGTTCCCGAGGAGGTGGTGCATGAGGTGTCCGAACTCGTGGTAAATCGTCGTAACGTCGTAGTGCGTGAAGAGCGCGGGCGCGTCGCCGATCGGAGCCGTCATGTTTCCGCAGACGAGGCCGTAGTTGATTTCTCCCCGGGAACGGTCTCCGGCAAAGCAGGGATTCATCCATGCTCCGTTGCGCTTGGATGCGCGCGGGAACCAGTCGGTGTAGAAAATACCGAGTTTTTTGTCCGTCGCTTTGTCGTAGAGCGAGTAGAATTTTACCTGGGGATGCCAGACTTCAAATACGCCTTCGGGAGCTTTTTTTCCGGAACCGGGTTCGATGAATACGGACTTTTCTTCGACGATTTTGACGTTGTAGAGTCGTTCCGTCAGTTCGAACATCCCTGCCATAACTTCGTTTTCGGGGAAGTAGGGCTTAACGGCATCGGAATCGAAGTTGTAATTTGCCCGGCGCATTTTTTCCGTCCAGAACGAAATATCCCACGGATGAAAATCACTTCCGTCATAGGCGGGATCGTTGACTTTTCGGAATGCCTTCAATTCCGCGTATTCGCGGTCGAAAGCGACCTTCGTTTGAGCGTAAAGCTTACGGACGAAGGCGAGGGCGTTTTCGCCGTTTTTCGCCATGCGGCGTTTGAGAAGCAAATCCGTGAAGTTTTTCTCTCCGAGAATTTCCGCCTCGCGTTGGCGCAACTCAAGGATGCGAAGCATATTTCCGGAGTTATCGAATTCTCCGCCGATACAAAGCGTATCCGTCGCCGTCCAGATTTCTTTACGAAGTTCTTCGTTTTCGAGGAATTTTAATGCGGGACCGTAAGACGTGAGTTGAAGTGTAAAAAGCCAAGCCGGATTTTCATCGCTCGCCAAGCCCGCTTTTTTCGCGGCTTCAAATGCCGCTTTTTTGTCGGATTCCGGCAGTCCGGCGAGAGCGTTCTCGTCGGTAATAAGTTTTTTCCATGCATTGGTCGCGTCCAGGACGTTTTGCGAAAACTTCTGCGTGACGGTGGTAAGCTCTTTGGAGATTTCCGTAAGCTCGCGTTTCAGCGCTTCGGGAAGATCCGCGCCGCCGTCACGGAAGCTGTCGCAAACTTTTTTCAGGTAGCGCGCTTTTTGAGGCGGAAGGTTTTTGGCTTCTTCCGTTTCGGAGTAGGCTTTGATGACTTTCCAAAGCCGTTCGTCTAAGCCCGTGTTGGTTTCGTATTCCGAGACTTGCGGGAGAATTTCTTCGTAGGCTTTGCGGAACTCGCTCGACATGGCGACGTTTTCAAGGTGTGTAACCTTGCCCCAAACGAAGTCAAATTCCGAGGCGTTTTCCCAAAGCGCACCGACGGTGTTGTCGTAAGTCAGGACACCGGGTTGATCTGTCGGCAACGATGCGATTTTTTCGATGTTGTCGCGGGCACGGCGCAACGCAAGCGTCATGTCCGGAACGATTTTGTCCGGGGTGAGTTCCGACCACGCAATGTTCAGTGAAGGATTCAGAAACGGGTGCTTTTTCAAAAAAATGGGCGACGTTTGTTCCTCTGCTGCGGCGACGGTTTCGGTCGCATAGACGAAGGTGTCGGCGGCGGAGGGATCCGTCGTTCCGCAGCAGGCGGAGAAGAACGGAGTAAGTGCCAGTCCGGAAAGAAGAATCAGTGCGTTTTTGGTATTCATAAACTTTGCGAATCCTAAAAAAAAACATGAGCATCAGGCAAACCGAAAGTCGGAATACGCGGAGCTCGGCGTTCCCGCGGAGTCAGACGGAAATTTCGATAATTTCGGCGGATCGGGCTTTGTTGAAAATAGTCAGCATCCCTACGCTGACGGGAAGACGAAACCGCCTCGGTCCCGCAGATCCGGGATTAATGACGAGAACGTCGCCTTGCTTGCGAATAAGGGGGATGTGTGTATGCCCCGTAATCAGGACATTGGTGCCGTGCGGCAGAAAGTTAAATTCCTCCAAATGCCCGTGGTGGAGAAAAATTTCTGCGGAAGAAAGACGTAGCGTTTCACAAAGCGGAAGGTTGCGGCATCCGGGAGCGGTATCCGTGTTCCCGCGCACGGCGGTAACCGGTGCGATTTCGGAAAGTTTGTGCAAAACGGAAATGTTGCCGATGTCTCCCGCGTGAATAATGTGATCGGCTTCGGCAAATATTTCCGGGATTTCCGGACGTAATAAGCCGTGCGTATCCGAAATAATGCCGATGCGAAGCGGTGCGCCGAGATTCATTTTTTTTGAGAGGAGTTGAAAAGAAATCAGTCGTCTTCATCCGGAGAAACATCGATTTCTTCCGTCGGGGAATCCGTGTTGTCTCCGGTCTCGATTTCTCCCCGAATAGAGAATATGCGGACTTCTTCAGCGGGAACGTAGCGGTCGAATTTTACCCGAAATTCTTTGGCGAGATAGTCACGAATCGCGGCGGGAACGCTTTCTTCCGCCGCCTTGAGCGCGTCTGTATTATCGCGGCGGGAAGGGGTAGGCACCTCCGGCTCGGGAACGAAATTTTCCGCTTCGGGGGAGACGACGGACGCTTCGTCGAGATTCGCATAACGACTTACAAAATCGTCTTCCGGAGGAACAGGCGGAGTCCGTGGCTCACGGCGCGTTTCGTGCGCGGGGGGCGTTGCGGCGGGAACGCTTCCGGAATCGGCGCGGCGCGGCGGGATCGCATCCGGTTTTTCGGCAACGGGCGCGGGTGTCGCGACGGGAACGCGGGCGGTTTTCCGGTGCGTCGAAACCGGGGCGCTTTGCGGACGTGCGGCGGCTTCCTCAAGCGCGGCCTCACATTTTGCCGTTAAGCTATTTTTTTTTTGCTTCGCCGACGGGAACGGAATCGGCGAGTGCGGCTATTTCTTTAATGAGTGAATCGATGGCCCTCGTTCGGCTTTGTTCGACGGCTTTCAGGAGCGTTACCTCAAAGTTCGCCCGTTCGCTGAGTCCGAATTTTACGCCGCCTTCACCGGCATTGAGTGCATCAAGCATCCGGAGAAGTTGTTCCGTGCGCATTCCCGTGCCGAGTAAATTACTTTTCCCGTTTCCGCGAATAGAGTCCAAAAGCGCTTCCCGGATACGGGCTTGTGTATGGGCAAGAACGCGGAGAAGATCTCGTCCCTCTTCGACAAACTTGTCCGCGAAGGTGATGACTTCGGCATAGTCCGCGCGAGCCATGGCGGCGGCAAGATTTTCGATTTCCTGCTTGGACGCGAGACCGTAAATGTCCGATACGTCGCGTTCCGTAATTCTTTTTCCGCAAAAGGAAATAACCTGGTCGAGAATGGATTGGGAATCCCGCATTCCGCCGTTGGCAAGCCGTGCGATGGCAATTAGCGCGTCGTGGTCCGCCTGAACGCCGTCGTTTTCCGTGATTTGGCGCAAACGGGCGGCAATTTTATCTTCCGGAATCGGTTGAAATTCAAAGCGTTGGCAACGCGACGTAATCGTATCCAAAACTTTGTCCGATTCCGTTGTCGCAAAAATGAATTTTACGAATTCCGGCGGTTCTTCGATGACCTTGAGCAACGCGTTGAAGGCATCTTTGGACAGCTGGTGGACTTCGTCGATGATGTAAATCTTGTAGCGGCACTGCATCGGCGGGTAGTAGCATTCCTCGCGGATTTGCTTCGCGTCGTCCACGCTTCGGTTCGTTGCGGCGTCAATTTCGGTAACGTCCGGGCAGGAGCCGTTAACAATGGCTTGGCAAATCGGATCGTCTTCAGGCGGGCAAACACTCGGTCCGTTCGTGCAGTTGAGGGCTTTCGCAAAAATGCGCGCAGTCGTGGTTTTACCCGTTCCCCGCGGACCGACAAAGAGATAGGCGTGTCCGATACGACCGGACTCAATAGCATTTTTCAGCGTGCGGACAATGTGTTCCTGTCCGACCATTTCGTCGAACTGT
>CAZPYE010000010.1:0-17049 GCA_964590115.1 uncultured Enterobacteriaceae bacterium
GTGCCCGGTGCCGTCAACCACGGCTCGCGCGGTAACGACAATCGGATCGACGTGCGGGTCGAGGTCGGTGTTGCGCGGGTAGCGGAGTTTTTTCGGCACTTCGATGTTTTCCTGCACGACGGATTGTTGCTCGGCGGTGGGAATGTTTTTGCGCTTGGCATCGGCGTGCTTGTAGTCGGAAACGGATTTTTTCGCGAGAACGGAGGAAGATTTTTTAGCCATGAGTAGAAAGGAATTTTTTGAGGGAAGAAGTGATTTTTTAACAAAGCGAGTCGAGGAGTTTTTCGAATTCTTCTTTCATCATGAAAACTTCGGTAAATTCGGCGTGTTGCCATTCGCCGAAATCGCCGAACGCGTTCACGCCGGGAATCCAGCAAGTGTCCATCGTTTGCTTTTTGAGCTGGGCATCGCCGCCGCGGTAGCCTTTTACCTCGACGGTGAGATTGAGCGGTTCGCGCGCGTTCCCGCGGTCAACTCGGAGGATAAAATCGGGAACGTATTGATGCGTTTCCGTGCCTTTTTTATAGGGAACTTCAAAGCCCATGTTTACGTTTTTCACGTAGGCGAGAACACGCGGATCCTCCTCGCAAATACGGCAAAATTCGGCTTCCCAGTCGGAATCGCAAACAGCGATATTGACGTGGCTCTTGTCGGCGCGTGTGTCGTAAAGCACTTTGTTCCCGCGGGTTTTCGCATCCGGAGACGGAAGCGAAGTCGTAAAGTGAACGGAGCTCGTCGAGCCGCGCGGGTTGTAGGGATCGAGCACGACGGAAACGGCGTGTTGTTTTTCCGAATTTTCGGAAAGCGTTTTCTGCCAATTTTGAATCCCGAGAATGATGCGCGTGCAGGCGTCTTGCGCGAGTTGCATGGAACAGATTTGCGCGGGAACGGTTCCCTGTAGGCAGAGGAGATGCTTGTCGAGCCACGTTTCGACGATTTTGCGAAGCTGCCCGAAAAGGTGGAGCTTGGGATTTTCGTTTTTGTCGCGGAACTCCGGACGCTCGAGGAGATGTTGAGTCAGCGCGTAAACGATTGTGTTCCGGCGCGTTGTTTTCAAATAGTCGAGCGTAACAACCGTTTCCTTTCCGCAAATTCCGGCGATGACGGTTGCTGTGGGACCGACGAGGTTCGGCGTGAGTCTTAACGTCGAATTGTCGTCGAAAATCGCGGAGATTTTTTCGTTCGGAAGTTGCGTTTTGTATCCGGCGACGCGTGGGAACTCGATTCGGCACGCGTTGCGTTCCGGGGAAATTGCTTTGACGACGATTTTCGGTTGCGGCGGTTGCGGCGGCGGCATGACGACGGGTTTCCCCGTGAAATCAAACGGAATTCCGAACACGTCGGCATATTCCACGTCGAAAAGGCCTTCGTCGTTCAGCAAGTAGGAATAACGGCGCAAGGCTCGCCCGATAACCTGCTCGCAAAGCAGTTGCGTGCCGAACGCGCGAACGCCGAGGATGTGCGTAACGTTATTCGCGTCCCAACCTTCCGTAAGCATCGAAACGGAAACGACGCAACGGATGTTTCCGCCGAGCGTTCCCGGCTTGCCGACGGTGTTCATCACTTCGCGAAGCAGGTCTGCGTCGGTGATTTTCTCGCCTGCAAGCGGGTCGCCGGTGCGCTCGGTGAGTTCACGTCGATAGCGCTCGATTTCTTCGGCGGCAACGGCGCGGAAATCCGTGCTGAGGGCTTCACCGGATTCGAGTTGTTTACTGTCGATAAGCAGGGTGCGCGGAGAAGCGAGCGCGTTCCCGTCGGCATCAAAATTTTGAAAAAGCTCGCAATGCCCGTTTTGAAAACGCGCGCCGCGGTAATAACCGGAAATGTAGTCGTAAACGAGTTTGGACGTAGACGTATTGTTGCAAACGAAGATGAAGCACGGCGGCGTTTTCATGCCTGCGCGTTGCCAACACTCGAAGGTTTTTTCGTATTGCCCGTAAAGTGCGTCAATCGCCGTTTGGAGTTTTTGCGGGAGTTGCGTCGGGTCGAGCGTCGTTCCCGAGCCTCGCTTTGATTTCGGCATTGCATCTTTGATATGCGTCCACAAATCGCGAAAAACGAGCGTTTCTCCGTCAGTTAAATTCTGGGCGACGGGAACGCGCGGCAGTTTCACAATTCCGCACTCAATGGCATCGAAAAGTGAAAAATCACTGACCGTCCACGGGAACAAAGTTCCTTCGACATACCCGGAACCGCGCAGGAAAAAAGGTGTAGCGGAAAGATCGACAACGTGGCTTTTCCCGATTTTTCGCTGAACGGCTTCTAGACCGGAAATCCAAAGCCGCGCCATTTCGTTGCGTTCGTTGGCTTCTTTTTTGTCATCACCGGAAAGTTTTTCCTCGTCGTCGGAAATCGGGTGCTCCCGATAGCAGTGGTGCGCTTCGTCGTTGATAATAAGAATGTTTTTCAACGACATCAGCCCGGGCATCACGCGACGAAGCATTTGCCCTTCCGTTTCAAGCGTCGAAATTTCTTTGCCGCCGGGAGTGCGCCCTTTCAGAAGTCGCTTCGTGCCCGCCGCAACTTGGAAGCGTTCCCGCAGTTTGAACGCGTGATAGTTTGTAATGACGACGCGGGCTTCGTTCATTTCGTTGAGTAAGTCCACGGGAACGAGCTCCCGCGTAAAATAGTAAGATTCGGGATCGTTCGGCAAAAGCACGCGCAGTCGGTCGCGAATTGTAAGCCCGGGGGCGCAAATCAAAAATCCTTTCGTAAACATTTTGCTCCCCGGAGAACGCACGGCGTTGAGCGTTTGCCACGCGATAATCATCGCCATTACCGTTGTTTTTCCTGCGCCGGTAGCAAGCTTTAACGCGATGCGGAAAAGGTTGGCGTTAGCGTCTTTATTCGCGTCTTCCAAATGCTTGCGGATTTTCTTCCCCGCTTCAAATCGGGGCGCGACTTCCGTCAGCCAAATTAAAGTTTCGACGGCTTCAATTTGGCAAAAAAACGGGCGTTGATTCGCGAACTTATGCGTGCGCCAATATTCGAGTAGGCGCATACTCATCGGCGAGACCATCCATTGAGATTTCGGTAAATTCCGCCAACTGTCGACCGCGCTCCGGATTTCGTTGATGCGCGACGTCAAATCGTAATTTCGATTCTCGCGGGAAACACCCGCGCCCTCGTCGAGCACCATCTCCTGCTGATTTTCTGAAGATTTTTTCGCTTTGCGCTTTCGATTTTTGGGAATCGGAGTGATAAATTCAGCTTTTCTGCGAGAGGCAATAACGCGCTGGGTCGGTTGACCGTTTTCGTCCAGCTCCCAGTGTTTTTTCGGGTACTCATAGGGAGAATTCAGAATCGGTTTTTCAAAAAAATCGGAGGACGAAAAGTCTGTCGGATTTCCAATTCGGTGGTCTTTGAATCTCTCACGGAGACACAGAGTATCAAGTGAAAACCTCCGCCTCCGTTCCGAAATAAAATAAAGGATTTTTGATTGGAAGCGGGGTTCAAGACCTTCCTGTGATGCACTGTGCCTCTACGAGAGAACCTTTTTTTTAGCTTTCATTAACTTTGCGGTTTCGTTCATTTCCTAAGATAATTCACGAAAAATCCGCTCGAAGAATCGCATCAATCCTACTTAGAATAAGCCTCAATGAAAAAAGACCACCGAATTGGAAATTCGGTGGTCTTTTCGACAAAAAACAAGAACGCAGAAGAATTCGAAACAAAAAAAAAGTGTGTTCTCGTTTCCGAGCGCGGCTTCGTCTTCGGCGTAGTCAAAACTTTCTTCAAGCAAAACACCACGGAAACCCCGTACAATCGAGCAAATTCAGAATATCGATCCGGCCGCCTCGATTGACGAAAAATCCGCCGAGGCGGTCGGCAAGCCCGCCGACGCAAGTCGATTGCGAAAACGAGCGAAACCGTTGTCCGCGTTCCCTCAGTATTGGTTGTTGTTTTCCCTTCAGGCAGAAGCTACTTTGAAGCGGTTGCCGAACATTCATCTCTATTTAAAGGTTACCAAATTGAAATTTTTCGACGAATCCGCCAAGATGAAATCATGAAATCCATCCTCTCTTGTGCCCTGTTTTGTTTTTTGACGATGAGCGTTCCCGCGAAGGCTCTTGACGGCTTAATTCCCCTTCCCGTTTCCGTCGAAAAAACCTCTGCCTCTCCGTTGGCTCTTCAAAACTCAAAACCGTCCGCCGCAATCCGGATCTGCGATTCCCCCGATGCCGTTCGCGCCGCCGCATACTTCACCGCCGAGGCGGGCGTTCCCGCAGGCGATAACCTCGTTATTTTTGCACCCCTCGAAAACCCGGAACTCGTCAACGGGAACGCAGAAGGCTATGTCCTCGAAGTCGGAGACGGGAAAATCAGGCTTTCGGCGAACACTTACGCCGGCTACTTTTACGCGATTCAAACGCTGCGACAACTCCTTCCGGAAAAGACCGGCGGGAACGCGGAAATCAGCCTTCCGGCATGCAGAATTACGGATTATCCGCGTTTCGCGTGGCGCGGTTTTATGCTCGACTCCGTGCGCCACTTCCAATCCGTCGAATGGGTAAAAAAACTTATTGATATCCTTGCCTCACAAAAAATCAATACACTGCACTGGCATTTAACAGACGACCAGGGCTGGCGCATCGAAATCAAAAAATACCCGAAACTCACACAACAGGCGGCGTGGCGCGAACACATCGGCTTCGGATTGGAGCCGGAACAATCCGAGCATTACGACGCCTCCGGACGCTACGGAGGATTTTACTCGCAGGACGAAATCCGCGAAATCGTCCGCTACGCCGCGTCGCGCAACATCACCATCGTTCCCGAAATCGAACTTCCCGGACACGCCGTTGCCGCGCTCTCGGTGTATCCGGAGTTCGGATGCACGGGCGGTCCTTACGAAATCCGCCTCGTCGGAGGTGTTTCCGACGATGTCTACTGCGCCGGAAACGAATCCGTTTACACGTTTTGGGAAAATGTTTTCGACGAAGTCTCACAACTCTTTCCGGGAAAATTCGTCCACGTCGGCGGAGACGAATGCCCGAAAATCCGCTGGAAATCCTGCCCCAAATGCCAAGCCAAAATCCGTAGCGAAAACCTGAAAGACGAACACGAGCTTCAAAGTTACGTCATTCGCCGCATGGAAAAAGTGCTTTCCCGAAAAGGAAAACGGCTCATAGGCTGGGACGAAATTCTCGAAGGCGGACTCGCCCCCGAAGCGACGGTGATGAGTTGGCGCGGCGCAAAAGGCGGAATCCAAGCCGCAAAACTGCAACACGACGTCGTTATGTCCCCGAATTCCCATTGCTACTACGATTACTCCCAAGCGCATTCCGGAGAACCGCGCTCCTTCGGAGGATTCATTCCGCTCGAACGCGCTTACGAATTCAATCCGACGGAGGGCGTTCCCGCCGAATTTCACAAACACATTCTCGGCGGGCAAGCGAACCTTTGGACGGAATACATTCCTAACGAAAAGCACGCCGAATACATGCTCGCGCCGCGCATTTCCGCACTCGCCGAAGCCGTCTGGACTCCTCAGTCACTTCGTTCGTGGGAAGATTTTCAAAATCGTATGGTGAAACAGTTCGCGCGATTCGAAGCGGCAAACGTAAATTACCGCCGCCCGGAAGCCGTGCGAATTCTCGTAGAAGACGGAATGATTCGTTTCGATCCGGATTTAAAAAACGCCCGAGTCGTTTATTCGCTCGACGGAAGCTCCCCGTCGCCCGCCTCGCCGTGGGCGACTCCGAAAAGTCGCGTTCCCGTTCCTGCGAGCAATACCGCCCTCTGCGTCCGTGCACGCACCGTTTTCCCGGACGAATCGCTCGGCAGAATCAACGAACGGTTTTTAAATTTACCGAAAGCGAAAGTGCTTTCGACACTCGGAACGGAATCCGGGAACGTTCCCGCGCGCGCCTTTGACGGCGCCCGGGAATCCGTTTACTGGGCGAACGGAGGCGCACGCGCCGGAGACACCGTTACGGTGATTTTCGAGAAAGCGCAAACGCCGAAAAGCGTGCGTTGCATCACCGGGAAAAACGAAACCGGCGGCGGCGGAGACAGGTTGCATTCCGGCGTTTTGGAAATTTCGGAAGACGGAGAAAACTGGGTAACGGTCGCCCCGTTTTTCCGCGGCTTTGCCGAAGCGGAGCTACCCGCGGGAACGCGCGTCAAAGCATTGCGCATGCGCGTTACGCGAGCACAGGAAGAATGGCTTCTCGTCCGCGAATTCGAGTTGCGTTAACGCCACTCTCTCCGGGGAAAACCGGAGAGTGCACCGACATCAGCCCTGCACGGAACGCATAACGCGCTCGGCGCGTGCGGAAAGCGCCTCGCGGCAGATTCCGGCCTCGCGTTCCCGTGCGGAAAGATTTTCGTTCGCAATTGCCGCCAAATCCGCCAACCCGTAAATCCACAAGTCGTCGGAGTCCGCATCGGCAGGGAAATTTCTGGGCATTCCCAAATCGATAAGAAACAGGGGACGCCCGTTGCGGGAACGCAAAATTTCCCTCAGCGTTTTTTCGGAAATCAACGGCTCGGAAACACTCGCACACCCGACGACAATGTCCGCATGCACGGCATGCGTCGCCACGGAATCGAGTTCTGCGGCTCCGGCGCCGATTTCTGCGGCAAAACTTCGCGCCCGGTCAAAATTGCGGCTCGCAACCAGAACATTGCCCGCGCCGCGTGAAACGAACGACTGAGCCGTTTTCCTTCCCGCCTCGCCCGTTCCGACCACGAGAACGGCACAGCGGTCGAGATTGCCGAAAATGCGCCCTGCAAGATCCACTGCGACATTGCCCACGCTGATTTGCCCCTGCGAAATCCCCGTATTCGCCCGCGCCCACTTCGCCGCCTGAAAACTTTTCTGAAAAATGCGATTCAGAACGACGCCGGTCGTTCCCGCGTCAAATGCCGCCTCGTAAGCCTGCTTAACCTGCCCGAGAATTTCCGCCTCGCCGACCATGCGAGAATCTAATCCCGAAGCGACTTCAAACAGGTGGCACACGGCGGCGACATCGGAATAAATCTCCGCGTTGTTCAAAATTTCTTCGGCGGGAACGCCGGAAATTTCGGTAAGCTTGTCGGCGAGGACTCCGGCAGATTGCGCTCCCGTTGCATAAAACTCCACGCGATTGCAGGTCGAAAGCAGGACGCATTCCGAGAATCCGGAAAACGCCCGCTCCGCGTAAAGTGCCGCAAGGCGTTCCCGCGAAATCGACAGTCGCTCCAAAACGGAAACCTCCGCCGTCCGGAAGTTGCACGAAAGCGCAAGAATTTTCATTTCGCGCCCCCCGAATCCGATTTTTCACCGTGGGAAAGGATTGTGGCGGAAGCCGCGCCGTTGTCGTCGCGCAGACACGCCATTCCGCCGAGTAAAATAATCGCAACGACAAAAATCGCCGTTCCCGCGCGTGCGAATTTGAGGGCGGAAATTCTATTTTTCCCGTGCAAAATCCGCACGAAGGAAAATCCGCAGAAAACAAGAACCGAAACCGCCGTTTTGTAAATCGCAAGCGAAGAGCTCAAACTGAAATTTCCCGCAAGCACGGCAACACCCACCGCTACGCCGACGCCGAAGAAAACCGTCCCCGCAGAACAAAGACGCGCAGAAATCCTGTCCAGCGTCGAAAGATCCGGAAGTTTTGAAAAAAAGCGATGCGTGCGCCGCTTTCGCAGTGCGGAATTCTGCAACAGAAAAATTCCCCAAACCATTGCCGCCGCAGAGAAAAACGCGTAGCCGACTGTCGCGAAAACTGCGTGCACGCTTACCCACGGCGTTCCCGTAAAAGCCTCGGCGGAAACCGGTAAAATATCCCAACCGCGCACATTCAGAAAGCCCGTCGTGCAGAGAACACCCGCTGTTCCCGTCGCGAAAAATGCGGGAACGCGCAAACCCCAAACGACGCGCAAAAACACGACGGAAAACACTGCACACCAACCGAGCACCTGAAAAATTTCAAAAATATTCGATACGGGCAAGTGTCCGCATTCCGTGCCGCGAACACCGAGCGCGAGGCTCAAAAGCGTCCAGGCTGCAGACGCGAAGAACAGCTCGACAAAACGCCGCCCGCTCCCGGCATCGTTCCCGCGCCGGGCAGAAAATACGCCCGCGGCAAACGCCGCCCAAAAAATGACGGCGGAACACGCAAAAAGCTCTCTGTTTTCAAAAATTTCGTTCATCGGAATTAAAGAACGGAAATGAAAAATCAGGAATCGGAAAAGCAAGAAAGCGCATCTTCGTATTTTTCCTAATTCCTCATTTCTAATCCCCGGTTTCCCCTAAAACAAAGTTCCCTGCTTGCCGAATTCGCGCTCCACGCCGCAAACGCCCCAGCCTTTTTCCGTAAGCACGCGCCCCTGCGGCGTGCGCGCGATGTAGCCTTCCTGAATCAGGTAGGGCTCGTGGACTTCTTCGAGCGTATGTTCGTCTTCGCCGACGGCGACGCCGATGGTTCCGAGCCCGACGGGTCCGCCGTTATAATTGAGCGCGAGCGTGCGCAAAATGCGTTTGTCCATATCGTCCAAACCGTGGCGGTCAATTTCGAGTAATTCGAGCGCGGCGGCGGCGGTTTTTCGGTCTATAGCGCCGTTCCCGCGTTCCAATGCGTAGTCGCGGGCAAAACGGATGAGATTGTTCACGATACGCGGTGTGCCGCGGGCGCGGCGGGCGATTTCCATGGCTCCGCCGTCGTCCGCCGCGATGCCGAGCTTTGCGCAATTGCGTTTGACGATTTTGAACAAATCCTCGTGCGTGTAGTAATCAAGGCGCGTTTGAAGCGTGAAGCGGGAACGCATCGGCGCCGTGAGCAAGCCAGTGCGCGTCGTCGCACCGACCAACGTGAAGCGCGGAATCGACAGACGCACGCTGCGCGCGTTCGGTCCCTGGTCGATCATGATGTCGATGCGAAAATCCTCCATCGCCGAGTAAAGAAACTCTTCCACGACTTTGGAAATGCGGTGAATTTCGTCGATAAAAAGAATTTCGCCTTCTTCGAGCGCGGTGAGCAGCCCGGCAAGATCGGCGGGTTTTTCGATGACGGGTCCGGACGTGATTTTCACTTTCGTGCCCATTTCCTCGGCGAGAATCAGCGCGAGCGTCGTTTTGCCCAAGCCCGGCGGGCCGTGAAGCAAAATGTGGTCGAGCGCCCGGCGTTCCCGCCGCGCCGCGCCGACCATCACGCGGAGACGCTCAATCGTGCGCGGTTGCCCGGTAAAATCATCAAAATTCGGCGGACGCAACGCCTGGTCCAGCGTCGCGTCCTTACGCGCGAGCGCGTCTTCGAAATAACTGCGCGGCGCTTCGTCCGCGTATCCGCTCTGTTCTGTTTTTTTCTTCGCCATCGGGAAAGGTTTAACGATAGCGCGTTCCCGCAGAAAAAGGAATGCGAAACGTTTTTAAGAAGCGCGTTCCGGTTCTCCGAGAAATTTTCGAAAAAACTCCGGCGGCTCCGATTCGATTTCGATGCGTTCCCGCGTCCGCGGATGCGTGAAACAAAATTTCCGGGCGTGAAGTGCGAGGCGTGAAGCGTTCCCGCGACCATACATTTTATCGCCAAGTAGCGGGTGTCCTTTTTCGGAAAAATGCACGCGGATTTGGTTCTTCCTTCCGGTAAGCAAAAAAACTCGGAGAAGCGTCCACCGCGCCGTTCGGTGCAGGACCTCATAGCGAGTGGCGGCGAACCGCGCACGCGTCTCGGACGGCGTATTTTCGCCGAACGCGGGAACGCTGTGCACGCGATAGTTTTCGTCTTCGGCGAGCAACGATTCGATTACGCCCGAATCGGGTTCAACGGCACCGTCCGCGACGGCGAGATAGATTTTTTCGACCTCGTTCCATGCTTCGTGAAGTTTTTCGCGAAAGGAAAACGATTTAGCGAAAACCAAAATACCGGAAGTTTCGCGGTCGAGACGATTCACGGCAAAGAGTTCTTTTTTCGATTTCGCGTTTCCCTTGCGGACAAAATGCGTCATCAGCGAAAGAGCGTTTTTTTCGCGCTCGTATCGTGCGGGAACGCTCAACATCCCCGCAGGCTTTTCGACGATGAGTAAGTCCGCATCTTCAAACAGGATTTTGATTCCGCGCGGCAAATATTTTTTAGGAGGAGGCTTGGGCATCGGAAAGCAATGAGTCGCGGCGGGCGTAATGCTTGCCTAAGGTGAAAAAAGCGTCCGGTTTTTCCGTTTTTTCTTATTTCGCCGGAAGTTCGGATTTCTTCCACGGCGTTTTTTTTGCCAGCGGAAACATTTCGCGACTTTCCAAAACCGTTCCTGCGGGAATCTTCATTCCGATAAGAAAATCTCGTGCCGGCAACATGCGCCCGCCCGGACGCTGCAGCGAGTGGATTTGCAGAAAATCCTTCCCGGTTGCCACAAGCAGTTCGCCCTTCTTCCAAGTCATCACCGTTCCCGGGATGCTCTCCGGAAAGTCGGGAACGCGCACCGCCTCCACGTGCCCGAGTTTGATTTCCATCCCGTTAAACGGGAACGTACATCCGGGCCAAGGGGAAAGCGCACGCGTGCGGGCGGCAATCATTCTTGCCGAAGCGGAAAAATCAATCGCCGAATCCGCCCGCGAAATCTTCCGCGTATAGGATGCGTGCTTTTCCGGCTGAACAATGGATTCCGCCTCTCCGCGAATAATCCGCGGAAGCGTATCAATCGTAATAAAGGTGCAGGCTTCGGAAATACGCTCGCGCAGAGAGGCGCGGGTGGAGTCGTCGTCGAGCGGAATCACGGCGCTTCCGACGACGTCGCCGCGATCGAGGGCGGGAACGATGCGTTGCAGGGTTACGCCCGTTCCCGTGTCCCCGCTCGCAATTGCCGCTTCTATCGGCGCGGGACCGCGAAAATGCGGCAAAAGCGATGCATGATAGTTGAAAAATCCCAAGACCGGAGCATCCAGCATTTCCTGTTTCAGGATGTGCCCGTAAGCCATGACCAACCCGATATCGCAACCGATTTCCTTCAAGCGCGACACGTCCTCCGCTCCGAGTTTTTCCGGCTGATAAAGCGGAATATTAAAATCGTGCGCCCATTGCGCAATCGCGTTGGGCTGAACTTTTTGCCCGCGCCCCGAAGGTCTGTCCGGTTGCGTATAAATCGCCTCAATGCGGACGAGTGCCCGCAACGGAGCGCTGATCAAAGTTTCCAAAACCGGGAGCGCAATTGCATCCGATCCGAAAAAAACAACTTTTTTAAGCTCGTTCATTTGAGGCTGAAATCAGTGAGAATGAAAAACAGATGAAAAAAGAATTGAGTGAGCCGACGTTCTATCGTTTCCCGCTCAATTTTTCGATTAGAAAAAGTAATTGTATCCGAGTGAGATGCCGTTTACCCGTTCACCCGCTCCGATTGTCGCCTTGTAGCCGAGGTAAATCTCCGAGTCCTCGTCGAGCGTCCACCCCAGAGAAGCACCGGTTTCGAGTATCGAGGATTCATTTTCCCGGGAATCAATCACGTAGCGCGTATGCGTTCCCGGCATATAGGCGTCAAGCGAACAGGTGTCGCTCCCGAAATCGATGAGCCACGTTGCATACACTTTGAGTTGCAGCGTATCCGAGAGCAGAAATGCGGCAGAAGAGCCGACGTTCAGACGCACGCCCGCCGCGCCGTCGGAATCCAGGGAGAGAGCGCCCTCTCCTCCGGATTCGCTAAACGAACCGACGTGAGCATACGCAGCGGAAATTCCCGCGAAGGAGCGAATCGCGAACCGGCTCTGCGTCCGCAAGGACAACCCGATTTCCGTCATTGCGCCCAAGCGCCATCCGTCAAAATCGCCGGAGTATCCGCCGCGCTCGGAATCGGCGGATGTCAGCATTCCCGCCGCGCCGAATATGCAATCGAAATAGTCGTTCTTATACAGCGCGTAGCCGGAAAGCCCGGAGGCATCCGTATCGACTTCGTGCCGTGTTCCCGCGGAAGTCATCTCGGTTGTCGTATTGTTCCCGCCGAGCACAAGTCCGAACTCCCAATTTTCCAGAGGAAGAGACGCGCCGACCAGGAAGCCGTATTTCGTCGTATCGTAACCTTCAAATCCCTTGCGGGAACGCTGTTCCCCGAAAGAAAAATCCGCCTGACTCCAGAAATTAACCAGTCGCGAATTAAGTTTTTCCGCGATTGCGAGTTCCGCTTTTCGGCGTGCTTCAAGCTGCTCTGAAATCTCCCCGCCGCGTTGGCGCACTTTCTCGATGTATCCGCGCATATACGGCGATTTCAGCTTATACACGCCGTAGAGCTCCGGCGTAATCGCGCGCGTGCCTCCGCGAAATTGAGCGGCGCGCATAAAGTCATACGTAGCGTCAACGGATTCGCGTTGCAGGTCCCCGTAAAGAGTGCCGCGAAAGCGTTCCCCGTTAAGCCCGAGGAAGACGAGCTCTCCCGCCGCCGCATCCCACGTAAAGCGATTATCCAGGGAGTAATCGTTGACATCCTCTATTTTGATATTTTCAAAAATCGATTCGTCTTCGATTCCGATAATCGGAAGAGCCTCGCCTGCCTGCAAATTCACGGCATTGATGCGTATGATACCGTTATCGAGGACAATTTTCGTTTCGTCGGCAATTGCGGAAAAATCAACCGCGCTGTTCTCTGCGGAAAGATCAAGCGTTCCCGCAAGCGTTTCCGTCGCGTCGGAATAACCGTTAGAAAAGGACGAAGCCTCTCCGAACGTCAGCGTGGAATCTTTTTCGACGGAAAGCGTTCCCGCGTTGACGAAGTTACCGGAAATCGTTGTTCCCGCTTCCGCAAAAACGCGGCCGAAATTATTAAATTTTGCAGCAGAAAGCGAAGCGCCCTGCGCAAGGTATAACTGCGCATTCGCAGTCGTTCCCGTCGTGCGGTCGGAGTAAATATCCGCCTCTCCGGTAACGGCGACCGAACCGGAAATTCTCATCGCGCTCCCGTTTGCGATTCCGATATTGCCGTCAACTTTCGCAACGGAAAGCGTTCCCGAGCCGGAGACATCGCCGACAATCGTCCCGTCCCCGGAAAGCGCGGACGACCTTGCGAGCACGGCGTTCCCGACAAATGTTGTCGATTCCGTAATCTCAAGATTTCCCGTGAGAGAAAGAACGGCGGTCTTTTTCTCCTCGGTCGGATTCCCGTCCTCGTCGGTTCCGGTCGTCGTCGTTTCCGTCATACGGAAAGTCTGATTTTCTCCGGCGGCACCGAGCACGGAAACGGCATCGCCGGAAACGGACAGCGACTCCAAATTCAGCGTCCCGTTCGCCTCCGTGAGCAAAGTTCCTCCTTCGAGTAATACATTTCTCGAACCGTCGGACATAGAGCCGTCGGAAAGTTTTAAGGAAACGCCGTCGCCGACGGAAACGCCCGCTTTAAGGGAAATTCCGCTTCCGATTTCCACCGCACCGTTATAAACCGTCGTCGTTTCCTCTCCCGTAGCCTCGTCCGTTACAATTTCCGAGAACTCGGGAAACGCTATGCTTTCTCCGTCCGACTCGGAATACACGATGAGCGTTCCCGTTCCGGAAATTTTAGCGGAAACCTCTCCTTTTGCCGTGTGCGCGACGGCGACAAGACCCAACGTTGCGCCGTTGAGCTCAATTTCAGTATCGCCCGCCTCGGTGAAAATCAGTTTTTCCGTGACGTTAAGCGTTCCCGCACCGTCGATTTTAAACATACCGGAGCCGACGGAAATCGTTGCGGCGGAAAGGCTTGCGTCCCCATCCGAAAAATTGAATGTCGTATCTTTCACGAAAAACGTTCCCGCACCGGAAATGACCGCCGCGCCGGAAATCTCCGCCGTCGCCCCGTCAAACAAAAGCCCCCCCGAAAGAGCGAGCGCGGACTCTCCGGAAAAATTCCACGTCGCGCCGGATGCGACATAGAACGTTCCCGCGATTTCCGCCGACTTGTAGCCGCCGATTGTGCCGGACATAAGGGAAACTTCCGCCCCGGCGGCAACAAAAAGTTTTTCAAGCGAAGCGACATCTCCGTTAATATCGGAAACACCGCCGTTAAAGTTCATCGAAATTTTCGCGTCATTGAGCGAAGTAATTTCCCCGAGGTTCAAATCGCCCGCTCCGGACTTGGTGAGCGTAAGCGTCGCGCCGTCCGCCGTAATCTTGTCGGAAATCGTTGCGGATTCCGCATCCGAGCGCGTAACGCTTCCGTCTTCGTTTTCCGTAAGTGTCGCGTTCGTGTCAAAAATGATTTCGACGGATTGCGTTCCCGCGCCGACGTAAATCCCGTCGTTCAGACCGTTTGCCGTATTGCCGGAAAGAGTCGTATTGCCGAAGAGCGTCAGCGTTCCCGCGCGGCTCGAATCGATGTAAATTGCGCCGCCGAGCGCGTTTCCTCCGGTCGCGGTCGCCGTATTGCCGGAAACGTCCGCATTCGTAAGCACCACGTTCCCGCCGCGCATATGAATCGCGCCGCCGAGCGCGTTTCCTCCGGTCGCGGTCGCCGTATTGCCGGAAAGTGCCAGCGTTCCCGCCGTTTGGCGGAATGTTCCGCCTTCGACGGAAATCGCGCCTCCAAGCGCATCTCCTGCAAAAGACGTTGCTTTGTTTGACGAAATTTTATGCGTTCCCGTGCCGGAAATGACGACACTTCCGGACGCGACGGCGATTGCCCCGCCCGAAGCCTTTTTGCCGTAAACGGAATTATCCTTCGCCGAAAAATCTCCGCCGACGCGCATCGTTCCCGCCGCGTAAACCGCACCGCCGGACGCGTTTTCGGGACAAACCGTGCTGTTCCCCGCCCTGTTGCCGGAAAGAGTGAAGTCGCCGGAAACGTCAAGCAAGCCGGCGGATGCCGTATAAATCGCGCCGCCGTGAGCATCGCCTAACGCCAATGCCGACATCTGATTCGCGCGAAGTGACTCGGCGGAAAAAACTCCGTCCGCGATGTAAACGGCAGCGCCGAATGCCGCGCCGTTCGTGTCACCGGGAACAACCGCCGACCCGTTAAAGAAAGAAACCTCGTCGAAATTCAGCGTGCCGGCAGAATAAATTGCGCCGCCCGCCGCGCCCGAGCGCATTCCGTTGGTGCCGCTTTCGGAAGCGGATTTTGCATAAGCTGAACTCAAATAGAATTCGGTTGTACCGGAAAAATTCAACGTCGCGGAGTTTTCGGCAAAAATTGCGCCGCCCCGAGCAAAAGTCGTTCCCGCCGCATCCGTTTCCGTTCCCGCAAGTGCCTGATTCTGAAGCGAAAATTTCGCATCTGTGAAATTCATTTCTCCGCCCGCAGCGTAAATCGCACCGCCCTGTGCGACACGCGCGACAACCCGGTTCTGCAAAAAAGATGCCGGACCGAGCGTAAGCGTTCCCGCAGAAATATAAATCGCACCGCCTTGGGCGACGGGGACAACGCCGTCGGTCTGCGCTTCGCCGGCATCGAGAGAGAGAATTTTTGCGGAATTGCCCTCAAATTTAACGTCGGACGAAGAGCTTAACGTCAACGCCGCCTCCTCGGAAACGGACGCAATCGCACCGCCCTGCGCAAAGGTTTTTGCAGAAGCGGAATTTCCGGAAAACGTAAGCGAACTCAGATTCCCTTCGGAAACGATGCTTCCTCCCACGAGCGCAATCGCGCCGCCCTGCGCCGAAGATTCGATGATTTCGGTTTTGGGATTTTCCTCCGTTCCCGTAATTTTTTCGGAAGAAAGCGCAGAGGCGGAAACTTCGTTTTGAGAGAAATTCAGCGTTCCCGCGAACGTAACTTCGGTTGTGTGTTCTCGGGATGTCGTGCCGTCTGAATCTTTCACGGTTTCGAGCGATCCCGAAATGTAGAGCGCACCGCCGGAAAGCGAGGAGCCGCCGAAAGCGGAAGTTACGCTGTTTCCGGAAAGCGTTGTCGTTCCCGCGAGCAAAAGTGTTGCGTCGGAAACGGCAATCGCTCCGCCGCCGACGGTTACCTGCTCGGCTCCGGCTTCGGCGCGATTGTTTTCAAAAGAAAGTTTCGTTTCCGCGTCAAAACCGACTCGTGCATCGTCGGCAATCTGAAGCGCACCGCCGAAAACCTTTCCGCCCGCGGCAGTATTTTTTGCAATATTTTTGAGGAATTCGACGCTTGACTGCGTCGCTTCAAAATAGCCGCCGGAAACGGCGACCGCGCCGCCCTGCGCATTTGCGCCCTGCGCGGAGTTTCCGGAAAAACGCAACGTCGTTTCATCGACCTGCAAGCCGAATTTCTTCGTTCCCGTCTCATCAATAACGCTATCCGGATAAACAGAGGAGGAACTCAGGGAGCCGTCCGAGTTCAAATTGGCGTTGGCGGCAAAAACCGCGCCGCCGAATGCCGTTCCCGCCTCGGAAATTGCGGAGTTTTCGTTAAAAAGAGTTTCTCCCGCGCCGGAGACGGAAAGCAGCCCGGACGCGAACACGGCCCCGCCGGCGGCATCAAACGTTTCCGTTACGGGATCGCCGGAGGAATCCGTCGAGGAAATCTGAGAGCCGTAAGCCTGATTTCCGGAAAAGGAAATATTGCCGGACGCACTGCTCGCGAGCGCGACTTCGTCCATAATGTGAGCGGAAACGACGGCACCGCCTTGGGCTCGATAATTGGTGGATTCGTCGGCGACAAGACGCCGGTTTTCGATGACTGTTCCCGGGCCGAGATTAAGTTTCGAATAAGACAAATTACTCGTCGTAAAAACGCGTCCGGTTTTTTTCCCGGGATCCGTCGTTCCCGTAAATGTAATGTTTTCTGCGGACAGCAGCACTCCCTCGAGGAAAAAAATGTCTCCGGAGCCTTTGATGCCGATATCGATTTCACTCGAAGAAACAGTATGTCCTTCGCCGAGCAATTCGGTTCCGGAAGCGAGAACGACAATTATATTGTTCGCAACGGTTACTCCTTCCGATCCGGAATCGGCATCCGTAGCTTCCTCCGTCTTCGTCGTGTTAATCTCAATTGTGTTCGTAAGAACAATGTCCGCATTGTCGTGATATACGGACTCGCCCTCATCGCCCGAGCCCTCCGGTTGGTATTTTTCGGAAAGCGCCGCTCTCAAAGCGGATTCCGTATCAACAAAAATCTCCTCTCGCTCTGCAGAAGAATCCGCAGCGAAAAGCGGGGAAGCCGACAACGTTCCCGCCGCCAAAAGAGTAACGAGCGACAAAGAGT
>CAZPYE010000010.1:17059-34849 GCA_964590115.1 uncultured Enterobacteriaceae bacterium
GTTTCGGGATCCTGCTACAAAATTCATTTCGATACACTCTCGGGATGAAAAAATAAGTGCGGGAATACTAACGTTCCCGCACGCATGACGAAACCAAAAAACGTAGTGCCGATTAACGCCGCGTCCTCACAAAAAGTTCGGCGAAAGCATGGACTCCTCATCGGCGCGAGAAACTGTCTCGCCGCCGCACTGCGCACGATATGCGAGAAAACTCTCGTGGTGGGAATCATAAACGGGCCAAACCAAGGAGCGATCGCTCGGAGGAATCGCCGCCGCGTCCACCTCTTCCCTCGAAAAGAACGCAAACTGCCCTTCGTCAATTTCCGGCGGAAGTGCCTCTATCGGCTTCAGACACTTAAAGAGAAACATCAACCAATGTCCGCTCCCCTCGTAGGAACGCTCCGAAACCATTCCGAAAAGATGCAAATCCTTCGCGGTCAGCTTCATCCCTGTTTCCTCAAATGCCTCACGGCAGGCGCACTCAAACGGCGATTCCCCCGTAGCCATTTCCAGCTTCCCGCCCACCGGACTCCAGCAATCCTTGTTCGGAGCCTTCCGGCGACGAATCATCAAAAACCTTCCGTTTTCGTCCCGAATAAAAATCAAGACGCTAATTTTAAACGGCAAAATCGCCGGTGCGGATGAATTGGCTACGTCTTCCATAATTTCGGGAGTATTATGCGGGACGTTCCCGCCGCATCAAGCCGCGATTTTATGCGCAACAAAAACCTTGCATCCCGAATCGCGAGACTTTTAGATTGACTCCCAACACACGGAGAGATGGCAGAGCGGTCGATTGCGGCGGTCTTGAAAACCGTTGAGGCGAAAGCCTCCGGGGGTTCGAATCCCTCTCTCTCCGCCACTTTTGAACACCCGTTCCCTTCATAAATAAAGGGATTTCATGATTTTTCGGGGTAAAGCGATTTTCTTTGAAAAAAAATCTAGGACCTCTCGAAAAAAAAATTAAACAAAATCCTGCGGAACTAACGCTTGAAGAGCGAATCGGCATTACGCCGCGTTCATAAAATCGTTGAATTCCTATGAAAAAGAAATCGTTTATCGTTTCGGTTTGTGCGGCGCTTTTCGCGGCACTTTTGTTTGCCGGGTGCGACTGTTGCAAAAAGAAGCACCACCAGAAATGCGGAGATAAGACCTGCCAGAAATGCCAGTGCCCCGCCTGTAACGGCAACAACGCCGACAACGGCGTCGTCATTACCGAAGAGGACGCTTTGTTGGAGTTCGTGCCTGATACGGCTCCCGCAAATCCGCCTGCGAAGTAAAGAATAACAGAACACGGACGTGTGTGTTCGGGCTCGGTTTTCCCGTGTGAAAGCCGGGCCTTTTTTGTCGGTGCGAGCAGGCGCGTTTGTTGACAGGGCGGCGGCGGCTTTGCAGAATATCCGCATGTCTATCCGTTTTTGCCTCTTTTTTCTGGGTTTGCTTTGCCTTACTCCGGTTTCCGCTTTTTCCGCGTGCGAAATAATCCCGCTTCCTCAAAAATACGAGGAAAAGGAAAATGTGTTCATTCCCGTATCGGAACTCGAAAAAAAGAGCGTTTCCGTTACGCGGACGGAAATGCTCGACGGCGTTCCCGCGCATGCGCAACGGGAAGCGTATGCGATGACGGTTTCGAAAAACGGCGTAAAAATCAAAGCCGTCGGAGAAGCGGGCGAAGCCAATGCCCGAAAGACGCTTGCGCAACTGATAAAAAATGCCGACCCCAAGCATGGCGTTCCCGCGTGCAAAATCCTCGACTGGCCGGCGTATCCGATGCGCGGTTTCATGATGGATTGCGGACGCAGCTATATCCCGCTTGCAGACCTAAAAAAAATCGTCGCGTTTTGTGCGGCATACAAAATCAACATTTTCCACTGGCACCTTACGGACAATCAGGGCTGGCGCACGGAAAGCCGCGTGTATCCCGAACTCAACGACAAAAAGAATTACACGCGCGACTACGGAAAGTTTTACACGTTTAAAGAAATCCGAGAGCTCGTCAATTACTGCGATTCGCTCGGAGTAATGCTCATTCCGGAAATTGATATGCCCGGGCACAGCGCGGCGTTCGAGCGCACGTTCAAGTGCAGTATGCAAAGCAAAAAAGGAACGGAAATTCTGAAAAAACTCGTCGATGAACTGCTTCGGGAGGCGTTCCCGTCAAAGACTGTTCCGTATTTTCATATCGGAACGGACGAAGTGCACATCACCAATCCGGAATTCGTGCCCGACATGGTTGCCTTCGTGCGAGAACGCGGAAAAAAAGTCGCCACCTGGAATCCCGGCGCAAATTACAAGCCGGGCGAAATCGATCTCGTTCAGATGTGGAGCGGACGCGGGCGCCCGCTCGCGGGAACGCCCTCTCTCGACAGCCGTCTCCACTACCTGAACCACTTCGATTCGTTTGCCGATCCCGTCGCTCTGTTTTTCTCAAATTTTGCCGAAACGCCGGAAGCAAACGACACGATTGCAGGCGGAATTGCCGCGATTTGGTGCGACCGATACATCGTCGGAACGGAGGCGATTCTTGCGAATAACGCGTTTTATCCGTCGCTTCTCGCCTTTGCCGAAAGTGCGTGGCACGGCGGACGCACGGAATATTTTCACAACACGGGAACGGTCATTCCCCTCGGCGGAGAAAAACTTGCCCGTTTCAAAGATTTTGAACGCCGCATGCTCTCCGTAAAAAAAGAGCTCGGGAAAAAAATGCCGTGGGTGCCGCAGGCGGATATTCTCTGGCGCATCACCGATCCGTTCCCGAACGACGGCGATCTCGGAAAAGCGTTCCCGCCGGAAAAAACCCTTCAGTCGGAATACGAATTTGAAGGCAAAAAAATCGGCACGAAGGAAGCGCGCGGCGCGGGAATTTATCTGCGACACGTCTGGGGCACGGGCGGGCTCGGCACCGTTTCGGCGTTTTTCAAACATCCGCGTGAGAATTCCACGGTTTACGCCTATACGTGGGTTTGGTCGCCGAAACCGCAGAAGGCGGGACTCTGGGTTCAAGGGCACAAAATCAGCGCGTCCGAGCCGGATTTGCCTCCTCCTCAGGGAAAATGGGACGGGCACGGCACGCGCTTTTGGCTGAACGACCGGGAAATCCTGCCGCCGAAATGGGAAAACTCTCATTCGTCAAAAAATCAGGAAACGCCGCTTGCGAACGAAAACTTTGAGGTGCGCCCGCCGATTCCCGTCCGACTCAAGCAGGGCTGGAATAAGGTTTTGGTAAAACTTCCTATCGGCGGATTACACCAAAACGCGACGGCACAGGCACGCCTCACGAAATGGATGTTTACCTTTGCGATCGTTTCGCCCGAAGGCGACGCTCCTGCCGAAGGGCTGATTTGGTCTCCCGACAAAAAGAAAGACTGATTCCCGCGCTGAGGCTTCCCTTGCGGGAACGTCAAAAAAAGCCTTCGAGGTGCTGTAAGCCGGATTCCGTAACACGGGAACGCTTACGCGTCCCGTGCCTGCATTCATTCCTCTGAAACGCGTTTCCGCGTCTCCCGCCTAAAGGCGGTGCGACACACCCGCGAGCATCGGACGGGCCGCCCCCTCGCCTATTCTGTCTTGCACCGGATTGGGTTTGTCCTGCCTCCTTCGTTGCCGTCGGAGCGGTGAGCTCTTACCTCGCCGTTTCACCCTTACCCGCACGCTTCCGTGCGGGCGGTCTGTTTTCTGTGACACTGTCCGTCAGCGCACCTTGCGATACGCCGCCCCCGTTTTCACGGGGAATCCCGCCCTGTGGTGTCCGGACTTTCCTCTCGCGTTTCCGCGAGCGAATGCGCGCACCTCGAAGACGGGGCACATTGTCGGAAATCCTTTTCTCAAAAGCAAATATTTTATCCGCGAACCGAAAGTGCGGATGAAAAGGAACATTCCCGATCAATACAAAAGCGTTCCCGTTCATCAAAAGAAAAGCGTTCCCGCGGGAATCCCGGCGGGAACGCTGACGGCAATCCGAAAATCCGTTTTACGACTTACGGCGCCGACGGCGCGAAATCGCGATTGCCAGCACGCCCGCACCCGCCAACAGTCCGAACGCCGACGGCTCGGGAACGGAAAGCGCAGAAGCAGAGGCGGACAAATACATCGGCACGGTCAGGGATCCGGACATCGCCCGCTTTTCTGCGGAAAGCAGCAGCTGTTCTCCGACGGACAACGCGGCGGCGGATTCCGCTTCGTCAAGATACATACGCCCGTCCGCGCCGAACAGGACAAGCATTTCCGTTTCCGCCGTGATTGAAACCACGTTCTCGCTTCCGGATACGTTCTGCACGAGATCGGCGATATCGACGACAACCCGGACGCCGTCCGAGAGCACCGTTCCCGCCACGGAATCAACCTGATCGGCGAACAGTCGCAAGGTCGCACCGGCGGCGAGCGTAACCGCAGACATATTTTCCGTGTTCTCGACGGAAAGATGCAGGACCGCTCCGGATTTCACCAGAACATCGCCCGTGCCGAGGGCGTTTTCATGCGTGATTTTAAGAATACCGGCGTTTACGACCACATCTCCCGCGAAACCTTGATTGTTTCCGGAAAGTGTCAGCGTTCCGCCGCCGGCCTTCGTCAGCGTAATGCCCGCCGCACCGGAAATAACGCCGGAAATCTCGCCGTCGCGCCCCCGATTCGCGTGAATGACGGAATCGACGGTAACCTCCACGTTGTTTTCGACGCGTGTCCCGCTTCCGTCAAAGACGAGTTCGCCGCCTTCGACGATGCGGATGAGCGCCTGCGAATTCAATTCGGAGGTGTTCAGACGCAAGCGCCCGACATTCGTATCGGCACCTTTTCCTACTTCGAGCGTTCCCGTGAATGCGGAAAAATTAAATCCGCGTCCGTTCCAATTGGAAAGCTTGAGCGAGACGGTTCCGTTTCCGGTAACGCCCGACATATCGACCGTGGAAGCATCGGATGCGGCAGCTAATTCCAACACGGCGGACTCGGAAACGGAAATCGCCGCCGTCTCCGTAATCGACATTTTCACGAGCGTTCCTTCTCCGGCAAGGGAGAAACTTCCGGAGGTGCTGTCGTCGCTCCGTGAAATCCCCGTCCAGTCGTGCGTTCCGCCGACAAAGGCAATGCTTCCGCCTTCGTCGAAACTGACGACTCCGGAGTAAGTTCCGGAAGCGGTTTCCCCGCCGACGGTCAGCGTTCCCGTCCCGACGGAAATTGTGCCGGAGTCCCCGGAAACGGATTTTACCGAGAGATTGTGCGAGTCGGCGAGAGACAGGCTTCCGCCGGCGAGAACAAAGTCCGCCGCAGATGCATCCGTATCCGCCGCCGCGACTTCCACGCTTCCCGATTCTATGCGCAAAAAGCCTGCCGTTACGGTCGCATGGACGATGCGGAATGTATTTTCTCCGGTCTTGGTCAGAACGTTCCCGCCGAGATCGAGCGTAACGTTTGTGTGCGCACTTCCGACGAGTCCGAAATCGCCGCTCCCGCCGATTGTCGAATCTGCGGAAACTTTCAGCCCGGTAATCTGCCGATCGGAAGTTGTAACGTCGCCGCCGTTGTTCACGAGAGCTCCGCCTCCGAGTTCGATTTTGTAGCAATTATTTCCTCCGGCGGTTTTGCCGTCGATATCGAGAGTGCCTCCGGTCTTTACGAGGGCGGCGTAGCGTTCCCCGGTTCCGTTGTTATCCCGCAAGCCGAGAGTCCCGGAAAAACCCGCCATTTTTAATACGCCTTCTTCAACGATAATCCGGCCGTCAAAGGCTGTATTTCCTCCGGCGAGCGCAAGCGTTCCCGCGCCGGTTTTGACAATATTTCCCGAGCCGCTTATGGCTCCGGCGAGGGTTGCGGAGGTTCCTTCTCCGGAGGAATTTTCGGTCTCGAAGGTAAGCGTCGAGCCGGAGAGCACCGTAAATGCCGTAGTCGCGTTTTGCGCCCAGCTTTCCGTCACGGCAACGGTCGTTGTTCCGAAGTTCACGCCGTTTCCGGTTCCGGTCATTCCGCCGCTGCCGATTTCGAGGCGTGCGACATCGACGGTATATACGCCGACGTTCCCGAAAACGAGGCTTTCGGCGGAAACCGTTCCCGTTCCCGCAATTCTATTCACGTCCGTAGAGCCGTTTCGCCCGGTGGAAAAACGAATTTCCCCGGAGACATTGAGTGCTCCGTCCACGGTCAGGACACCGAGGCCCCACGCATTGATAATAGAGTTCGCGTTTACCGTCGCACCCTCTTCCACGGTAATATTCCGGGAATAATTATTTACCGAACGCGTTGCCACGGAGTTTACGTTGTAAACCGTTTCGGATTCGCCGGATTCATTTGAGAAAACAAGATTTCCGCCCTGCTGCAAAAACGTGATATCACCGACGCTCCCGCCGGAAGTAAACCGAACCGAGCCGGCTTTGTTTACGGCGATATCAACGGACGAATTGACGGCGGAAGACGCCCCCACGAGGAGCGTCCCGGAATCGACGATAATATCGCCGAGAAAACCGGAATTATCGCCCGCAAGCGAAAAAGCCTGTCCCGCTTCGCCCAAGGCGATTCTCACGTTGCCTTCGCCGGAAATCCGCCCGGCGTAAGTCGTTGTCGCCGTCGTTCCCGCGCTGTATTCAACGCGCATTTCCGCCGAACCCTCAAGGGAGACATTTCCCTTCAATCCGTAGAAATCGGAAATCGCGCCCGTGTCTTCGAGCGTATAGCCGCCCTCGATGTATTCGAGATCGTGCCTCACGCCCTCCGTCATGACGAATGTGCCGCCGGAAGCGACGGAGACATCGCCGGTCAGCCGTGCATGAGACCCGAGCCGGAACGCGGCACCGTCGGCGACGCTCACGTTCATTGTCGCGTCCGCGTAATGCCAGTCGTCTTCGTTCGTGTAGCGCGCCGTGCTCGTTCCCGTGGCGGAGCCGATTGCGTGGACGGTATTCGTCCCCGCAAGCGTAACCGTGCCGCTTTGAACTTCAAGTCCGCTTCCTTCGTTTTGCAGATTTGTTCGAATCGAGTTGAGCGTCCAGGAAGAATCGGCACCGCCGTCGTAGATAATTTTCAGAGACGAAGATTCCGTGTCGCGGAAGGAACCGAGAAACACCGTGGAGCCGGCTTCGGTATACGTAAGAACCGACTGCGTTCCCGCCTTACGGTTGGCGATGACGGCTTCCTCCGTAAGGGCGTTGACGGTAAAACCGTCTGCGGCGACATCGGAATTGACGAGCTTCCACGTCATTGAATTGCCGTTCATATCGAGTTCCCCGCCTCCGGCGCCGAAAGTAAAGTCGCGCGCAATCTGGTTGATGTCTTTGATAACGACCGTCGAACCGCTGTTCGTCAAAACGTTGTAGGCGGCATAGCCGTCGGTTTGTTCCAGATAAGTTTTGCCGTTCCCGCCGACGTTGAGGAAAATTTCGTTATTTCCCGTTCCCGCGACGTGAAGATTCCCCTCTCCGATTTTTCTCCATTCGCGCATAAACGCCGCGTCCGCATTGGAAATCGTGAGATAAACATCAACGCCGGCTCCGACGACGTATCCTGCGGAATTCAGCAAATGATTCTCCTCGGAACTGACGGTAAATTTTGCCGTTTCCCGCGTTCCCGCCGTAAACTCGACGTATCCGATTCCCAAATCGACATCCGAAGCGATATCGACCGTCGTTTCCGCCTGAGCCGCATCAAACACCAGATTCTCCGTCAGGAAAAGTTCCGCGTAAGAAATTTCACTGTTGAGATATGAATTTCCGTAAGCATACCAGTTTTGCGTATCTTTGAGGTCGGAAAGGCTGTTCCAGGTGTTCAGCCCGCTTTTAACGCCGACGAATTCCGCGAGAACGTTCCCCGACGCGTCCGTGACGCTCCCGTAGGTCGGCATAGCGGAAACATTTTGTATTTCGCAGGATACGGTTTCGTCCTCTCTCGTGTCATTCACGGCGTTGACGGAAATAATGTCGATTCCTTCCGTGAGTGCGACGTGATTGTCGTAGGACTCCATCGTCTCAATCGTCCACTGCGTTGCCCCTCGTGACTGAGAGAAAAATCCGCCGCCGGACTGCCCCGCCGCCAAATATTCGTATTGTTGCGTTTCGTCGTTCCAAATCCAACCGGGGCTTCCGGAATCTCCGGCGCGAATGGCATTCGGCATCGGGTCGTTTTCGTTAACACCGTCCGAAGTCCAATCGCTGATTGTCCATTTAACGGAAAAACTGTCGTCGGCGTTCCCGCGAAAATCGTCTTCGCCCGTCGTGTTATTGTTGGCGTTATCGATTTCGGTGATTCCGCCGATGATGTATCCGTAGGCTCCGTAGCGCGCGGAGGTTGTGCCTTCGTAATCCGCCAGCTGTTGCGTTCCCGCGCCGGCGCGATAAAGCGTTTCCCCCGCCAATGTCGCGGCGTCCTCCGGGCGGCTGTAAACCGTAGAGCCCGTAATATCCGTAATCAGTTTGCTTGTCCGGGCGATTTTGTAATCGTTGGCGGGTTTGTGGGAAAATACGTGCTGATCGCCCGAAAGCGTGTAGCTGTAGCGATACTCGATGGTCGCGTAGTGAATTGCATTTTCGGTCCCGATGACGCGCCCGGAGAAGGTGGGATTTTGCACGCCGTTGTGGGCAACCGTCGCGATGAAATTATTTCCGAGCGCGGCAAAAGCGCCGTTATCGCCCGTGCTTTCAAAGTCTATCAATCCGTGCTCGAGGAGATAGCTTTCCTGCCCTCCCGAATAGGAAATAAAAATACCGCCGTCCCGCTCGCGAATGTAATCCAGAAGCGCGTTTGCCGATGTCGTGTAGCGCCCGGTATTTTGCCCGAAATCGGTATATACCTGAATCGGAACATCCGTGTGCATTACCGCGCCGAAGGCGGGAACGCAAGTTGCGGCTGCGAAGAGTGTTGCCAACGAGAAGGCAACACTCCGTGAGGAGTGTGCATTATTGGGGTTTTTCATGTTTTTGTGTTTGGGGTTTTCGGGGTTCATCGAAAGCTTTTTTCCGGGCATTGCAAAACAAAATATCCGGACGGTCCGCGAACCCGCTATTTTAAAACAAACTTTTTTAGTAGTGTTTAAAAAAAGCGGTATTTCCGAAATTGATTTTTCTTCAAAAAACCTTTGCGTTCGGAGGATTACGGGCGTTCACTTCAAGGGAGAATTTATGGTTCGCCTTTCGATTATTTTATCCGCCGCTCATTTCTGCCTCGCCTACGGTTTGCGCTTAGGTTTTCGCAGAACGGAGGAGTTTAATCCCGATGTCGCAACCGGACTCGAAAACTTCGCCCGAAAAATCGAATTTTTCCTGACGCAACCCGGGCGCGTGATTTGCGAACACGCCGGATGGGCGGACAACTCCGCCGGATTTTGGGCAATGACGATTCTCACCTCCGTCCTCTGGGGAAACCTTCTCGCGCTTTCCCTCAAAACCGGGTTCAAAACCGTTTTTCGCTGACGGCGGGAACGCCCCGCAAAAAATACGCAGAAATGCCTCGCGGGAACGCGTTCTTTCTGAAAAGATTCGCGCACATATGGAAAACGTCATCATTCTCGGAAGCGGTTGCGCCGGATTATCGGCAGCCGTTTATGTCGCCCGTGCGGGATTTTCCCCGCTCGTCATCGAAGGCAATTTACCCGGCGGACAAATAACGACCACCTCCGAGGTCGAGAATTTTCCCGGTTTTCCGGAAGGAATCGACGGTTTTTCCCTCGTGATGAATATGCGCCGACAGGCCGAAAAATTCGGCACGCGCTTTGAATCGGACACCATCGAACGCGTCGAACTTTCCGCCGAAACGAAAAAACTTTTCGGCGCCTCCGGAAAAATTTATGAAACTCGCGTCCTCGTCATCGCCACGGGCGCATCGCCCAAAATGACGGGAATCAAGGGCGAAGCGGAATTCTACGGCGGGAACGGCGTGAGCACCTGCGCAACCTGCGACGGCGCATTTTTCCGCGGCAAGGAGATTGCCGTCATCGGCGGCGGCGACACCGCCTGCGAAGAAGCGAATTTCCTTACGCGCTTTGCCTCGAAAGTTTACCAGATTCACCGTCGCGACAAATTCCGCGCCACGGAAATTATGGTGCGCCGCGTCACGGAAAACCCGAAAGTCGAACTCGTTCTTTCCTGTGTTCCCGAAGAAATTCTCGGAAACGAGAACGGAAAAGTCCGCGCCCTGCGCGTGCGCGACGTCAACACGGGTGCAACGCGGGAACTCGCCGTCAGCGGCATCTTCGTCGCCATCGGCCACACGCCGAACACCGCCTTTCTCAAAGGAGCCCTGCCGATGGAAGACGACGGCACGCTCATTCCCGAGCGCGACGCGTCCGGCGTGCGCACGCAAGTTCCCGGCGTATTCGTCGCCGGCGACTGCGCCGACCGCATTTTCCGCCAAGCCATCGTCGCGGCGGGAACGGGAGCGCGTGCAGGCATCGAAGCCCAACGCTTTTTGGAAGAATAAACGCAGAGAATGATTTCTCTCTCCGGAGAATTGAGCAAAATACGGTCGTTGTTCGAAGCGGTGCGGGAACGCGGCGGGCGCGCCCTCTTTGTCGGCGGTTGCGTCCGCGACGCACTTCTCGGGCGGAAAAGCAAGGATTTCGATGTCGAAATTTACGGGCTCTCCGCAGAAAGCGTCGAAATGCTTTTGCGCGATTTGAAATTTCGCTTTAACGCGGCGGGGAAATCGTTCGGCGTTTTTAAATTACACGGCGTTCCCGCGGATGTCGCGCTTCCGCGCCGCGAATCCAAGCGGGGATTCGGGCATCGCGGATTCGTCGTCGAGGGAGACCCCGACATGAGTGTTTCCGAAGCGGCTTCGCGACGCGATTTTACAATTAACGCGATTTATTTTGACCCGTTGAAAAATGAAATTCTCGACCCTTTTAACGGGCGGGAAGACCTGAAAAACAAAACGCTGAGGCACACCTCTCCGGCATTCTCCGAAGACCCTCTCCGCGTCCTTCGCGCGATGCAGTTTTCGGCGCGATTTCGTTTTGACGTCGCTCCGGAAACCACGGAGCTCTGTCGAACAATCGAACCTGAAGGACTTTCCGCCGAGCGCATTTTTGACGAGTGGTCGAAACTGATTCTGCGAGGTGAAGAACCCTCTCGCGGATTGAATTTTCTGCGCGCCTGCGGCTGGACAAAGTACTTTCCGGAATTGCACGCGCTCATCGGAGTGGAGCAGGATCCGGACTGGCACCCCGAAGGCGACGTGTGGAACCACACGCTCGCAACACTCGACGCTTTCGCGCGGGAACGCGTCGACGATGATTTCGAAAACCTCGTCGTCGGCTTTGCCGTCCTCTGCCACGATTTCGGAAAACCCGCCACGACGCGATTTTCTCCGAAGGACGGTCGCATACACGCATACGGACACGACCGCGAAGGCGTCCGGCCCGCCCGGAAATTTTTATCGGGAATGACAAATTTTCGAGACCTCATCGACGGCGTTTTGCCGCTCGTGCTCTGCCATATGCAACCGATTGCGCTTTGGCGTTCCCGCGCCGGAGACTCCGCCGTGCGACGTTTGGCTCGACGCGTGGGGCGCATAGACAGGCTTCTGCGCGTATGTTCGGCGGATGCCATGGGCAAAACGACGGAAAAGAATGCCGATTTGCGCGACGCTTCCGCGTGGCTTCTCGAACGCGCGGAAGCGCTTCAGGTCAAAGATGCCGCGCCCAAGCCGATCATTTTGGGCAGGCACCTGCTCCGGCTCGGCGTTCCCGCGGGAAAAACCTTTAAACCGATTCTTGACGCATGCTACGAGGCTCAGCTCGACGGCGAATTTCTTGACGAACCCGGCGGCATTGCCTTTCTCAAAAAGAAAATCTGCGAACGGCAAGCAAACCGAAAATAACACGGATTTCCTAACTCGGCGGGAACGCTCACGCACAAATAATTCGTGTCCGCCGGTGTTCATTCGCAGGTTCGATTCGGAAACCCGGCAAATACCCTTTTTTAATGAATAATGAATAGTGAATAATTTCGTCCTTCGTTTTGCCGAAGGCAATACCGCGCGAAGCGACAAGGAACAAACATCAGCACTTTGCCGGTCTCTCGTCTCCGTTCACCGTTCACCAAATTGAAATTTGTCTCCCGGACGGGAATGGGTTAGTCTTCCCTCCATGAGAATTGAAATTGATCGCCCCTTGGACATGCATCTGCATCTGCGCGACGGTGCGATGCTCAAACTCACGGCTCCGCATACGGCACAGGACTTTGCCGGAGCCGTCGTCATGCCGAATCTTGTTCCGCCCGTAAATTCTGCGGAAACGATGTCCGCATACCGTTCCCGCATCCTGCAGGCCGCGGGAACGCACGCCGAAGATTTTTCGCCGCTCATGACCGTTTTTCTGCAAAAACAAAGCCGCGAAGAGCTGATCGCCGCAAAAAATTCGCCCGGTTTTTTTGCGATGAAGCTCTACCCGGCGGGAGCGACGACGAATTCCGACGGCGGCGTGCGGGATTTCGGAGAAGCCGAGCCGACACTCCGCGCGATGGAAGAGCTGGGAATCCCCCTGCTCGTCCATGGAGAAAGCAACGGATTCGTCATGGATCGCGAAACGGAATTTCTGCCCGTTTACCGCGATTTGGCAACACGTTTTCCGAATCTTAAAATCTGTATGGAGCACATTTCGACGGCGGCGGCATTACCGCTTCTCGAAGAATTTGAAAACCTTTTTGCCACGGTAACGCTTCATCACCTGCTCTACACGCTCGACGACATGGCGGGCGGGCTCCTTTCGCCGCACCTTTTCTGCAAACCTATCGTAAAACGACCGGAAGACCGCGCCGCGTTGCGCCGTGCCGTTTTCGGCGGGAACGCCAAAATCATGTTCGGAAGCGATTCCGCCCCGCACCCGATCGCAAAGAAAGAATCCGCCGCCGCTTTCGGCGGGATTTACTCCGCCCCCGTGCTCTTACCCGCACTCGCCGAGCTTTTTGCCGAAAACAACGCACCGGACAAACTCAACGATTTCCTCGGCGGGAACGCACGAAGAATTTACGGGCTCCCCGGAACAACCCGGAAAATCGTTCTCGAAGATGTGCCGCAGAGCGTTCCCGAATGCTACTGCTCGGAAGACGGAGAAACCGGAGTCGTCCCGATGCTCGCCGGAAAAACGCTCGCGTGGAGTGTCGTTAAACGATGAAAGCCTTGGTTACGGGCGCGTCCGGCGGCATCGGACGCGACATCGCCAAAGTCCTCGCCGAACGCGGTTGCGAACTCGTTCTCTGTGCACGCAACGAAGAGAAACTGCGCGAAGTCGCGGCGGAGCTTTCCGTTCCCGTGCGCATTATTGCGCTCGACCTCTCCCGCGAGGAAAACTGCTTTTCGCTTTACGAAATGACGAAAGCGGACGGGATCGACATTCTCATCAACAACGCCGGATTCGGCGTCTTCGGAAAATTCTGCGAAACTTCGCTCGCGGAGCAAATCAATCTCATAGACCTAAACGTGCGCTCGCTGCATATTCTGATGCAACTGTTTCTTAAAGATTTCCGTGCAAGGGGAAGCGGATACGTCATGAACGTATCGTCGGTTGCCGGATTTTTCGCGGGACCGTTCATGTCGGGCTATTACGCATCAAAGAATTACGTTACACGCCTCAGCGAAGCCGTCGCCGAAGAACTGCGCGAGGAAAAGTCGCGTGTGAAAATCTCCGTGCTTTGCCCGGGTCCGGTCAAAACCGGATTCAATGCCCGAGCCGGAGTGAAAGTCAATTTGCACAGCGCGGACAGCGAGGAAACGGCTCGTGCGGCAGTGCGCGGAATGTTTGCCGGGAAACTGCTTGTAACGCCGGTCTTCGGCTACCGTGCGGCGATTTTTCTATCGCGCTTTCTGCCGAGGGCATTCGTTACGCGACTCGTATATTTTCTCCAACGCAAGAAGGGCGCAATCTGAAATTCAATTTTGCGTTCACACCCGGAACGTGATTTCATCGGGATTTAAAATTTTTTCGCATGACGATTAACAAGACAGACGATACGCGCATTCAGCGACGAAAACCGCTCGTTACGCCCGCGCTTCTGATGGACGAAATCCGCCCCTCCGAAACCGCGTTGCACACGGTGGAAAACGCACGCGCAGACATCAGCCGAATCCTGAACGGCGCCGATGACCGACTCATCGTAATCACCGGTCCGTGCTCGATTCATGACATTGCCGCCGCGATGGAGTATGCGGCGTTTGTCTCCGAATATTCAAAAAAATATTCGAACGAGCTCCTGTTGGTCATGCGCACATATTTTGAAAAACCGCGCACGGTCGTCGGCTGGAAAGGGCTGATTAACGACCCCTACATCGACGGCACGTTCTGCATCAACGACGGACTTCGCCTTGCCCGACGCCTGCTCTGCGATATTTCAAATTTGGGCGTTCCCGCCGCAACGGAATTTCTCGACCCGATTACTCCGCAGTTTCTCGCAGATCTCGTCGCTTACGGCGCAATCGGCGCACGCACGACGGAATCTCAGATTCACAGAGAACTCGCCTCGGGACTTTCGATGCCGATCGGCTTCAAAAACGGAACGGACGGAACGATTCAGGTGGCTATTGATGCCGTGCGCTCTTCGCACCACTCACACTGGTTCCCGTCGGTTACCAAGGACGGCGTCGTTGCAATTTTTGAAACCGAAGGCAACAGGGATTCGCATATTATTCTTCGCGGAGGCTCCCGCACCGGACCGAATTACGGAGAGGAATACATTCGCGAATGCGTGGAAAAACTTACGGCGGCAAACTTGCCGGCATCGGTAGTCGTCGATTGCTCTCACGGGAACAGCAAAAAAGATTACTCACGCCAGCCTGCCGTCGCGGCGGAACTCGCCGGGCAAATCGCCTCCGGGCAAGCTGCGATTACGGGCGTAATGATTGAGAGTAACCTCGTCGAAGGACGACAGGACTATCACTGCGACGCCAAGGGGACCTGCGTTTACGGTCAAAGTATTACGGACGCCTGCATTTCGCTCGAATCGACGAAAGACGTTCTCGAAGTCCTTGCCGGAGCGGTTCGCGCCCGTCGCGCGAAAAAAGCGTAACAAACGGAGGGGAAGCCCGAAAATTGAACGATTTCCCCCGTCCCCTCTCCGATTTCCGGAACATAGTCTTCTTTTCCGCATGAATTTTTCCGAAAAACTGCAAGAGTGCGCGATGCGCACGGAAGCCGCGATTCGGCAATGGACACCGCCCGAAGATGCCCGTCCGGCAGTGCTTCACCGCGCGATGCGATACAGCCTTTGCGCCGGCGGGAAACGTATTCGCCCGGCACTTCTCATTGCCGCCGCAGAAACGTTCCCGTCCGAAATCGATCCCCTTCCCGCCTGTGTCGCGCTCGAATGCCTGCATACCTACACGCTCATCCACGACGATTTGCCGTGCATGGACAATTCCGATTTGCGGCGCGGTCGCCCGAGTTGCCACAAGCAATTCAGCGAAGACATTGCGTTGCTCGCCGGAGACGCACTCCTCACGCACGCTTTCGCGCTCCTTGCAGAGGCTTACGCGGGAACGCCGGAGATTGCCGTCGGGCTTATTCGCGACCTTTCGGATGCCGCCGGTTCTCGCCGCCTCATCGGCGGGCAAGTGGAAGACACCATCGGCGAACACGGCGATCTCACGGCCGAACGCCTCGATTTCATCCATAAAAACAAAACAGCCGCCCTGCTCGAAGCCGCGCTGACGATGGGATTCCGGCTCGGCACCAGAGGCGGGAACGCCGATTTGCTGAAAAAGGCAATCGAGATCGGACACTGCACGGGAATCGCATTTCAAATTGTTGACGACCTGCTCGACCTCACGAGCGACGCGGAAACAATGGGTAAACCCGTTCACGCCGACGCGGAGAACCGCAAGCTCACATATCCCGGCCTGCACGGAATGGACGCTTCCAGAAAACACGCCGACGCGCTGACGGCACGCGCCGTTTCGCTGTGCGAAGAAATCGGAGGAGAAAACGCTTTTCTCGTCGCCCTCGTCCGCGCCCTTGCCTCGCGGAGTCATTAGTGAAAATTCAGCGTTCAAAGATTTTCCGGGAGAAAAATCCTTAGCACAGCGTTATTCGCTATTAACTATTCGCTAAAACGCGTTCCCGCACGGGAACGCGTTTCCTGTTCGACATTTCCGAATCGGGAGAAGCGCGAAGCTATGCGCGCGGGTGAGCCTTTTTGTAGGCGGCTTTCAGACGGGCGAGTGTAATATGCGTGTAAATCTGCGTCGTCGAAAGATTGGCGTGCCCGAGCTGTTCCTGAACAAGGCGCAGGTCCGCATCGTTTTCAAGCATATGCGTGGCACAGGAATGGCGCAGTTTGTGAGGCGTGATATCCATCGGAAGTCCGGCAAGAGCGAGATATTTTTTCAGGCGCAACTGCAGTGTTTTCGGGGTGAGCGGCTTCCCTGAGCTTCCGCGAAACAGGACGGCATCGCGAGCGGATTCTCCGAGAAAATCTTTCAGCCTCCGCAAAGCATCAATCGCGACATCCCCCACGGGAACGACACGCATCTTGCGCCCCTTTCCCAATACCCGAACCGTTCCGGAGGAAAAATCAACGGCTCCAAGCGTTATACCGCAAAGCTCACTGATGCGGAGTCCGCCGCCGTAGAGCGTCTCGAGTGCCGCGCTGTCCCGCACGCACTGCGCCTCCGATACGAGTCCGTCTTCAAAGGCTTGGCGAGGCATTGCGAGAAGTTCCGCAACCTGTTTTTCCGTCAGGAATTTGGGGAGAGATTTCGGAAGTTTGGGCAAGGCGACTCCCGTCAGCGGAGAATTCTTCAACTTTTTACGCAGACGCAACCATCGAAAAAACGTGCGCAATGCGGAAACATGATTATGAATCGTGCGGCGCGAAAGGGATGCGTTCCCGCGCTGACGCTCGATGATAAAATCACGAAGTTCCCGGCGCGAAAGAGAAGAAAAATCGCCGCCGAACCCGCAGGCATCCTTAGCCCAAAGAGAAAAATCCCGGAGAGCTTCCTCATAATTTCTGATTGTGTAGGAGGAGAGGCGACGCTCGTTTTTTAAATAAGAGCAAAAGACCGAAACCGTTCCCGCGCCCGGAAATCTCGGAGCGGGAACGGTTTTAAACTCAGAGCGAATTGTCTTAAAGCCCACGGAGAAAATTTAGTCTTTCTTCCCGTGCTCCGCCGTAACCTTGATCGTAATGCCGCCTCGTGCGCCGAAGTCGCCGACGACCTCACACCAGACGGGATCAAGTGCTTCGACCAAATCGTCCAAAATCTGGTTTGTTACATGTTCGTGAAAGGTGCCTTCGTTCCGATAGGACCAAAGGTAAAGTTTGAGTGATTTGGACTCGACGATTTTTTCCGCCGGGATGTAACGAATCGTGATTGTTGCGAAATCCGGTTGCCCCGTTGCCGGGCAAACGCAGGTAAACTCTTCCGTGCGCAGTTCGATAATATAGCGGCGACGGTTGTGGTTCGGGAACGCTTCAAGTTTGCGAACGGGAACGTTTTTCGTCGCTCCGATGGAAAGCCCCTGTAAATCTTCCGGTTGTGTAAGCATGGTGTGAAATTTACGTTCCCGCGTCCCGCTCCGCAATCAATTTAGTTCCCCGGATACACCACTGCGGCGATAAACATTTTATCGTTGCTCCGCCGAAAAAATTTGCACACCTTTATTACATGCCCCTCGTTATACCCCCCCCCCCGTTTGTCCGTTTTTATAATCTTTTGTTTTCCGGTTCTCTCTAATGCCGCAGAAGTCTGGGCGCCCGGCGTATCCCGCGAAAGCGGCTGGGTGGATTTCAACAAGGAGAATAGCTCCGGCATTTTCTCCGACATGGCTATGTGCTGGGCGGCCTCTGCAAGCAACGTCATCACGTGGTGGCAGACGCA
>CAZPYE010000011.1:0-33944 GCA_964590115.1 uncultured Enterobacteriaceae bacterium
CAAGGCAAAGAACCCATCGCGTTCGACCACGACTGCCGCGAAGGTATTTGCGGGATGTGTTCGATGACGATTAACGGTATGCCGCACGGTCCGCTCCCGGGCGTAACGACTTGCCAGCTCCACATGCGCCACTTCAAGGACGGCGAAACCGTCACGATCGAGCCCTTCCGTGCGAAACCGTTCCCGGTGATTCGCGACCTGATTGTCGACCGCACGGCGTTCGACAAAATCATTCAGGCGGGCGGATTCGTTTCCGTGCGCACCGGATCCGCAATCGACGCCAACATCATGCCGATTCCGAAGGAAGTTGCCGACACGGCGATGGACGCTGCGGAATGCATCGGTTGCGGCGCTTGCGTTGCAGCGTGTAAGAACGCTTCCGCGATGCTTTTCGTTTCCTCGAAGGTAACGCAGCTCAATTCGCTCCCGCAGGGCAAGCCCGAAAAGGATAAACGCGTGCTCGCCATGGTTAAGGCGATGGACGACGCCGGATTCGGAAACTGCTCCAACCTCGGCGAATGTCAGGCGGTTTGCCCGAAGGGGCAGACGCTCGACTTCATCGCAAAGATGAATCGCGACTATGCCGTCGCTTCGGTCAAGAAGCTCTTCAAGACCACCGGCAAAAAGGTCAAAGCCTAAGCGAGATAAAGTTTAGAGCATAAAGAAAAGCGTTCCCGTGAAGTAATTCGCGGGAACGCTTTTTTTTGGGGAGGGGCGAAGGTCTCTCGCTCTTCGTCGCGACGGGAATAAAACGGCGTTCCCGTGAGAATTCGTTTGCCTTGCGGCAAAGATTGGGAGGGCTTTATTCCCGTTTTTTGTCCGGTAAAAGGAATGATTTTTTTTCAGATTCTTTAAGAAAGAGCTTGCCGTTCACGTTTTTTTTTTTGCGAAAATCCTGCCAAGAATTGGGTCAGGTTGTCGGAACATGCTCCGGCGGATCCGGTTTTTAACTTCAACGTTTAAACAAAATCATCACTATGAAAAAATATATCACTGTCGCGGCTCTCCTCGCCGCCGGAACCGCTTTCGCGGGTGCGGATGTAACATTCGTCGGTAGCACGGAGGACGGGGCGGAGTTCACGTTTGAAAGTGCAACTTCAAGTGCAACTGTCGTTGCAACGCTTGATGTAACAGCTCTTTCTAACGTAATGCTCGCCGGATCATCGTTAGGAAAATATACTCTGATCGATTTGATAGATAACGATAGTAATGACATCGGGTTGCAAACGAATTATTCTAGCAACGGGACCAGCTTAATTTCAACTTCTGGAATCTATGGCATATGGAATCAAGGAGGAGCCTATTCTATCGGAATGAATTCCGGATCTCTTGGCTCAGAAAGTTCATCGTTTTGGGAAAATGAAACGAAAGCATCTGTCGTTTTGACTTATTCTTATGAAACAGGAACAACCGGCGTCTTGGCTCTTGGGAAGAATATTGACGGTGCTGTTTCCTACTATACTTATGGCGGAACTTGGAACACCGGTCTGCGAGGCAGTACCTCTGTGTTTGACTCTGTCGTTTTTGACAGCACGATTGTGTCTTCAGCAGATATTTATACGGGAGTGGTCGCGAGTGCTGAAGCCGCCAAAGCGATGGCTGTTGCCGCCATTCCTGAGCCCTCTGCGTTTGGGATGCTTGCGGGCTTGGGTGCTCTTGCACTCGTGGCGTCGCGTCGTCGCCGCAAATAATTAGGGCGTTATTTATTTCGGCGTTCCCGTGAAGTAGCTCACGGGAACGCTTTTTTGTTTTTGTGAGTAAAAAACAATCGCGAGGCGGGAACGTGCGGACTAATCTTTGCTTCTTTTTATGCTTTATTATTTGAAATTTTTGGAAGATTTTTGGGGCCCGTTTCGCCTTTTTGAATATGCGACCGTGCGCGGGGTGCTCGCGGCGGCATTTGCCTGTGCGATCGGTGCGTTTATCGCGCCGCGCATTATTCGTCGCCTGCAAAACGTGATTCAGCCCGAACGCGGAAAGGAATTGCTCGGTGCTGCCGCACAGGAAAAACGGAAGGTGCCGACAATGGGCGGACTGATAATTTTCTTTTCCGCTCTCGCGGGAACGCTGCTTTGCGCACGACCGAATGTTTACGTTTTTTCGGCTTTAACCGTTTTTGTCGGTATGACGCTGGTCGGTTTCTGGGATGACTACCGGAAAGTCGTAAAAAAAGATGCGGAAGGCATGAGTTCCGGTTTGAAATGGGTGCTGACTTCACTGACGGCGGTTGCCGCGTTTTGCGTTTTACTCTGCAAGGGCGGATTCCGGATGAACCTGCTGGAAATATGGGTGCCGTTTATGAAAGAACCGCTTGTGGCATTCAGCGGGGCGGTAATTTCTTCAAATAATCTTTCGACGGTATGGGCACTTATTTTTGCCGCCGGAGTCTTGGGCTTGTTTTGGGTGACGAGTGTCGGTGCGAGCCATGCCGTAAATCTTACCGACGGCGTGGACGGGCTTGCCGCCGGATGCGCCGTTCCGAATGTCTGCGTGTTCGGTGTGGTGGCATATCTTGTCGGGAATTCGAGGTGGGCGGAGTATTTGCATATCGGATACGTTCCCGGGGTCGGGGAGCTCGCCGTTTTTTGCGCGGCAATTGTTGCCGGGATTCTCGTGTTTCTTTGGTTTAATGCGGCGCCGGCATCGGTTTATATGGGCGATACGGGTTCGCTTGCGCTCGGCGGAGCTCTCGGGGCGACGGCATTGCTTACGGGGCATCCCTTCCTGTTGGTTATTTCCGGCGGCGTTTTTGTTGCGGAAACGGTAACGGTAATACTTCAGAAGGTGTGGTTTAAGTATACGCGGATTCGATACGGGGAAGGGCGAAGAATATTTCCGATGACGCCGATTCACCACACGTGGCAGCTTCGCGGCACGCCGAATACGAAACTTGTCATTCGGTGCTGGATTGTGTCGCTTGCGCTTGCGGCGGTTGCGCTCATTACGTTGAAACTGCGCTAAGGGAAACGAAAAACTTCACGAATCCTAATTCTTTATCCCATGGATATTCCGGGAATTTTAGAAAAGAAGCTGGATAAGCCGGTGGCGATTTTCGGCGGCGGGCTCAGCGGGAACGCCGTCGCGGAGTTTTTGCGCGAAAACGGATTTTCTTCCCGCATTTACGACAGAGCGGCGGCGGACGCGGGAACGCGTTTTGACATGGCGGAGGCAGAAGGGCACGACCTCGTCGTTTACAGCCCGGGCTTTCCTCAAAGTCATCCGTGGAAGGACGTGGCGCGGCGAGCGGGATTGCTTTGCCTTTGCGAACCGGATTTCGCCGCGCTGTTTTGGCAGGGCACACTTCCGCCGATAAAGCGTTTGCCCGGAGAGGGGCTTGCCTCATTCCTTGCTCGTGCGGAAAATCGCCTCGGGCTGACGGCGGTTACGGGAACGAACGGGAAGACGACGCTTACCGAGTTTCTTGCGTTTGCGCTTCGTCGCATCGGAAAAGACTCTCTTGCGGTCGGGAACAACGGGGTGCCGATGTCGAAAATGCTTTCGCATTCGACGGCGGCAAGCTTTCGTCCGGTTTGCGAAATCAGTTCCTTTCAGGCGGAGGAGTTGCGTTATTTTTCTCCGAGGTGTGTGTTGTGGACGAATATCGACGAGGATCACATTGATCGCCACGGTTCCTTGGAGGCGTATTTTCGTGCGAAGTTTCGCTTGGTCGAGTGTCTTATGCGCTTGCGACTGGTCGTCGGAGATTTTCCGCAAACAGACGACGCGGACACGCAGGCGGTATTTGATCGGCGGATACTGATTGTCGGGGAGAGCGTTGCCGCCGCTGCAAAGCGATTCGGTGTTGAGCTGCCGTCGTGGACGCAGGTTGCAACTCGTTCGGAGGTCGAGGGGCTCGTGCCCGAAAAGAGTATTTTTGCGACGTTCCCGCAGGCGGAAAACTACGCCGTCGCCCGGCGTTTTTGGCTTTCGTCCGGATTGAGGGAAAAAGATTTGATTTCTGCCGCCGAAGCGTTCCCGGCTCGGGCGCATCGCTTGGCGAACGTGCGAACGACGGGCGGTGAAAACGGCGTTCCGAAGGTCGAGTTTTGGGACGACTCCAAGGGGACGAATTTTCATGCGGCATTGGCGGCGCTCGAAACTTTTTCCGGAAAGAAAATCTTTTGGATCGGCGGCGGCTTGGGAAAGGGGGGAGACATCGCGGGGTTCGCCGCGAAGGTCGCCCGGCGCATCGAGCGCGCATTTCTTATCGGGGCGACGGCGGCGGAGTTGCAACGTGCCTTTGAGGAAAACGGCGTTCCCGCGGAGAGTTTTCCGCTTTTGCAGGGCGCGGTCGCCGCGTCCGCTCGCGCGGCTTCGGAGTCGGGCGCGGATTCCGTCGTCCTGTTTTCTCCGGGTTTTGCCAGCTTTGATATGTTTTCGGGCTATGCGGAGCGCGGCTTGCGTTTCGCGCGATACGTGAATGAAATATAACCGAAAGAGTTAGGATTTATGCGGGGCGGAAGCCGGGCTGTATCCCTTTTTTCGTTGCCGAAAGTCTCTTTTTGAGCTAAAGATGAGACCGCTATGGCAAACAAGGACGAAAAAACTAACGGAAACGTTTCCGGGAAATGGTATGTCGATACGCAGTGCATCGATTGTGATCTCTGCCGCGCTTCGGCTCCCGATTTCTTCGGTCGCAACGACGACGATGGCGTTTCCATCGTGATTAAGCAGCCGGCGACGGACGATGAAGTTGCCCAATGCGAAGAAGCGAAGGCCGGATGCCCGGTTGACGCTATCGGCGATGACGGAGAAGAGTAATCCGCTTTCGTTTTCCTGATCTGAAGGTGCGTTCCCGTTTTCACGGGGCGCACCTTTTTTTTCGGAATTTGTGTCTCCGAAATTGAATTGCGCCGCGGGAACGCGCCATTTAAGCTCTGCGGGCTTATGAGCTCAACGAATTCCTCCGACAACGGACGCTATGCCGCACGCGGCGTTTCCTCTTCAAAAACCGAAGTTCACGCGGTGGTGGACAAGCTTGACCCCGGGTTGTTCCCGGGCGCATTCTGCAAAATTACGGAGGATTTTCTTACGGGAAATCCTGCGCTTTGCAATGTTACGCATTCGGACGGATCGGGAACGAAATCTCTGCTCGCCTATATGTATTGGCGCGAGACGGGGGATGCGTCCGTGTTTCGCGGAATCGCACAGGACAGCATCGTAATGAATATTGACGACCTGCTTTGCGTGGGCGTTACCGGAAACGTTATTTTGTCTTCTACGGTGAACCGCAATGCCAAAAATATTCCGGGAGAAGTTTTGGCGCACCTGATCCGGGGGACGGAGGACTTTTTGGAGATGTTGCGCGAATACGGCGTGGACGTGCGCTCCGGCGGCGGTGAAACGGCGGATGTCGGGGACCTGACGCCGACCTGCACGGTGGACTCCTGTGCGACGGCGGTTTTGCCGCGTTCCCGCGTCATTGATGCGTCGCGTATCCGTCCGGGGCTCTCCATTGTCGCTCTCGCATCCTCCGGAAAATGCGCTTACGAAGAAACGGAGAATTCCGGAATTGCATCCAACGGGCTGACGAGTGCCCGTCACGAGTTGCTTTCAAAATACTACGCGGAAACCTATCCGGAAACTTTCGATCGCAATACGCCGTATGACCTCGTTTACTGCGGTCCGCACAAAATGTCCGACCCGCTTGAAGGTTCGTCTCTTACGGTCGGGCAGGCGTTGCTTTCTCCGACGCGCACTTATGCGCCTTTTGTTTTGCGGCTCCTCGGGAACGTTCCCGCAGAACGCGTTTACGGATTGATTCACTGCTCCGGCGGGGCGATGACGAAGTGCATTCGCTTCGGCAAGAATGTGCATTTCGTTAAGGATAACCTCCTTCCCGTGCCGCCGGTGTTCCGCGAAATTCAAAAGGTCAGCGGAACGGATGATGCCGAAATGCACCGCGTCTATAACATGGGGCAGCGGCTCGAAATTTACGTGGAGGATCGCGATGTTGCTTCCGTGCGCGATATTGCGAATTCCCTCGGCTTGGAATCGCGCGTTATCGGGCACACGGAGGAATCCCGGAAGCCGGGCGGGAAAAATCACATCTCGCTCACGACGGCTTCGGGCGCGAAAATCGAGTATTGATTCCGTCGGGAACGTCGGTGCGGTTGAGCCGCGAAAGCCCGGCGAATATTTGCGATTCGCTAAAAGAAACCTTTCGTCTTTCAACACTTGGCAATCGACTAAATTTCCTTGCGTTCGGGGGGCAGATGAGGTGTTTTATTAGGCTAATAAAACCTCGTAGCCCCTTTTTTACAGATGATTTTTGATTCCCCCAGCGTCTCGTTTTTGAAAAAGACGTTTCTCCTCGCGTTTGCCGTTTCGGTGAGCGTGTTTTTCTCCGCGGGCAGGCTTCTTGCCGCACCGCTCCTAATCGTTACGGAACCGGACGCAAAAGCCGCCTTCAAGGCGGATTCCGAGGCGGTGGAGCCGATTGCCTTAGGCGTCGCGGATTCGGACGGAATCCTGCTCGTTCCCGTCGCTCCGGAAGTTGCGGGAACGCTGACGCTGACGCATCCCGATGCCGTCGGTCCGTTGGTTTATGCTTTTGACCCGGGAAAAACACCCGGGAAGCTCGCCTTAAAGCTCGCTTTAAAGCCCGCATCTCTGCTCATTTCCGCCTTGCCGACGAACGAGGTGGAGATTTTTGTAAACGGAGAACACCGCGGACGCGGCGCGGTAACGCTCGGCGGAATCGCACCGAGGGAGAAAGTTACCGTTGAGGCGCGTTCCGCAAAGCGCGGGATTCAGTCACGCGTCGTTATTGCCGCTCCGGGGGAAACGCTTCCGGTGAAATTTGACCTTCGCGGGAACGGAATCGCCGGCTCTGCCGACGGGCAAATCGTTCTTCCGGAATTGCCGTTGGTATTGTCTTCCCAGCCGGGGGCAACGCTGAAGGCGGACGGCGCTTCGGTCGTCGCGGAAGAGGGCGTTTTGCGCGGGCTTGAGCCCGGCGAGCGCGTCGTTGAGATTTTCCTTCCGTGGAGAGGGCGGGAAGTTTGTGTTTATCGTGCCGCAATGCCGGCGCGTTCGGCGATGTTGCCCGGAGCGGACGCGGTTGCCGTTCCGAATCCCGTTCCCGCCGCGAGTGTTTCCGCAGAGGCGGCGCCGAGTGCCGACGAAAATGCGAAGCTCGGCGAGGTTCTTTTTGTTATCGGCAAGAACGTAACGGTCTCTTTGGGCTCTCTGCAAGGGTTGAAAGAGGGCGTTCCCGTTAGCGTTCGTTTCGGGAAATCCGCCGAACCCGTAAGCGTTTCCGTTTCCGGCGTTACTCCGGATCAGGCAATTCTCGGGTTGCCGGACGGCGTTCCCGCGCCGAACGACGGGGATTCCTGCCTTATTGTCGAACCTCCCGCCGAGGCTCCGCATTCCTAACAATTTTTTGTTTTTAATACTTTTCAGAACATTTTTCCAATATCTTAGTTATGTCCATCACATCCAGAATTTCTAAGAAAACGTTTTTTGCCGCCGCTGCTCTCGGGCTTGCCGCCGCAGTCCCGTCTCACGCTTATCTTTTTGAGGACGACATCACTCGGTGGAATAACCTTAATGATTCTGATTGGTTTTATACGGCGGAGACCGGTGTTTCCTTCCCGAATATTTACAAGGCGGAAAATAATACCGCGGAGACATTGTCTTGGAGCGCATATCTTGGTATGGGCACACAAGGATGGATAACTTTCGTCAAAGAGGGCAGCGGAGTTTTGGATGCCTATCTCGGTGCATCCGGGGGCCTTTACAATCAGCACAGATTCGGGTTTACGGACAACAATAATTCTTCTGACGACGGCCCGATTTACCAATATACGACCAAAGAGGGGATTCGGGATTCGGGGATAAACGTTACCTATTACACGGCGGCGCAGATGGACTATTTGAACAGCGGCTGGGTGAGCGGGGAAGTCGTTGTCGCCGAGGGGACGCTGAAGCTGACGGGCTTCGTGAACGCGTGGTATGATTTCGGCTCCGTCATTAACAAGGAGGAGATCGGGCAAACAACCGGAAAAGTCGTCGGCGCATCCCGCATTACCGTGCGGAACGGAGCGGTTCTTGACGTGTCCGAAAACGAGAGCTTTATCTCCGAAAAAATGGCGGATCCCACCGGGATGGTGATGAAGAATTCATACACCACGTTCCAGTTTCTGAATAACCTGATTGCGGGAGATTTGGGGTCGGATGTCGGAACCGAGCTTCGTATCGGTTCTTCGACGGCGTATCATGTAAATCTCAATGTCGGCACATGGGCTGACAACACGCGGACAAATACGGGAAGCATCGCGCCCGGAAACACGTCGTCCTCCTATTTTGATACGGAACTGGCATTCGGCGGCTCCATCGGGAGCATCAGCGGGAACGGGAACATTTACAAGACGGGCGGAGGCGACCTGACGCTTCTCGGGTCCAGCAGCGAATTTAGAGGAAACCTTTATGCGGCGGGCGGTTCGATCGTCCTCGCGGGAACCGATTCCAACGGAACGACGAAGGCGTTTACGGACGCCTTCGGAAACAGCGTTCGCGTCCGTGTCTCCTCTTCCGTCGGGAACGCCGCCTCGGTGAATCTCGCCGGAACGATGAACACGGGGAAGGAGTCCAACGGCGGATCGATGCAGGGCTCTGCAATCGGTGCGCAAGAATACTATCAGATTTTGAAAAAGACTTTGGATGCCGATGCGAAAACGGAGGAAGTTATCGTTTCGGTGAAAGAAAGCTTTTTCACGACGCCGGACGCGGGAACGCTGGTCGTTGCCGAAAATCAGTCTATTAAGAATTTGCAGTCCTACTTTAACGCCGGCTACAGCGTCAGCGGAAGTCCGTCCGCGACGGATGCCGTGCTCGCCGCCGCTACCAACGAAGGGATGTTGGCTCCGTTGAAATCGTCGTCCGGGGCTACGGGAACGGCGGATGCACCGATTATCGCGGGAACGGGTGTCGGCTCCAAAATCGTCATTCCGGGCGGAAATTATACGGTGGACGGAGGAAACTTTGTTCTGAACACCGACGAGAACGGCTACATGCTGGGCGGCGTGCTCGTCGTCAATCAGCAAGCCGGGATGGGCGGGATTTATCAGGGCTCCGTCGTCGGTGCCCGTGTTACCGTCTATAACAAGAGCGAGTTCGTTAAGAACACGGATGCCGACCAGACGGAGAGCGATCTCGACAATGCCGAACGCCTTGCCGACGTGTTGGTTACGAAAGAGACGATGAAAACCGATCTCGGACTTTCCGACGACGAGATTAATTCTCTCAATATCGCGGCGGACGGCTCTTTCGCATTGGACAATGCGCTCGCGTGGAAGGTCGTCAATTACTACAAACAGACAACGCTTACCGACACGTATTACGTGGACTATGCCGCAGACGACAGCGTTCGCGGCGGTCTTCTCGTGCTTGAGGGCGCGGGCGACTTGGCGTTGCTTCTCGAAACCGCGAATTACAGCGGAATTTACATTGATCAAAATCGCACGGGGAAGACTGTTCTCAATATTTCCGCGCTCAATTCGTTGCCGGGTTCGAGTGTTTCGCTGGGCGGGCGCGGGATCGTTTCGGTCGTCTCCACGCAGTCCAGCACACTGGGGGTAAAGCTTAGCGGATTCATTGAGGGCTCCCGCCTGGTTTTTGCAACGATCGATACGATTCAGACCGTCGGCGGAACCGTTACCGTCGGAGATTCCCGACAGGCGGAAATCGGATTTTCACAGATTCAGGATGATGTTTACGGGCACGTTTATGTCGAATCCGGGATCGGGCTGAATCTCTCCGGAGACGCTTCCGTATTTGCAAATGCAGGCTCCGTTACGCTCTGGAAGGGCAGTGTTACGAAAACGGAAAATGCGGCATCAACATTGAACCTTCTCTCGAAGAACAACGTTTTTGCAAATCAGGTTGTAAACAATCTTACGGGGGACTCCACGGCGATAATCAACCTCGGGACGGGCTTGCTCACGACGGTGGTTTCGTCCGGCGCGCAGGATACGTATTCCGGACTGACGCGCGGCTCGTATGCGGGAACGATTTCCGGAGCCGGAAGCCTCGTCAAGGGCGGAGAAGGGCAGTTCGTCCTTTCCGGCGGGGAAAATAACCGCAATTTTACGGGAACGACGGAAATCGCCGACGGCTCGCTCGCGCTAACCGTTGCGAACAGCCTGACGGGAACGTCCGCCCTTATTCTTAACGAAGGCACAAAAGCCGAAATGAGCGGCAACCAAAAAATCCGCACGCTTTACGGCTCCTCGGGAACGTCCGTTTCCGTCGAAGGCACGCTGACGCTCGGTGCGAACGTTCTTCCCGATGCCGGAGAAAACCGTGAGCTCGTGACGAATAATCTCGGTGTCTCGACAACTGCGCGTTCTCTTTCTCCCGACGCGTCTTTCGCCCGCTTCAAAAATTGTTACGACCTTGAGGGCAACCTCATTTCGACAAGTTCCAATTTCCCTACGCAGAAGGCGGCGACGACGGCTTATCTGACGGCGACGGCGAAACTTGCCTACTCCGGATTTGACGTTTCCGCGTTGGAAGCATTTGTCGATGTCGGCAGCGCCGACGGGAGCGTGCTTCTTTCCGCGTCCGAATACGAGGTGCTGAAGTCCTTCGCCGAAAACGGCGGAACCTATCAGGGCTCGGCAATCACCGGGCTGACGCAGAAGAATCTGTTGGAAAAACTCGCTGATTTGTATGACGATCTTTCGACGACGAAAGCCTGTCAGGAACTCTTTAAATCGAAGGGAACGGTTGACGGATTCGCTTGGTATTCGCCGGAGGCGCTGAAATCGTTGTTCTCGTCGGTAAAAGACTACAATGCGTATATCAACGGAACGTTGAAGGCGGAAGTGGAAGCGGAATACGGAAACAGTATTTCCGAAAATCCGACTGCGGAAGAAAAGAATAAAATCAATGCGGCTCTCTTCAAGGTGCTTTGCAAGAAGTATGAAGAGCTCAGCGAGACCGCCTTGAAAGCAAAGCTCGAGGCAGACCCCGTCGGGATGTTCGAAAAATTCAAGACCGCGAAAAATCTTGCGGGAACGCCGCTTTTGAGCGCGTCGGAAATGACCACGCTCGACAAGATTCTCGAAAATGCGTTTGAAGAGGGGCTGGAAGAACTCTTCAAAAAGTATGACGAGTGGAACGGGCGCTACGAAGCGGTTCAGAATAAGAAACTTTTTGCGGGAATCGCCGTTCCCGGTGCCTTCGCCGCACAGGTGGACATCGACGGAAACCTGACGGATACCTCTTGGATCGATAATCCCGCCTTCGCGGGAACGCTGACTGCCGGAGCGTTGGTGAAAACCGGAGACTCCTCCGTCAACCTGACGGGAACGCTCGCTGCCGAGAAAATCGTTGTCGAAGCCGGCGAACTCGCAATCGAAAGCACCTCTTTGGCGGCACCTGTTTCCGGAGGGATCTCCGTCAGCCGCAACGCGGTTCTGACGGTAAATGTCGAAAATAACGATAGCGTGTTTAACCAGGTTGTTTCCGGTGACGGCAATTTCGTGAAAACCGGCTCCGGCAAGCTTACGCTCGGCAAAGACGTTCTCTATACGGGAACGACGACGATTAAGGGCGGAACGCTTGAGATGATTTTGCGGGAACGCAAAACAACGCTCGTTGACGGCGTTTCCAAGACCGTTTTGCCTCAGGGCGATATCATTTTCGGCGGAGACAACGCTGCCCTCATTCTCAATCAGGAAGACGACGTTGTCTGGACCGGAGACATCACTTCACTCAAAAAATACACTTCGATTACGAAGAAGGGTGAAGGCGCGTTGACGATTAGCGGAATGGTTTCGCTGAGAGGCACGGATTCGTCTCTTGTCGCTGAAGCGGGAACGCTGACGCTGGAATCGGCTCATTTCGAACACGCCGCCGTTAAAATCGAGGAAAAAGCGGCACTTGCTCTCGGAAAAACTTCTTCAAATTCCATTGTATTCTCCGGTGCCGGAGCACTTCGCATTTTCGGCGAAACTTCATTCTCCGGCTCGAACACTCAGGCAGAGGGGGAGGTGTTCACGGGCGTCGTTACGGTTCTTAAAGGCGGAAAACTGACACTTCGCGGTTCTTCCGTTTTCGCGGATGCGGAACTTTTGTCCGTGAATAACGGCGCGACCTTGGCACTTGCCGACAATGCGGAACAGACGCTGAAAGCGATTGCCGGCGCGGGAACGCTGGAGCTCGGCGATGGCGCGACCTTGACGATCGAAGGCGAGGGCGATCGCATTGAAATGAGCACCGAGGCGGGCGTTTATACCTTTAACGAAGACGTTTGGTTGGCGGCTCCGGACTTCTCCGGCAACGTTTCCGGCAGGGGAACGCTCAATGTCGTCAGCACGGGCGCCGTCGGGTTTTCCGGGGCGATTTCGTCTCCGGTCTCCGTCTCCGGAGTCGGTCAACTCGTTCTGAATGCGGAAAAATTCGGAGCCGGCGCATCGGTAAGCGTCAGCGGCGAAAATTCGGAAATCATCTTCCTCGTCGCTTCCGGGTCGACTGCGGACCTCGAGACGGGCGAGATTAGCTTTGACGGGAACAACGGAAAATTCGGAAAGCTCGGAAACGGGACCCTGTCCGTCGTTGCGTCGGACTTTGCGTCGGACAGTGGAAGTTGCGACACGATTTCCGTTTATGACGGCACGTTGAGCGTTTCCGGATGGGTCGATGCGAAGAAGGTTATTGCGTCCGGCGCCGTGCTTTCGATGACGATGGGCAATGACGACGAACAACCGGATTTCTCAACGGTTTACGGAAGCGGGGTCTTTGAATTGACGGCAACGGGCGACGTTACGCTTTCTCCGGATAATGTTCACGTTTCCGCAACGAACAACGAATTTTTCAACGGAGAAATTCGTTTTGTCTCTTCGGGCACGCCGTATAATGTAACGCTTTCCTCGGGAACGGAGTCGCAGATGGTCTCCGTCAGCACGGACGGCAACGTTAAGCTCATCGTGTCCGACGTTACGTTCATCCAAGCCCAAAATTCCGAAATCGCCGGTGCGTTGGAAGTTACCGGTTCGGTAACGGTTCAGGGTGTCGGAGAGAGCTCCGGGCGCGTGCTTTCTTCGGATTTCCGTTCTCTTAAAGTTTCCGGCGATGATTTTTCGTGCGGAGACGGCGTGGAATTCAAAATGAAAAATATCGGCTTCGGCTTTAAGAGCTCGGAACCCGATATGAAAGTTGTCATCGATAAAGAATCCGTTGCGAATACATTTATCATAAGCCTCGAAGAAGACGGAGAACGACTGGTCCGCACCGGTTCGACGATTTCCGTGGACTCTCCGCCGAACAATCCGGATGCGTCTTCCAAACTCAAGGAACTTTCCCTGATTAAGACGGGAGTCGGGCTCTTTACGCTTTCCGCTTCGAGCATTTCCGACTTGGGTCTCGGCTCTTCGGATTACGACGGCATATTCGGAGTTTCAAAGGATATTTATGAAACGCTTGCCGACAACGGCGGTGTGTTGAACCTCGGCGTCGCTCAGGGAAAAATGCTTGTTACCTGGACGTCGGGAACCGAAACTCTTGAAACGGTTCCCGGAGGCAATGTTGATTTGGTTTCTCTGCGTGATGCCGTTTCCGCGTCCGCGGGAACGCTGCGGGTGCGGGCGGCGGATTCGGGGATTTCGTCTTTCGCTCTCGATGAGGAAAAGGCGGTATTTGCGGAAACCGTAAGCGGCGGCGGGAACGTGAATTTTGAAGGGGCCGGACTCGGTCTGATCGTTTCCGCAGCGCAGAAATACATGGGGCAAACGGAGATTTCCGGGGATGTCGAATTTTACGGCGAAGGGCGCTCCAATGCGTCTTCGCAACTGACGGTTGTGTCGAACGCGAAGCTTTCCGGCGGCGTCAGCATGACCGGGCGAAATATCGCCTATACCGTGAATGCCGTGCGCAATGCGGACGATACGGGCGCGGCGGGAACCGCCACGCTCACGATTACGCTTTCCGATGCCCGCTTGGCATCCGATATCCGCGCTCAGGTGAAAGTGCTGGCAAGCGGACTTCTCGATGTCGATTCGTGGGAAACCCTCGGAACGCTTCCTGCGGGAATTTCGATCGAACGGGAATCGCTGACGCTCAAGGACGGCGTTTTGTCCTTCGTCGCAAAGGATTCCGCTTTCGGCGGAGAAGAGTATTCCGTTGCCGTGAATACGGGAACGCTTCCCGGACTTCCCGGAAGCGGGACTTCCGTGACGGGAACCGCAAATATTGCGGGGAACGTGGTTTTGAAAGAGAACGCGGCAGTCGAGCTTGACGCCGTGGCGGGAGACAGCATCTCCGTCGGCGCGGGAACGGTTGTAATTGACTCCGGAAGCTTGATTTACGTCGAAAACCTCGGCGCGGAAACGCTCGGAAAGACGCTGACACTGGTCAGCGCGGGAACGGTTACCGATGGTTCTGCGGGAACGGGTGTCGCCGCCGTGGTTAACGCCCTGAAAAACGCCAACGACACTCTTCGCCCGGACGAGAAAATGAAACTGGCGGTTTACACGGATGCGAACGGGGAAATTTGCGCCAAGCCGATTGTCGATGATTTCGCGGCTTACGGCGCGGATTATAACGCCGGCATTTCGGACAGCTTCCTCGACGCGCTCTCCGGTATCGCATCGTGGAACGGTGCTCCCATCATTGATGTTGAGAACACTTCGACACTGACCGGAGCGGCGAAAGATTTGTTCTTTGCGGTGAACAGCCTGTCCGCGTCGAGCTTGGCGGAAGAAGTGGCAAAGCTTTCTCCGATTTCCTTTGCGGCGATGCTTTCAATGCCGGTTTCGGCATTCAACTCGGATGTCGCGCGCCTGCATCAGCGACTTGATCAGCGTCGCTACGACGGGGCGGATCCGCTTCGCGAAGGCGTCGAATACGAGTTCTTTGCCCTCGCGCAAAGCGATTTCGCCGAAAACGGAACGGGTTCCGATGCTCCGAATTTCGACTACAATCTCTACGGCGTTACCGCCGGATTCGATTGGAAACCGAATTTTGAGACAACTCTCGGCTTCGCGTTGGGTTATACTTACGGGAAGGCAAAGATTCACGACGGCGGCGGAAAAATCAATATGGACGATATGCGCATGACCGCGTTCGCAAGCCGCCTCTTCGGGAATTGTTACGTTGACGCCGGAATTCAGGCGGGAATGGCGACATTCGATACGCGCCGGCAGACCTTCGTCGGGGCAACAACCGGCGATACGGATTCCCTCTTCGCGGGAACGTTCGTTACCGTCGGCTCCGTCTATGCACTCCGGCAAAACAAGAAGGAAGGCAGCGGGCTTTATTTCACTCCGAGCATCGGACTGAGTTATCTGCATACCGAAATCGACGGCTTTACCGAAAGCGGAACTGCCGGGCTGAAAATGGAAGATGCCGACGGCGACAGTTTGCGCGCACGTATTTCCGCCGCATTGCAATGGGCGTTCCCGCTCGACAGCTGGCAGGTGCGTCTCGGCTTTGAAGTTGCCTATTCTCATGATTTCCTCGGCGAAGAACTGGATACGGACGGGCGTTTTGCCGTCGGCGGCTCCAAGTTCAGCACCTCCGGGAAGGCATTGCCGACGGATATTTTCTCGTTCGGTCCGACGGTGGACATCATGGTTTCGGAAAAGACGAGCTTGTATTTCGGCTACGGAATTGACGCGGATACGGATTCCGGTATTTCGCAGAATGTCAACGCCGGCTTCCGCCATCGTTTCTAATCAGAAATTTAACGCATTTAATAAATTAACCCCAATATCGGTTTTCTAATGATTTTTTCAAAAAAAACATTATTTGCGGCGGCGCTGTTTGCGAGCACCGCGTTTGTTGCTTCCGCCGTTGCCGAAGACTTGACGCCCGATCGCGACATCGCCGGAAACCTCACGGTGGAAAGCGATTTCAATATCGACCTCGGCGGCAATACGATAACGCTCAACGGGGCGCTTCTTTCCGCCGACGGCTCGCTTGCGGAGCAGGGACTTACGCAGTGGAATAATTCCGGCGACAAGGTAACGATTACCGGAGGCGGAACGCTGACTTACACGGGCGGCGGTCTCGGAAGCGGTTATTACACGGATACGTATTCGATTAACCGCAACAATGAATCTGCAGATCCCGGCAGCGATACTTGGGACGCATGGGCCGGAATGAGCAGCTTTTGGTCCGCAGGGATTTTCACGGGAACGGTCGTCGTGGATACCGGAACGACGCTGTCGCTTCAGGGGCAACTTTCCCAGTATGTCCGCTTCGTTAAACCGACAAAAATCGGTTCTACTACGAATTACTCCGTGGCGTTTTCGGGCTATGCCGGCGCACAGTCCGTCGTACTGAAGGACGGCGCGACGCTTTCGTTCGCCGGAACCTCGAAAAACATGGTAAACAGCCGCCCGAATCTGACGGCTACGGATCCGGAATCCGGCTATAATCCGAGCGCGGAGCTCGCCTTGAATTTTGTCAACAACCTCGTTTCGACATCTTCCTCAAGAATTGTCATCGGGACGGATCCGGCATCAATCAACCGCATCGTGTTCAATGCGGATGCAGACATAGATTCGACCGTCGGTCGCCTTGTCGGGAACGGGCGCATTTATACGACGGGTGACGGCACCATTTCGTTTATCGGAGAATCCGAACTGAACTCCGGTTCCAACGGAGATACGTCCGGGAACACATGGATAAGCGGAAACCGGTTAGCCGACATCATTCTCGGAACCAAGATCGTCAATGTCGGGAGTGCGAACGGCACCGCAGTCGTTGACAATGTTTTTGAAAATGCAACCGCCGTGCATCTGGTATCCGGTTCGGATAATGCAAACGTGAATCTCTATTTGGACGATTTGGGAAATGTTTCTCAGGGAGGAGCTATTCTGAACGGCGCCGCCTACTATCTTGCGGATTTCGCGGGAACGCAGGAGGAGCCGAATACGGTCAATATTTACGGAAATCAGGTTTTCAATAACTTCCAATCGCTTTGGGTCGATCGCACACTGCTTCTTAGCGATCCGGATACCGAGGTGTCGACCCCGAAGACGAGCGAGCCGGTGCGGTTTACGACTACAGTGGGCGACAATGTCAACAAGAGCTACGGATCCGGCACGAAAGTTGAACTGATGCCCGGAGCCGTTTTGACGATTAATCAGGATCAGGGGAGGGACGGACGGTATTACGGCAATATTATCACGTGGAATACCGGACTTGTCGTAAAGACCGGTAGCGGACGTTTCGTTTATTGCGGCAAAGATACAATTGAGCGTCTGCGGATTGAGGAAGGCGAATGGATTTTTGACGGAGAAGCCGATACGGACATCACCTTGGCTAAGACCGGGCAATTGACGGTTGTCGTCGGCGGGACCGGCACATCGGACTTCTCCGTTCAGGCGATTGATTCTTCGACGGTGTTGCGCCTCGTCGCTGATTACTCGTTGGTGAATGATTTAACGCAAACCTCTTTGGAGGATCTGACAAGCGGGGACGGGACGGAGAATTTGTCTTATCGTGCAGTGAGATACTCGTCGGGGTATGCCGCTCGTGAGATACAAATCGTTTCTCCGCAAACGCTGTTTTACGGGAAGGTGCTCGTCGAGGACGGGATTACGCTGACCTTGGGTTCGGAAAACAGCACCGCGAGCGTCTTTTCCGGCGCGTCTTCTATCGAGCTGGTCGGGGAGACGGGTGATTCCGGGCAGTGGCAGGCGTCAAAGCTCGCCGTCACGGGAACGCAGCTCGTTCGCAACCTGATCGGGGCTTCCGGCTCTTCCGCCGTTACGATTGACGGCGCCGGAATTTTGGTGCTGACGAATACCGGCGAGGCTGCGACATACGCCGGCGGCTTTGCCGGCTCCGGAAATTTGGTTAAGCTCGGCGATTCCGTTCAGCACGTTTACGGCAATGCTTACGGGGAGCTGACGGGTTCTCTTTCCGTGCTCTCGGGCTCGGTTTCCGTAGATCAGGGAGGCTCGAGCTCCGGTATTTCCGGGCTCGTGCTGAAGGCGGGAACGTCCGCCGGATTTACTTCCGCCTCAAAAATCGGAGCGCTGATCGGGGAAGACGGAAGCACGGTTTCCTCCAACGGCACGTTGACGGTGGGCGGGAACGCGAAACCGACCGGACCGGGCAACGGTTCTTATTTCGCCACGTCCGAATACGGAGCGTATCGCGATTTGTTCTCCGGAACCGGAGTTGAGTCGGTGCAGACGTATCTTGAAAAAAGCGCCTCCAACTCCCGTCAATATCAGCCCGCTTCCGGTGCGTCGTATGAGACGGTCGGAACGGACGGCACCTTGGCGTATTTGAAAAATCCGGCGCAGTTGGTTTATAAGACCGACCCCGATAAGCTCGACGGGGCTTTTGCGAGTCTGTATACCTCGACGGGCGTGGATCGCAACGGCGTCGACGTCTTCGCGGCAATGAGCGGCTCGGACGCGGGCGCGGCCGTGTTCGGCGGCGCAAAGACGGTTTCCGAATGGTTGCGCAAGGTGTTTAACACGACGGATGTCAGCGACTTTATTTCGTCCGCCGGGGCGCATTTGTCCGTCTCTCAACAGCAGAGTCTGATGACGCTGGCGGAAACGATTTCGCAGAACGAATCCGGCGTTACCGCTTACCTCGATTCCGACGGAAATCTTAATACGAACGGGTGGAATGCGATCGTCGCCGCCGGAGGCTTGGAATTTATAAAGGCGGAGTATCCCTCCGTTACCTTGGCGGATGATTCGCTTTATACGTTTATCACGACGTTCTATGACGGGTATGAATTCGTTTTGACGCAGGATATCGCAACTCAGCTCAAACAGATTTACGGCGTGGGCGACTCCGGGTGGTTCGTCGGTAAAAAGGCGGACTACAACGCGTTTATCGGCTCGTTCGGCGTTTCGTCCTCCGAGTTCGCCGGTGCGATCAGCGGTGCCGGCTCGCTCGTAAAGACGGGAACGGAAACGTTGACGCTTACGGGGCAGAATTCCTATTCGGGGACAACGGTCGTGGAGTCGGGCGAATTACGCGTTGACTGGAACGCAATTCAGCGAACCTCCGGAGTCTCCGTGCAGAACAACGCGCTTCTCACGATTTCCGCAACGGACGAAGATATTCTCGAATCTTACACGGATCCGGAAACGGGGGATGATACCGGATACGAAGCCAACGACGGTTACGGCTCATTTTTCTCCGGAAGCAAAGCCTCCTCGGCGCGGCTTTCCGGGTCCGGGGTCGTGCTGAAACTCGGAGACGGGAAGGTTGACCTCGGGAACGCATTGGCGGATGTCGCCTCCGGGTCTTCGGATTTTAGCGGAAGCTTCCTTGTCGCCGACGGTTCCCTGAAAGCGACGGTCGATTCCGTCGTGCGCACGGAGGCTCAAACCCCGCTCGCGTTTAATATTTATTTTTCGACGGATGAGAACAGCGTCGGAACGCCGGAGTTCGAACTCGCCTTTGCCCGCACGGGAAATGTTGATTACATCGTCGGCACGCAGGCTTCCGAACTTGAATTCACGGGAACGATTGACGGCAAAGACGGAGCCTTTACTCTCGATACCGGAGTTTCCCGCCCGGATGCGGATACCGCTTCCGTGAACAATGTCCTGTCGGTCGCGTCCGAAAATCTCAACGTCGGAACCGTCAATATCAAGAGCGGAACGTTTAAATTGGCGGTTTCCGGTGACGGAGACTGGTTTGATACCGCCGTGCTTTCGCAAAACTCGGCATTGCATTTCGACCTGAGCAACTCCGCCGTGCTTTCCGACGCCAAGATCGTCGGTAATGACGGGAAGCTTATCGTCTCCTCTTTGGCGAGTCAGGGGCGTGGCACTTACGCGGTGAATAAGCTGGAGCTGAGCGGCGGCGCCTTGACGGGCATTTCCTCTTTGGAATTGTTCGGCGGGGCAACTTTGTCTCTCGCCGGAGAGTTGGCGGACCCCGACGCGATGAGCGACGTCGTTCTCTCCGCGCTTAAAACGGAAGCGCAGACGGTTTTGGAAATCGGCGAAAACCGCACCGTGGAACTGTCCGGCTCCGGCGAAATCGCGGGAACGCTTTCCGGCGAAGGAACATTCGTTTTCAACGGCAATGCCGACTCCGTGCTCACGCTCGGGAACGCCGACGCTGTTCGCGAAACCGTGGCGTTCGGAGGAGAAATCGTGTTTAAAGGCGGAACGATTAAAATGCTTTCCGGCGAAGGACAAACCGTTTCTTACAGCGGCTTGACTATTTCCGAAGGCGACTCCGTCGGGCTTGGCGGGCAGAAGCTCGTCAAGGACGGCGCGGGAACGGTAGAAATCCGGCGTGGCGAAAACGGGTCGAACAGCATTACCGTTCCCGATTTGGCGATAGGGGTGCTCGCAGGCGAGCTCGCCGTCAGCGGCGATATGTTCTCCAAAGACGACGGCTTATTGCCGACATCCGTTTTCATTGAGACCGGAGCGAAATTCACGTTCTGCGATGTCTTTGGCGGAGAGAATTTTGACCTCGGCGATCTCGGTGCGCTTTCGGGAACGGGAACGCTCGCGTTTGACGTGTCAGGAGGCACGAGTGTTAGTGTTTCCAAATTTAATGCCGCAGAGTTCAGCGGGGTGATTTACATCTCCGAAAACACGACGTTGGTGCTCGGCGAAAACGTGACGGAGTTTTCGGCGTTTTCCGGCGACGGCACAGTGGAGGTTTCCGCCCCGAACCTGACGGTGCGCGTTGACGGGAACGCCGACGGAGCCGAAAAATTCGGCGGAAATATCACGGGAAATCTGCAATCGCTGACGGTGGTCGGCGGCGGAATCTCGGTTTTTGCGGAGAACTCAATCCCGGATGGCGTAAATGAAATTTGCGTCGGAACCGAAACCGAAAACGGCGGAGTCGGTGTTGCGGCGGGCTGGGATAAAAAGATTGTTGCGGTCGGCGCCACGTCTTCCGTTTTGATTGACGGCGAAGATAATTTTTCCGGAACCGTTGAGGTTCGCGACTCCGTGACGTCGCTTTCCCTTTCGACCTACGGGGAAATCAACTTGGGCAAAGATGCCGTTTCTATGGCATTCAAACTGGAAGATGAGGACGGAAACGTCGTTGCGCTTGACGGGCATATCGCGGTAACGCTTGCCAATGTCGCGAACAAGGATCTGACGCTCAAAAATTTGAGCGAACTCAATTCCGAGAACTTCAATTTGAAGACGAACGCCGGCGGCGGGATCGTCTTTGACGGGTCGTCGTACTCGGGCGGCATCACCGGCTACAATCTTTCGTCGGCGGATGATCAGGCGGAATGGGCAAAAGATATTTCCGGCGCGGGCGACGTTACCGTAAAGGGAGGCGCAAAGCTGAAACTCTCCGCGGGAACGCTTTCCTACACGGGGAAAACCATTGTTTCCGGCAGTTCCGTGTTGGAATACGCGGCGGGAACGGTTTCGCAATCCTCTTCTCTGACGGTGGGAAACGGCAGCACGCTCATCGGCGGTGTGGATTTGGTCGCTTCCGGCTCGAACGTAACGTTCGAAGGCGGAAGTAATTTCGTATTTACCGGCGATGCCGTCCGTTTCACGGGAACGGCAACTGCGAACGGAGAGGTCCGGGTTACTCTCGATCCCGACGCTCTCGACGTGCGCGGCGTTCCCGTCGCCCTCATCGAAGGCATCGGAGAAAATGCCGTAAACAACATTTCGTGGTATGATACTAAGACGAGGTCGGGGTTTGTTATTAACGATGATACGACGGGGCTGAAATACCTGAAGGCGACGACGGGAACGGATTCGCTCGTGATTTACGTTGCGACGGAGGATTTGGCTTCGATTCCGGGCGTGGAACTTCACGAAGGTTTGAGCGCGGAAAATGTCGCCTATCTGAGCCGGATTGCGACGCCCGAAGACGGGGTGTTGTCGCAGGATCTTTCCGATGCGGAAACGCTCCTCGCGGAAGCGATTATCAAGACGCCGAACGGTTCTCTCGCGGGAACGCTCGCCAACCTCTCTCCGTTGAGCTACGGCGCGATGCTTGCGCTCCCGCAGAGCGGATTCATCAGCGATATGTCTGCGGTTTCCTCCCGTATCGAACAGCGGCGCTACGACAGTTACACGATGTTTACCTGGGAAATCCGTGACGACTGGGAATTCTTTGCTCAGGCACAGGGCGCGTTCTCGGAAGCGGACGACGGCGCGGCGGACACGCGCACGTTTGACATGAACTCTTACGGCGCAATCGCCGGGATGGACGTCAAGACGGACGCAACGACGGTTGCCGGATTCGCATTCGCCTACGACTACGGGAAAGCCGACATCCACAACGGCGGCGGCGATATCGAATCTCACGATATTCGTGCGACGGCGTTTATCGGTAAACTTTTTGCGGAGCGCTTCTATCTCGACGCGGGAGCACAGGCGGGCTTTGCGATGTTTGACGTTAAGCGCAACACGGTTCTCGGCGGCGTTGACGGCGATACGAACGGTTGGCACGTCGGCGCGTTCGCCAATGTCGGAATGCTCATTCCGCTCGGAACGAGCGAAGATGAAAAATCGAGCCTGAGCCTCATGCCCTACGTCGGATTGGCGTATTCCTACTACGGAATCGGTGCTTTCGACGAATCCGGGGCCGAAACGGCGTTGGATACGGATTCGTTCGGGGCGAGCAGCCTGCGGGCGACGCTCGGGGCTTCGTTGGCGTGGGTTACGCCTTGCTTCGGCAAGACTTCCCGGCTGAACCTCGACTTCGCTTATACCCGCGAATTGGCGGACTCCGAAGTCGATATCGACTACGGAATGCCGGGAATCAGCGGGAACACCAAGTTCACAGCATCGACGATTGCCTTCACGGAAGATACGTTCTCGATCGGACCGCGCTTCAGCTACGAGCTCGATCGAAACAACAGCATCTACGCCGGTTATCGTTTCGAGTTCTCCACGGATTCCGATACGGCTCATTCCGTAAACCTCGGATTCCGTTCCCGTTTCTAAGGACTCCTTTTCAAAAAAAGCGGCGAAGACGCACCTTTGCCGCTTTTTTTGTTTTCCGGTAATCCGCATTACGGCGGGAACGTCCGATTCTCCCGTGTTGATATTTCGACGGGGCAGGCGTAGAGTCTTACGATTATGTCAGCTTTGAGCGATGAATTGTTTGACGCTATTCTGATGGCGCGTCAGCGGGTTTATGCCGTTGCGGATGCAACTCCGCTGGAAGAGGTTTCGGCTTCGTTGCCGTTTCGGCTTTTCGTGAAGCGAGAGGATTTGGGGCCGATTAAAGCGTATAAATGGCGCGGAGCCTACAATCGCATGGCGTTGCTCTCGCCCGAAGAGCGTTCCCGCGGAATCGTCGCCGCCTCCGCCGGAAATCACGCTCAGGGCGTTGCTCTCGCCGCAAAGCTTTTAAATATCCGCGCAAAAATTTTTATGCCGCGATCTACGCCGGACGTGAAGCAGAACGCGGTGCGACGTTTCGGAGGCGACAATGTGGAAATCGTGCTCTTCGGGGAAGCCTATGACGAGGCAAGCCGCGCGGCGCACGAAACCGCCGAGCGCGAAAACCTGACATTCGTCCATCCCTATGACGATATCGGGACGATGGGCGGGCAGGGAACACTGGCGGACGAATGCGTAATGTCGGGAAAGGGACCGTTCGACGTGGCGTTCCTCCAAATCGGCGGCGGCGGCATGGCGGCAGCCTGCGCCTGCTGGTTGCGGCGGCAGTATCCCGGAATCAGAATTTACGGGGTCGAAGGCGCGGAACAGGCGTCAATGAAGGCCGCATTTGAGGCGGGAACGCCCGTCGATATCGGAAAGACGGATATTTTTTGCGACGGGACTTCCGTGCGCAAAGCCGGGAACCTGACATTTCCGCTGTGCCGGGAACTGATGGACGACATCGTAACGGTAACGAACGACGATGTTTGTTGGGCAATCCAAACGCTTTGGGAAACCCATCGCGTCCTGCCGGAGACATCCGGTGCAATGGGCGTCGCCGCCGCGCTCAAGCTTGCGGGAACGCTTGCGGGAAAGAAGGTGCTCACGGTGATTTCCGGGGCGAATATCGACTTCGGGATGCTCGGCGTAATCACTCGCAACAGTCAGGTCAACGGGGCACATCGCCGTTATTTGCGCGTTCGTATTCCGGAGCGTCCCGGCGCGTTGCTCGATATTCTCGGAAACGCATTTTCCGACTGCAATCTTCTCGAATTTCAATACGGGAAGACGGATGCTTCGACGGCGTGGTTTACGATCGGCGTCGCCGTCAGCGATGCCCAATTTGCCGCTCTCGGCGAATCGCTTTCCGCAAAAAATATCGAGTGGCGGCATGTTACGGGCGAGGCGGACGTGCTGTTTCGCGTGATTCCCTACGAGGAAAAACTGATGAGCCATCCGGCATTTCTGCGTCTTGATTTTTACGAACGCCCGGGGGCTCTCGCCGCGTTTCTGGAGAAGAATCTCGGCGAGAATGAAAACATTTGCTACTTCAACTACCTTTACACGGGGGAACGCGTCGGGCGCGCGCTTATCGGTATTGAGTTTCCGGATACGGCGGCGCGGGAACGCTTCCTGGCGACGTTGCCGAAATCGGGAGACGGTTTCCGCTCTTGCGTCGTCGTTGACGGAGAGGCGGAAAAACGCCTTTCGGTGCGTTGAGCGGCGATTTTTTTTTCATATATTCCTAATTGCGCGTTGCGAATGAATTCTCCATTTTATAGCGCGAAATGAACATCCCGGCAGATCAGAGTATCCTTTCCGAAAAAACTTTCCGCGGGGCGAAAGACGCGCGCGGGAAAGCCGATATTTTTTCCGGAGTGCGAGATTGTTCGTGGGCGGATTTCAATGTGTTGCCGATGCCGAATCGCCGCATGGAAGAGTGGCGTTTCGCTTCGATTTCGCGCGTGGATTTTGACGGGTTTGCCTTGCCGCAACCCGTTCCCGGCGAGTTGTCGGCGGAGCTCTCTTCCCGCTCGAACCGCATCCCGGACGCGGCGGGAACGCTCGTTTTTGCGGATGATAATCCGGTTCGCGCCGACCTCGACCCCGCGCTTGCCGCGCAGGGCGTAATTCTGGCGCCGCTGAAAGCCCTTTCTCCTGCGCAACGGTTGGCGGTGCGCGAGTATTTTTTCGTTTCCTGCGGCGGAATCTGTTCGGAGAAAATTTCCACACTGCATCGGGCTTATTCGGAAGGCGGTGCGTATTTGCTTTATGTTCCCGCCGGCGTGAAAGTCGATCGCCCTCTCGCCGTTTATCACTGGTCCGTTTCGGAGCAGGGAGCGACGTTCCCGTATGCGCTCGTTATTGCCGAAGAAAACGCCTCCGCTGCATTCGTGAATTTCTTTCTCTCGGCGAAAAAAGCGGAGGAGAAAGCCCGAAAAAGCGTTCCCGCGAAAACGCTGACGATTTCCCGTTTGGAAATATTCGCCAAAAGCGGGGCGCAGGTTGCGCGGAAGCTCGTGCAGGATATGTCCTCCGATGCGCATTTTTACCAGCAGGAATGGACGCATGTCCACGGGAATGCGACGGTGCGCGGAATCGCGCTCAACCTCGGGGCGCAACGCGCGCGGACGACGACGGAACTTCGCCTCGAAGGGCAGGGCGCGCGCGCGGATTTGTTTTCGCTGACCGTCGCCGACGGCGAGCAGGAAATCGACCAGCGCACGATGCAACGCCACATCGCCCCCGACGCGGTATCGAATCTGCTTTTCAAGAACGTATTGCTCGACCGTTCCCGCACGATTTTCGGCGGCTCGATTGTCGTTGCGCCTGCGGCGCAGCAGACTTCGGCAATACAGTCCAATCGGAATCTGATTCTTTCCCCCGAGGCGGAATCCCATTCGCTTCCGGGACTGGAAATTGATGCGAACGATGTCGCCTGCTCTCACGGCGCAACGAACGGAACGCTTGATGCCGACCAGCTTTTCTACCTGCGACAGCGCGGGATTCCCGAAGATGAGGCGCGCGCCCTCCTCATTCAGGGATTTTTTGAAGAAGTCATCGGGAAAATCGAGTCTTCCGCGCTTGCCGGGGTTTTGCGGGAATCCCTTATCGCGAAGTTTTAGCGTCCGGGTTTATTGCGCTAACGTTCGAGCGGCTTTCTGAAATTTTCGCAAATCGCGTTAAAGAAGCGGGCGACGTGGATTCCGTCCGTAAAGCAATGATTAAAGCGGCAACTGATGTGCACTGTTCCCGCCGGCGTCATTTTAAACCATGTTAAGATGTGTGTGTCCTGATTGCGTTCGTAGGTTGCGGGAACGTAGCCTGTTGCGCTGAACCACGGAACGCATGAGGCGCCGAAGCAGTTGGGCACGCCGTTTTCGATTTCCTGGCCGCTCGCGTTCCCGTTGCGCACGGATTCGATAATCGGGGCCGCGCTCGCCGAGAATTTCTCAAAACCGTCGTGATAGGGAAGCGTCGTTTGGCGAAAGTTTTCTCCGTCGGCGGTTATGAGCGGAACGCTCGGGTGGCAGATTTCGTATTCGGCGACGGCGTCTTCGCGCAGGAATCTCCGGCGCATTTCCGGGATACTGTTGTAGGCACGGGCGATTTCAAAGAGCGTTCGCAGAAAGAAGGATTCGCCCCGTGCTTCCGTGTGTTTTTTTAGCGGTAGGATGTCGGCATCCGTCGATGCCGTGAAGCAGGGATCGTGAAATTTTAAAAAACTCAGGAAGAGGTTCCGGCGTTCCCATGTCGCCAGAGGAATGATTTTGCAATCAGAGGGAAATTCCATGGGGATTAGCTTCCGCCATAAAATATTGTGCTTCAAGCGAAAAATTGAACGTGCGGAACCGCGTTTTCTCAAAGTGCGCTTGACGTTTGGGGCGGGAACGGCAACGCTTTCGACTTCTGTTTATGCCGGAAATTTTAGAAGTTATCTTGGAGGCGCTGACGGTTTTCCTCCTTGTTTTTGCCAACGGTTTCTTTGTGGCGGCGGAGTTTGCGCTCGTGAAAGTGCGCACGAGCCAGCTTTATCCGCTTGAGAAAGAGGGCGGAATTCGTGTGCGGTCGGCAATTCGGGCAACGGAGCATTTGGACTCGATGCTTTCGGCCACGCAACTCGGAATCACGCTTGCGTCGCTCGGTTTGGGCTGGGTCGGAGAGCCTTTTGTCGCGCATCGACTGTCTCCGGTGTTGGCGAAAATCGGGATTACGGATCCTACGGAGGTTTCCACGATTTCGTTTGCGCTCGCGTTCGGTCTTATCACGTTTTTGCACATCGTTCTCGGGGAATTGGCGCCGAAGTCGCTTGCGATCCAGTATCCGAAAAAAACCTCTTTGGCGGTGGCGCTCCCGCTCATGCTTTTCCACAAGCTCCTGTTTCCCTTTATTTGGGCACTCAACGGGACGGCAAACTTTTTTCTGCGGCGGGTCGGGATTCATCCCGCAGGGGAGGGAACGCACGGTTTTTCTCCGGAGGAGATGGAATACGTGCTTTCTCACTCGCGGCATACGCATTCGGCGGACGTGCTCGTGAACCGGCTTATGTTGCGTTCGTTGCGTATGCGCGATACGCGCGTATCGGAAATTATGCTTCCGAGAGATGAGATTAACGCGCTTTGGGTAAATGCTTCCGCGCAGGAAAATTTGCGTATCGCACAGAGCACGGGGCATTCCCGTTATCCGGTTTTCGACGGTGAACTCGACAAGCCCGTCGGCATCCTGATGATGCGGGAATGGCTTTGGCAAATTCAGGTTCTCGGAAAAGATACGCCGATAAAACCGCTCTTGCGCGAAATGCTCACGTTTCCGCCGGAAATGCCGATTCCGGATGTTCTGGAGCGCTTGCGCCTTTCGCAGAATCATCTTGCGCTCGTCGTTAACGACGAGGGACGAACGCTCGGGCTCATCAGCTTTGAAGACGTGCTTGAAGAAATCGTCGGAGACATTCGCGACGAATTCGATACCGACCAAAAAGAAATTTTCGAGCAGACGCCCGACAGCATTATTGTCGCGGGAACGCTTTCCATGCACGAGCTTGAAGCGGAAACCGGATGGACGCTCGAATGGGAAGGCAACAGCACGCGCACCGTCGCGGAGTGGGTAAAATACGACCACGGATTTCGCGTCCCGAAACGCGGCGAAAAGCTGCGCATAGACGATTATGAAATTATTCCGCTTGCGACGCCTGCCGGTTCGCTGAAACGCCTGCTCATTACGCGAAAATGGGAAGCGGAGCATCCGGTCGAGCCGACACAGGAAGACGGGGAGCCCGCAACGCAATGACGCCGCCTGTCATCGGCAGTTTCGCCGACTTCCGTTCCTCCCTCCGGGAATGGTTCTTACGGGAACGCCGCGATCTTCCGTGGCGCCGGGAACGCTCCGTTTACCGCACCGTCGTTTCGGAGTTTATGCTTCAGCAAACGCAGGTGGATACCGTTATCCCGTATTTCGAAAACTGGATACGAAACTGGGGAAGCTTCGAGGCGTTGGCAAAAGCGGACGAAGATGCGGTGCTTCGCGCATGGGAAGGTCTCGGTTACTACTCCCGCGCAAAAAATCTTTTGGGCGTTGCCCGCCGTATCGTTTCCGAAAAACACATTCCCGCGACGGCGGAGGAGTGGCGGGATTTTAAGGGAATCGGCGCTTATACGGCGGCGGCGATTGCAAGCATTTCACAGGGTGTTCCCGTCGCCGTTGTTGACGGGAACGTCGTGCGCATTCTCGCCCGCCTGAGCGGGAATGAAACCGTTTTTCGCGATGCGTCTTCCGCGGCGGCGGTTTTTTCCGCACTTGCGGATGCGCTGACGGATCGTGAGAATCCGGGAGACCACAACGAAGCGATGATGGAACTCGGAGCCCTGATTTGCTCGCGCCGTTCTCCGCAGTGCATAATTTGTCCGGTGTCCCGTTTCTGTCGTGCGCGCGCCCTCGGAATCGAAGAGGAATTGCCGAAATTTACGCCGAAGAAGATAAAAAAAGTCGAAGTTGTTCGCCTGTGGTGTCGGACGGGCGATGCCGTTCTGCTCGTGCGCAATGCGGCGGGAACGCGACGTTTGAAAAATCTCTGCGAGTTTCCCCGCTTGGAGGATTTCTCCGTGTCCGGGGACGTCGTAAAAGCCTGGAAAAAGGTTTTTACGGGCAAGCGCGGGATTGCGGACGAATCGATAACGGAACGTTTTTTGCGTGTTCCCGCGGATTTTGCGGATGCTTTGGAAAAAACATTTTCGGGCAGGCAAGCGGCTCTTTTCCGCGCGGGAACGTCCGACTTGGAAAAATTGACCTTTTCCGGACCGCACCGGAAGTGGTTGCGGGAGCTTTTAAAAATTTCCGCTTGACCGTTCCCGGGAAAAAGCGCACTATCAGCGTCTCTTTTGTGCCAGGGTAGCTCAGCCGGTAGAGCGCGGGACTCATAAGCCTAAGGTCGGCGGTTCGAATCCGCCCCTTGGCACCACTTTTTTAACGCATCCGAAACGGGTGCGTTTTTTTTGTGTTTCGGATGCTTTCAGCCCGCAAAGTATGCCCTTTTGTCCGTAATATTTGGAGGAAATATAAACAAATTTTTATATTTCATGACTTGCGTTTTGCGTTTTTAGGCTTTGGCATATAAGTCGAAAGCGGCGGCGGTGCTTCCCCCGCTTTTTTACCCCTCAAATATTTACCCCCTAAAAAGAAAAGACGGTTAAGAAGGAGAGACGGTCATGAAAAGAAAAGATATTTCATTGGAGACCCGGATTTTACCCCGTAGCGGTTTGTCGCTGTCGCGTAGCACAGGAGAGGCGTCTTCGGTTGTTTCGGACACGCCGGGCGACATCAGCGCGTATGACGGCAGATATGCGTTTTCGTGTTCGTGGGATTGGGAAGTGCAGCTTTCGGAAACGCTTTACGCCTATGAGCAAGAAGCGGAATTCCGCCGCGTCGAACGCCGCACGACTGCGCTCGGCTCGGAAAACACGCAACTCGAAGTTGAGGAAACTTTTTTAGGCACTTGCGAAAACGTTTACGCCCGCGGTCGCGTGAAAATGCGCCAAGCGAAATCGGGAGTGCAAACGCACTACGATTATTCGGCGACTTCGCTCTACGGCGCGCTCTACACGCAGACGGCGGAAACGCGCATCGACGGCGAACCCGTTTCCGGGAAATCTTCCCGTGAAATCAAATTCATTTCGTCCGACGCGCGCGGGAACGCTTCGACGCGTCGGACGGAGTTCGGCGAGCCCGGAATCCGCATCTCGAAAACACAACTTCCGACGGCGACGAACATCGCACAGGCAACGACGAACGACGGTTTTACCGTTTCGCAAATTGACCACGCGGGAACGCAAACATCGTTTTCCCGCCAATACAACACGGGAATAAACGCCGGAATTGTGCTTACGACGACGGACGGACGCGGGAACGCGACAATCGTCGAGCAAAACGTGCTCGGCTGGACCACGAAAACGACCGATGCGGCGGGCAACGTAACGACAACCGCCTACAATCTCGGACACGGAAAACCGTCCTGTGTGACGGACGCGCTCGGAAAAACGCATTGCTACGCCTACGACCTGCACGGGAACGTCGTCGCCGAGTTCGGCACGGGCACGCAACCGGCGGTGTTTTCCTTTGACGATGCGGACAATCCCGTCTCGCAGAAGCTTTTCCGAGAGGAGGACGAAACGCTCGAGGACGATCCGCGTTCCCGCACGGATTTAACGGCGGATGAAACGACGTGGAGCTACCACGCAACGACCGGACTTTTGCTCACGAAAACGTATCCGGACGGAGGGCGGATTGATTACGCTTATGACGCGCAAAATCGGCTCGCTTCCACGACTTGGATGCGTGAGGTTTCCGCAGGCGTTCGCCTGAAAGCGACGCGCACCTACGCGGAAAAGACGGGCGAACTCATTTCCGTTTCCTACAACGACGGAGTAACGCCGACCGAAACGCACAGCTACAATCACCTCGGTCAACTCACGCAAACCGTCGATGCCTCGGGAACGCGCGTGTATGTTTATAATAATTACAACGAAATCGAAAGCGAAACGCACACGGCACTCGGTGCGACGCAGACGCCGAGCTACGATGCTTTCGGGCGCGAGATTTACACGACGCTGAAACGCGGTGGCACGACACTCGCTCTCTTCGGGCAGAGCTACGATGCGGCTTCCGGGCGCATTGCCTCGGGAGCCTACGGGAACGCGGTTTTTGCGTTTTCTTACCTTTCGGGGACCAATCTCGTTTCCGAAATCGGCGTAATGAACGGCTACGTGATGACGAAGAAAATCAGCTACGAGGCGAATCGCGATTTACCGACGGAAATTGCCTACGAAAAACCGGATGCCTCGCTCATTGCGAAACGCAATTATACCTATGATGCACTCGGGCGTGTTTCTGCCCGCACGCAAACACGCGGCAACGGCACGCCGCGTGAGGACACGTTCGGATACAATCCGCGTTCGGAACTGATTTCCGCGACGCTCGGAAACGTGAACTACGCTTACGCGTTCGACAACATCGGCAACCGGACTTCTTCGACCGAAGCGGGAACGCAAAGCTCGTATTCCGCGAACGCCCTAAATCAATACGATTCAATCTCCTTGGGAGAAGCGGTGTCCTCGCCGCTTCAGTACGACGCAGACGGGAACGCGACGCTGATTCAAACACCTACGGGAACGTGGGCAATTACTTACAACGGAGCGAATCGACCGATTCGTTTCGAGAACGCCGCAACGCAAACCGTTGTGGAATGTGTTTACGATTCGCAGGGGCGCCGCTTCGAGAAGAAAGTAACGGTCGCGGGAACGATAACGTTGCGGGAACGCTATCTTTACAAAGGTTATTTGCAGATCGCGGCATTCGAGGTTTCCGGGGACGAAGAAACGTTGAATTACACGCTCAAACGCATTGTTTACTGGGATCCGACGGAGCCGACGGCGACGCGTCCGCTCGCGGTCAACATTGTCAATGACGGGGTTTACTTTCCGACGGTTGATTTGACGAAAAACGTCTGCGAATTGGTCGATGCGGACGGCGACATCGTCGCGACTTATGATTACGCGCCGTTCGGTGCCGTAACTGCGGGAACGCCCTCAGGCACCGCCGTTCCCGCAAATCCGCTCCAATGGTCTTCGGAAGTTTACGATTCCGAACTCGACCTCGTCTATTACAACTACCGCCACTACTCGCCCACGCTCGGCCGCTTCCTCTCCCGCGACCCAATCGCTGAACAAGGCGGCAGAAACCTCTACGCATTCGTGAAGAACTCTCCAACCTCTAAACGAGATATTCTCGGGCGATCCATGCTCGCTCCTGGGGCGGAGGTGTGGCATCCCGGGAATCCGGAAAAACCAACGCCGACAGGTCCGGATTGTGCGAAAAGAATTATCGCTTTCAGGAAATGGGTCGAAGAAGAGTCAAAAGATTTGAGCTGGATAGATAAACTTCCCGCTTGTCCTAAAAAACTTAGTTGTAAAAGAGAAAAGAGGGTGCAATCTGTGGTTTTTCCAAACGGAAACATCTGTATAACCCAAGTAGAAGGTCTTTTTTGTGATAGCCCCGATCCTTCGACGTGGAAATTATCATCTACTTTGATTTTCCATTGTTTTTCGGAAAGTGGGCATCCTGGTGGAAAGTACGAATTGAGAACAGTGTCTAAGGACGAATACAATGGCGCAGGAAATCAGTGTATATATGATGAAGAAGGCTCACTTGTTGAGTCGCATCCTACTGCAGGAACAGTAGACAAATGTAGCCCCGGGACAGGGCTCTTGGAAAGCATCTGTAAAGCGCGGGGGCATAATATTATAGATGTGCAACCCTTTAAAGAAGCATTATCCCTTGACAGAGAGTGCGGCGGAGATGGTGCTTTTGAACAAATGTATTATTCCGTGCGTCCGGCGAAATGAAATTCGAGAATCTATTTTTGAGGGCGGGGGTATTGTGGATGGCATTTTCTGTAGATGACATAATGGGTGCTTTTAGCATAGATGGAGATTCCTTGTCTTTTCTTCCTGCAATGGGGTCTTGCATTTATCCCGTTTTTTTTGTGGTGCTCCCATTTTTATACTGCAGGGACAAGAATTACCGTCCACAGTGGATTCGCACATTAGTTCTCTTGCAAACCATATTCGTGCTTATGATTCCACCACTGTCTTTTTTCCTAACAGGAAAAAAATGCGATATAACCAGCGAAGCTACTTTGTTGAGTGTGTGCGGTCCTGTTTGTGTGGGTGGATTTATTTATCTATTGGTCTGCGTTACATTCTTATTTCAGCTGTTTAAAATTCAAAGACGGCATTCTTTTGAGGATTCATATCCTTTAAAACTTGATTTCCTGTCTACGGCTTTTATGGCGTGGTGCATCACGATTCCCGTTCTCTTTGATTTTAGTTTTCAAGTGAAAGTTGTGTATTGGCTCTCCGGGTTGTACTATCTATCATCGTTGATTTCAAAAAAGCCCGTGGAGGATTTAATCCTCTCGTGCGGGACGATGGTATTTCTGCCGGCTGTAGTAATAATTTCTTCGTTGGGAAAGGGGGGCGAGAGCCTCTTGGATTTGTTTGGAATCCTTTTTGAGAATTCCACACTCAAGATTTCTGAAATTATTGTTCTAATGCTTTTCCCGACATTATTTTTTCTGATTAAACTCTATCGTACGTGGAAAGTAGGTCATGAAAATAATGTCTAATATCGACTTGCCCACGGGAATGCGGATTTATCGCGGCGCGGGAACGATAACGTTGCGGGAACGCTATCTTTACAAAGGCTATTTGCAAATTGCGGCGTTTGACGTTTCCGAATCGGGAGAAACGCTGAACTATACGCTCAAACGCATCGTTTACTGGGATCCGACGGAGCCGACGGCGACGCGTCCGCTCGCGATTAATATCATAGACGACGGGGTTTACTTTCCGACGGTTGATTTGACGAAAAACGTCTGCGAGTTGGTCGATGCGGACGGCGGGACTTCTGCGACTTACGACTACGCGCCTTTCGGTGCCGTAACCGCGGGAACGCCCTCCGACTCTGCCGTTCCCGCCAACCCGCTCCAATGGTCTTCGGAAGTTTACGACTCCGAACTCGACCTCGTCTATTACAACTACCGCCACTACTCGCCCACGCTCGGCC
>CAZPYE010000012.1:0-33622 GCA_964590115.1 uncultured Enterobacteriaceae bacterium
GAGAGAAGAGCCCGGCGATTCAGAATCGCGAGCGCTTCGTCGTGAAGTCGGGGATTGGCGGCGAGAACGGATTTGGCTCCGAGTGCGGCGTTCCCGTTCCAGTCGGTAACTTTTGCTCCGGCGCCTTCGAGTATCGGCAAAAGCGGATACAAGTCCCACGGCGAAAGCACGGGATCCGCCATGATGTCCGCCCGCCCGGCGGCGACCATCAGATACGCGTAGCAGTCGCCCCAGGTGCGGAAAAGGCGTGCTCGGTGCAAAAGCGCATTCCAGTCTTCGCCGGGATGCTCTGTCTCGCAATCAATGACGTCGGTGGTAAGCAGAAGAGCTTCTTTTACGGACGGCGTTTCGGAGACTTTCACGCGGCGCCCGTTGAGTTCGGCGGTTTTCCCGTCGCCGATAATGCGTTCCCGCGTAATCGGTTGGTCGATAACGCCGAGGCAGGGTTTTCCTTCGTGGAGCACGCCGAACAGGATGCCGTAAAGCGGCACACGCGAGACGAAGGACTTTGTCCCGTCAATCGGGTCGAGCGACCACACGAACTCCGCTTCGACGTTTTCGTTCCCGTATTCCTCGCCGATAATGCCGTGCCCGGGAAATTTTTCGTGAATCATCTCTCTCAGACGGCGTTCGCACTCTTTGTCTGCGACGGTTACGGGCGAGCCGTCCGGTTTGACTTCGATTGCCGTGTGTTCGAGCGCGTGATAATCCGCCACAATGCGGCGCGCCGTATCGGCAAGCGTTCCCGCGAAGGCTTTTAGTTCGGTCAAATATTTTTCGGAAAGCATAGGCAGAGCATCAGGCAAAACGGGGTCGGTCGCGAACAAAAAAAATGAGATTCGGGAAAGCCGAGAGGGAGCGAATTATTTCTTTTTCAGAATTTCCTCAAAGGAAAGTCCGGACGCCTTCGTGAGCCCTTTAATCAGAATCCACAATGCGACGATGATAAAAACCATGCAGGGAAGCGTGATTACCGGCCACGATAGCGCAAGCATTGTTCCGATTTCCTCGTTAAATGCCGCACTGTCAACCTCCGGATCCGTATGCACGACGACTCGGGCGAGCCCGAAATTCAGAATCGTGCTCAAAAAGAACGAGGCGATAAGAACGCGGGAACAGCGCTTCAGCGTCGCGTCGAGCAGGGCGCCGTTCCCGAGCCGTGCGACGGCGGATTCAATCGCGGGAACGTCAAAAACCGCATCGTTGAACAGAAACACACGAATCATTTTCCGCGAAAAAATCATAACGACAGCAATAAAGAGCGGAATCGCCGCTTCCTTGACGGCTACCCACGCCGGCGAAAGCCGGAAAAGCCCGATTCCTCCGGTAAGGAGCGTTCCCGCGAAGCCGATTACCGAAATCCAATTCGTTTTCCCCCGTTGCCGAAAATCCCGAAAAAAATAGACAATCGGGAACGCCAGCGCGACAACGAGAATGATGCCGGGCGAAACCTGAAAATCAAAACGTTCGGCAATCTTTCCCCCCTTCGTCAGAATAAGGGCGGGAACAACGATGTTCATCAGCAGGCTGACGAACATATTTTCTTTTTTCTCTGGGCGCGAAGGCATCAGGCATCAAATTTTTGTGAACCGTATTTCGCCTTGTGCGCGGCGGAAACAACCAGATATTTCTCCGCCCAAACAAGCAGACCCTTACGTTCTTCCTCGGTGAGCGTTTTTTTAATTTTGGCGGGACAGCCGACGACCATGGAGCCGGCGGGGACTTTCATGCGCGGCGGAACGACGGCACCTGCCGCAACGATACTGCCTTCTCCGATTTCCGCACCGTCAAGAATCGTTGAACTCATGCCGATTAGACAGCCGTCGCCGATTTTACAGCCGTGAAGCATCGCACGATGACCGACGGTTACGAACTTTCCGACGACCGTGGGCAAGTCGTCCGCCAAGTGAATACATACGCCGTCCTGAATGCTTGAACCTTCTCCGATAACGATTTCTTCAATGTCGGCGCGGAGAATTGCGCCGGGCCAAATGTTGGCGTTTGCGCCGATTTTGACGGCACCGAGCAATATGGCTCCGTGGGCGACGTAGGCGGAGGCGTCCACCTGCGGTGTGCGGGAAAGGAATTTGTCGAGACGCGCCTGTGCGGCACTGATTTGTGTTTCCGTCATAGTTTTGAAAAGTTCGAGTGCCAAGCGTAATGTTCCCGCGGGAACGCGGGCAAACAGAAATTTCGGGAACGCTCCGCATCTCTCCGGAAAGGAGAGCCGTCACCAAAATTGAAATTTACTTTATGCCGCTTTGTTTGAAAAATCGGAGGCATGAAAAATATTTCCCAAAATAAAAAGGGCGGATTGACCGAAAGTTTGCGCAAGGCGTTCGTAACGGGGCTTTTGTTTTGTCTTCCGGTTTCTCTGACGATTTACATTATCGTGTGGCTTGTAAACTTTCTGGCGTCTCCCGCTCGGGGCGGATTGAAATATTTTCTGCATTTTTTCGGCGTGGAGCTTCCGGCGACGCCGTTGGGTAACGCCGTCGTAACAATTGCCGCCGCACTGATTGTCGCCGTGGCGATTGCTTTTATCGGGTTCGTTTCACGAAATCTTTTCGGACGCTTTTTCATCGGTTTGCTCGAAAAGTTGCTCAACAGGCTTCCGATGGTCCGCTCGATTTATTCGGCGATAAAACAAATTATCGATACGTTTTCCGTGGGCGGCAAGGACGAGACCTTCAGCCGTGCGGTTCTGGTGGAATTTCCCCGCCGGGAATGTTGGACCGTAGGATTTCTCACGCACGAAGGCGAAACGGAGTTTTCCCGGCTTGCGGGAACGCCGCTCGTGCACGTTTTTGTGCCGACGACGCCGAATCCGACCGGCGGCTACATGATTCTCGTTCCCGCGAATGAAATAAAGCTGCTCGACGTTTCCGTTGCCGACGCAATGAAGATGATTGTTTCCGGCGGCGCCTTAATCCCCGAAGAACTGGCGGAGAAATCCTGATGAATCTCGTTGTTCTCGAAAGCTCGGAAACCGGAATTCTTCCTGCGGGAACACCTGAGGCGGAGCATCTGTTGCAAGTCTTGAAAGTCGCCCCGGGAAGCACCTTCTGGTGCGGCGTCAAAAACGGCATCCGGGGGCTGGCGACGGTTTCCGGCATTTCGGCATCCGGAGACATTTCGTTTTCCGTCGAATGGGAACGCGCACCGGCGCTTGCTCTGCCTCCCGTGCGTCTGGCGATCGGGCTTTCGCGCCCGCAGACGATGAAGAAAATTTTCGCGCTTGCGTCGGAAATCGGCTGTTCCCGAATTGATGTTTTTAAAAGCGAGAAGGGCGATCCCGCCTATGCGAAAAGCTCTCTTTGGCAGCCCGGCGACGGAACTTTTTCGGAGATTTTAAAAAAGTCCGCCGAGCAAACTTGCGTTCCCGCGATTCCGCAATATCGCCTGTATCGTTCGCTTGAAGATTTCTTAGAAGAAAATTCCCGTTGCGCAGAGAATGAAAACCGGGTTGCACTCGATGTTTATGCTTCGGAAAAGTCTCTGGGAGACATTGCCGTTTCGGGCGGGCGGGAAACGATTCTTGCAATAGGCTCCGAGCGCGGGTGGACGGATTCCGAACGCGCCTTACTCAAAGAGAACGCGTTCAAATTTGCCCATCTCGGGGAGCGCGTTCTGCGCGTGGAAACCGCCGTATCCGTTGCGCTTTCCGTGGCACTTTCAAAAATCGGTTTTTGGACACCGCACAAACCGCTCAATTGAGCAGCGCAACCGCTTTTTTTTAGAAGCGGATTCCGCCCTGAATGAAAAACGCGAGGGACGGATCCGTCGTGAATTTTTCCTCCGTCTTATGCCCGTCCCGGTATTGCCGAAATTCCGACCATGCATGGAGCGAAACTCCCGCACTCAGAAAAAGATTTTTCGAGAGATTCCACGTTCCCGCAACCGTTACGGGAACGCTTTCGCAACGATACGCTCCGCTTTTTCCGGAATATGGCGCAGAGGCACCGCGTTCTTCTCCGACGGCGAAACTCGACGATTCGTAAGAAACGGAAAAATCGACAAGGAATTTTTCTTCGCCGCTCGTATCCCATGTCAGAGTCAGACCGTTGAGCGCCCGCAAATTCCAATTCGGTCGGATACGCCAGTCGAAGGAAAACAACGGCACGAAATACCAGCGTTCCCGATCGATGCGATACATCGCCGCCGCACCGAGCATTACGGAAGTCGTTTCCGAAAAGTATTGCTTCCCGGCAAAGCCGATCATTCCGCTCGCGCCGTCGGAAAGCGCCGTTCCGTCTTCCGCCGCGAGCGCACCCGACAGGACGGCGACAGCCGCCGCTCCGGTCGCCGGGTTGATGAATTCCTGATAGGAGCTCATGCGAAGCGAGTCCGTGTGCGAAAACGGAGTCGCGGCACCTCCGGAGAAGCGGTAGTCCGTGCGGCGGTAGTCAAGCGACGTAAGGGCGATGCGTGTTTTTTCCGGATGGACGTAGCGCCACGAACATCCCGTTCCGTAGGTCGAATACGCCATTTTCCCGCCCGATGAAAGACTCGCAGGCAAACTTTGCGCATAGTAGCCGTAAAAGGGCGTTATCAGGTGTTCCCGCACGCGAATCTGTTCCCGTGCCGGCGTGTAAATTTTCCCCGTTTCCGCTTCGCTTGCCGCGAATCCGGGATTTCCTGCAGACAGCATCAGCGGCGGGAACACGGCGAGGAATATTGCGAAATTAAATACCTTCATTTTTATATATGGCGGACGATAAAAAATAAAAAAGTATAGCGGCGCAATAAAAATTAGAACATATGTTTTTATTGCGTTTTCCTTTTCACGGAATCCGGGCGTGCGGGAGCAATAAAATAAAATGCGTTGCCGCTTATATGGGGAGAATCCATAATTCGCGGCACATTTATACGGCAATGCAAACATTATCCCACACAGAAATTTTAGCGGCGGTAACGCCGACGACCGTTATCATTGTTCTGGTTTTAATTCTGCTGATTTTCGGCGGGAAAAAGCTTCCGGAACTCGCCCGCGGGCTCGGGAAAGCCCGGCGCGAATTTAAGCGCGCGAGCGAAGAAATCGACGAAGAGGTAAAATCCGCCATCGAAGCCGACGAGCGCGCCGACGTGCGCCGCAAACTCATCGAAGAAGAGGAGCGCAAAAAAATCCGCGAACGTATCGAAGCGGAAGAGCGGGCGAAATTGGAAAACAAATAAAACTCGACCGGCAAGGAACAGAAGTAAAAAAAGATTTTTTGCGTGGAAGACGAAGCGCTTTTCAAAGAAATTCTAAATGCCGCTTTTTCGGTTCATTCCGCATTGGGTCCGGGGGTGTTGGAGTCCGCTTATGCTCGATGTTTGGCAGTAGAACTTGCGGAACGCGGAATTTCTGCCGAAGCCGAGGTCATTTTGCCGATAAATTATCGTTCCCGCAAGATTGAGTCCGCTTTTCGAGTTGATTTGCTTGTAGAAAAACGAATTGTCGTCGAACTCAAGTCCGTCGCGGAATTAACGCCGCTTCACCTTGCCCAAGTATTGACTTATTTAAAACTTCTAAATCTGCCTTCCGGCTTGCTCATCAATTTTAATACTGTACGGTTAAAAGACGGAATTCGTCGTATTTTTAATAATTTTTCCAAGTAAAAATCCTTCTTTTTCTTTTGTTCCTTTCCGGTTAAATAAAAACTCCCATGAAAAAAATTCTTTCTCTTCTCCTTGTTTTTGCTGCAGCGTGCGCGGGAACGGCCGCACACGCGCAAAATTCGGATTTTTCGTTTTCGGATACGCCGTTCGCGGCGTTCGGCGCTCCCGCGCAGTCTGCGCAGACGACCGATGTCGAGGTGCTCGGCGTGACGGAAAGCGGCGGCGAGAACGATTCGGAGCGCTATTTTTCAGTGCTCCTCAAAATGACGATGCAACCCGGCTGGCATCTTTACTGGAAAAATCCGGGCGAAGCCGGAATGCCGCTCAGCGTCGGATGGACGGGCGTTCCCGCAGGCGTAACTTTTTCCGGATGGGATTGGAGCACACCGAAATATTACGAACTCCAAGGACTCGCGAGCTACGTTTACGAAAACGTCGCCTACGTCGGAATTAACTTCTTCGTTCCGAAAAATTTCCCTGCGAAAAAACTCACGCTCACGGGAACGGCATCGTGGCTTGCTTGTGACGACAACGGCTGTTTCCCGCAGGACAAGGAAATTTCCGTCGAGATTGATTTGGCAAAAGATTTGAGCAGTGTCGGAGACTCGCCGGAGTTTCGCGAAGCGGCAAAAGCGTTCCCGTTTCCCTTGGGTTCCGAAATTCTTGCCGCAACATTTTCGGAAAAGCCCGACGCGGTTGAAATTTCTTTGAAACCGCGCGAAGGCGGCGTGCTTCCCGCCGATTCCCGTTTTTTCCCGGAAAGCGAAAAATTTGAGGCATCGGCGGCGACGGTCGTTCCCGTCGCGAAAAACGGCGCACTGATTTTTGCGCTTCCGCTTCGTAGCGGTGAAAAAATTGCCGGCGCGGAAGATCTTGCCGGCGTGCTTGTTGCTCCGGACGGGAGCGCAATCGGCGTTCCCGCGGAAACGTTTTCTTCCGGGAACGCAGCGGCGGCTACGGCGGACGCACCTGCGGCGCCCGCTTCGGAATTTTCGTTTGATTCGGCATTTGTCGGTTTGCTCCTGCTTGCATTCGCGGGCGGACTGATTTTGAACCTGATGCCCTGTGTTTTCCCGGTTCTCGGTCTGAAAATCATGCACTTTGTCGGCAAAGCGGGTTCGGACAAAAAGAAAATCGCGCGCCACGGATTCGTTTTCGGAGCGGGCGTGCTGATTTCATTCTGGATTCTCGCGGGGGCACTGGCGGTGCTGCGTAGCGGCGGAGAACAACTCGGCTGGGGCTTTCAGTTGCAGGAGCCGGGATTCGTTTACGGCATGATTTTGCTGATGCTTGTTTTCGGACTGTCGATGTCGGGCGTGTTTGAATTCGGTGTCGGAGCAACGAGTGTGGGCGGCTCGCTCACGGAAAAATCCGGTTACGCCGGCTCGTTTTTCTCCGGCGTTTTGGCGGTGATTATTGCCACGCCTTGCGCCGCGCCGTTTCTCGCGCCCGCGCTCGGAAGTGCGCTGACATTGCCGCTCGTGCCGTCGTTCGCTCTGTTTACGTCGATTGCGATCGGGCTCGCCGCACCGTATGTGATTTTGTCCTGCGTTCCCGCGTTGCTGAAATTTTTGCCGAAGCCCGGCGCGTGGATGGAAACGTTTAAGCAGGCGATGGCGTTTTTGCTCTACGCGCCTGCGCTGTATTTCGTCTGGGTGCTGATGGGTCAAGTGGAAGATGCTTTTGCTCAGCGAGATTTGATGATATCGCTCTCCGTCGTCGCGCTCGCGTGTTGGATTTACGGGAAATGGGCAACGCCGTGGCGTTCCCGCTTTGCGCGTATCGCGGGAACGCTCGTTGCACTCGTTCTTTTCGCGGGAACGGTGTTCTACTCGATGAATTTGCTTTACGGAAAAAAATCCGAAGACTGGATCACATGGTCGCCCGAAGCTCAGGCGGAAGCGTTGGAAGACGGGAAAATCGTTTACATCGATTTTACGGCGCGCTGGTGCGCGACTTGCCAAGTCAACAAGCGCGTTTACGATGATTCCGCCCTGAAAAAAGAATTCGCTGCCGCCGACGTGGTGAAAATGCGGGCGGATTGGACGAACAAAAATGCGACCATCGCAAACGAGTTGAGTAAATACGGTCGCGCCGCCGTTCCCGTGAACGTCTTCCTCAAAGACGGAAAGGACCCCGTTATTCTCGGAGAACTCTTCGCCGGACCCGGCACCGTTTCCGCCGGATTGCAGGAAATCTCGGAGGACGACTCCGAATAAAAATTCTTTTTGCGAAATCCGCAAGGCGTCGGCTTTGCGGATTTTTTTTGCCCGTTATTGACAAAGGGCGCGGATGCCGAGCGCAATGAGGACGAGCCCGGCGGCAGTTCCGAGAAGTTTTACGGGAAGCCTCCGGAAAACGCGCGTGGAATAAAACGCCGCAAGCACGCAAACAAACGTGATTCCCGCAATAACCGCTGCCGGCAGGAAAATTCTGTCGGTCAGTGTCGGAGACGTATTCGTTTCGTATTGCGCGCAGGCGATTCCCGCACCGACGGCGAGCGCGTCAATACTCGTCGCTATGCCGATTGCAAAAATGCTTTTCCAGCAACGTAGCGCACAGCGGATGCAACCCTGAGAAGAGTCGTCCGATGTCTCCGTCCACGCATTGTAGATAAACATTGAGCCGAGAGCCAAAAACACGGCAAAAGCGATTCCGTGAGACCACGGGCTGATATAGCTGAGAACCGTTCCCGTCGCAAAAAAGCCGATTGTCGGCATGAGTCCCTGAAATGCTCCCGTGACGGCGGCGAGCTTCAGGGGGCATTTCCACCGGTGTTCCCGCGATGTGAGTCCGCAGGAGAAAGCGACGACGGAAGCATCTACCGCCAACGCCAATCCGAGTCCGGCCGCCGAAGTAAAATCCATTGTCGTTTGCGGGAAAAGAAAATTAAAGTGCGTGGGAGGGAACACAGGAGCGAACGTCAATCAGACGTGCCTGAATTTCATCGGGACTCAGTGCCTGAAGCGCTTCAAGCGTAAGGGCATTTTTTACGTCGTGGTCTCCCGATGCGGTGCGACGCAGTGCGGTAAGCGAGGCTCCAGGTCCGAGCTTGCGTCCCAGGTCGTGAGCGAGCGTTCTTACGTAAGTTCCCTTGGTGCACGCTACGCGAAAGCTCACTTCCGGAAGTGCGGCATCGGTAACCTCAAACGAGGAAATACGAATGAAACGGGGTTCCCGCTCGGTTTCCTGTCCTTTTCGCGCCATTTTGTAGAGCGGTTGTCCGTTGATTTTTATCGCAGAAAACATCGGCGGCGTCTGGTATTGATCCCCGAGCATGGAACTCATGGCTTCCGAAATCGTTTCTACGGTAAGTTCGGCGGGAACGGGATTTTCCTCGACGATTTCTCCGTCGGAATCCTGCGTATTGGTGACGCGACCGAGGCGAAACGAGCCTTCGTAAACCTTGCCTTGGCTCATCAGGTATTGAGATGCCTTGCAAGCCGTGCCCACGAGGATGACGAGCAAACCCGTTGCGAGCGGATCGAGCGTTCCCGCGTGACCCACGCGCCGCGTATGTAAAATACCGCGGAGTTTGGCGACGACATCGTGCGAGGTCCAGCCCGTAGGTTTGTCGATGAGTAGGATTCCGTTGAAATCAGACATGGCGAAAATACGCGCGTAACGGTTATTGAGAGGAAGTTTCCTTTTTTGCTTTTTTTGCGGCGATAATTGCATCGCATTTTTCGAGAATCGCTTCCGAGCCCGCATATTTGTAATCGTCAATCTCCGCGCGGCAGGGACGACCTTTCTCGTTTTTATAGTGAACAATCGCAATTCCTTTGTTTTTCCACTTTCGGCGATCGATTCCGAATACGGAGTCGAAACGCACGGCGGTTTTCCCGTTAAACGGCGGGAACGCCATCGTCAGCCCGTCAAAGGTTTCGTCGTCTGCGCGAACAACACGTTTCATTTCTCTTAAAACCCACAGCAAAAACGCGGCGGCGAGGACGGCGAGTCCGACTCCGAACTGCAGCTGCTGGGCAACGTTTTTTGCGTGCTTGGGCGGATCTTTGGGGTCGGCGGAGAATTCGGCGGCGCATTTTTCCCACCGCTTGGTGATTTCCGCTTCGGCGGCATCTTCTGCTACGCCTTCCTCCTTTACCATTTCTACAATCTGCGCATAGGCGGCAGCGCCTTCGTTGTATTTCGGATAGGCGACGAGCCCGTCGTAGAAAAACCATCCGGAGCTTCCGGCAATCATGAGCAGAATAATGCCCATGCGGTCGCGCCATTCGCGGCTGTATTTGGCTTCAAGATTCATTGTCGCGTGTTTTTTTGAGTGGAAAAACTATGCGCCGGTTGAACCGAAGCCGCCGGCACCGCGAACCGTTTCCGAGAGCTCGTCCGCTTCGACGGTTTGCACCTGAGGATAGGGCATGACAATAAGCTGCGCACAACGGTCGCCGACGGCGTAGGGTTTTGCTCCGGCGGGAACGTAGAAAATCGAACAAACCTCTCCGCGATAACCGGAATCGATGACGCCGACGCAATTCGACATAATCAGACCGCTTTTGTGAACGGAGCTACGCGGGAACAGCAATCCGACGTAGCCGAAGGGGATTTCCATCGCCAATCCGAAACCGACTTTGAGTTTGCGGGTGCTTTCGTCAAATTCCACGGAGGTTGCCGTGAGGTCAAGTCCGGCGTCGCCCGGTTTTGCGTATGCGGGAACAACGGCTTCCGGAACGAGTTTTTTCATGCGGAGTTGAAGTGCGGTGTCGGTATTCATAATTCCCGCCATTCAAACAGAGGCGCCTGATACCCGCAAGCCGCAAAGAGCAGGCGGGCATTCGGAGTCGTCTCTTCCTCAGAACTTTGCGAAAGAACGGGGATGTGCCGCCGTGTTTTCCGGAACGAGCTTACGTGTTTTTGTCGGGCGGGAACGCGTTCCGGCGATTTTTTTCGGATAAAAAGAGGCGGTTTCGTTGAGGATTCGAGTTTTTGGATGGAAAAAGAAGGGCATCGGGAGTATCGTTTGTGCCTCATTTTTCTTTTTAGCTATGCGTTCCGATCTTAAACCGAAATTGCTCTCCGTTTTGCAGGGCGGCTACGGGAAAAAGGATTTTAAATCCGATTTGATTGCCGGCGTCATCGTCGGCGTAATTGCCTTGCCGCTGGCAATTGCGTTTGCCGTCGCGTCCGGCGTTGCTCCGGAAAAGGGGCTTTATACGGCGATTGTTGCGGGATTTGCGATTGCACTTCTGGGCGGAAGCCGAACTCAGGTTTGCGGGCCGACCGGAGCGTTTATTCCGATTATTTATGCGATTGTCGCGCAATACGGATTGAGCGGCTTGGCGTTTGCGACGGTGATGGCGGGATTTATTCTCGTCGCGATGGGATTGGCGAAAATGGGAGCTCTGCTCAAATTTATTTCGTATCCCGTCATTGTCGGGTTTACCGCGGGGATTGCGGTAACGATTTTCTCGACACAGATTCCGGACCTGTTCGGGCTGACGATTCCCGAAAAAATTCCGGGCGATTTTATCGGGAAATGGTCTCTGTATATTCAATACTTTGACACCGCGAACTGGAAAACCTGCCTGATATCGCTTTTTGCGACCGTAGCGGTCTTTACGTGGCCGCGGCTGACGTCGAAGATTCCGGGCGCACTTTTCGTCATTGTCGCCGCGACGCTTGCGGTGCTCTTTCTCGGTTGGGGCGCGGGAACGGAAAATCCGCAGGGCGTTGTTACGATCGGCAGCAAGTTTTTTATGGAAAAACCGTTCCCGTCGGGATTTCCGATGCCGGATCTGGGGATTTTTTCCGATCTGAATTTTGAAAAAATGCGCGAACTGATTGCTCCGGCATTTCTGATTGCGCTCCTCGGCTCCATCGAGTCTTTGCTTTCCGCCGTCGTCGCAGACGGGATGACGGGGCGTCGCCACCGCCCGAATGCGGAACTTGTAGCGCAAGGCGTGGGCAATATTCTTTCTCCGATTTTCGGCGGTATTCCCGCAACGGGTGCGATAGCGCGCACGGCGGCGAATATTAAAAACGGCGGACGCACGCCGATTGCCGCCCTGATTCACGCCGGAGTATTGCTCGCGATATTGCTTTGTCTCGGCGAATACATTGTCTTCGTTCCGATGTGCGCGTTGGGTGCCGTGCTCGTGCTCGTTTCCTATACGATGAGCGGTTGGCGCTCGTTTTACGGCTTGCTCCGCACGTCCCCGAAGAGCGACATTCTCGTCCTGATTCTGACGTTTTTGCTGACCGTGTTTGTCGATCTTTCCGTGGCGATTGAAGTCGGAGTGGTGCTTTCCGCTTTTCTCTTTCTCAAGCGCGAATCCGAGACGGCGGAATTCCACGTGTTTTCGCGCAAGCAACTCGGAGAAAACGAATTTGATCCCCACGGAACACTCGCCGTTTGGCGGGAAAAGCTACCCGACGATGTCGAAATTTTTGAAGTCTTCGGCTCTCTCTTTTTCGGCGCAGTCGATCAGTTCCGCGAAAACTTCAAGCGGGTGGGGCGTAAGCCGAAAGTCTTTATTCTTGATTTGAGCAACCTCATTTCAATCGATGCCACGGGGATTCATGCGATTTCGGAAACGCATATCGATATGCGTGCGAACGGGACGGCGCTTGTCATTGCCGGACTGCATCCTCAACCCAAAAAAGCGATTGAGCACGCGGAACTCGATAAGGAAATCGGAACCGAAAACATTTGTCCGGATATGCAGTCGGCAATTGCGCGTTCCCGCTCCCTGCTTGCCGCCCGAAAGCTCGCCTCGCTTCGTGCGCGGCGAAGCAAACCGGAAAAATCCGAATAATTTTCTTTTTCGGCGGGAACGCCGGAACATCGACACCTCCGCCGCGCCGGAGGTGTTTTTTTTGTTTGTTTTTCGGAACGGAATTCTTGAAGCGTTTGCCTCATAAGTGTAAACTTCACGCTAAATCCGAATTAAAATCTCATGTGCAATACCTCTGTTAAAGCTACTGTCGCCATTCCCGCGCGTCTCGGTTCGACGCGCCTTCCCGGAAAAGTCCTCCTTGATCTCGGCGGGAAACCCGTTGTCCGTCACGTTTGGGAGCGTGTTTGCAAAATGAAAAATGCGGCTCGCGTCGTTATTCTCGCCGACACCGAAGAAGTGCGTTCGGTCGCAACGGCGTTCGGCGCGGAAGTGATTATGACGTCGCCGGAATGCCGTTCGGGAACGGAGCGCCTTTCCTCGGTTCTCCCGCAGCTTCCCGGCGAGTTTTTTCTGAATGTGCAGGGCGACGAGCCTTTTGTGGACACGGACATGCTTGATGCTCTTGTCGAACGTTATGCGGAAACGCACTGCGAGTTGGTTACGGCAGTTGCAAAAATCACCGATCCGGCGAAGTTGCAGAACCCGAACGTCGTCAAAGTAGTCCGCGGAAGCGACGGACGGGCGATTTATTTTTCACGTTCCGCCGTGCCGTATCTGCGGGGCGTTCCCGCCGAGGAGTGGCTCTCGAGCGGGAAAACGACGTGGTGGTCGCACATCGGCGTTTACGGTTATGCGCGCTCTACGCTCGAAGCGCACCCGACAATGCCCGTTACCGTTCTCGAAACGGTAGAATCTCTCGAACAACTGCGTTTCATCGACCGCGGAATGAGCTTCCAGACGATTGAAACGGATTATCACCCCGTCGCTATCGACACGGCGGAAGATCTTGAAAACGCACGAAAACTCTTTGCGTAAGCGATTTAGAAAAAAAATGATGACGAAAGAACAAATTATCGAGGCGGGAAAACACGTTCTCGGCGCGGAAGCGGACGCACTTCGCGTGATGCGCGACGGCTTGGACGAAAATTTTTCCAAGGCAGTGGATATCCTTTTTGAAGCGGACCGGAAGGTGGTTATTTCCGGAGTCGGGAAATCCGGTCTTATCGGACAAAAAATTGCCGCGACGATGTGCTCGACGGGAACGCCGGCGATTTTCCTGCACAGCGCGGACGCCGTTCACGGAGACCTCGGCATTTGCCGGCCGGGAGATCCCGTCGTTCTGATTTCCAAAAGCGGGACAACCTCTGAGGTGGTCCGCCTGCTTCCGAGTCTGAAAAAAATGGGCTCAAAAATTATTGCGATTGTCGCCAATAAAAATTCCCCGCTCGCGGAAAAAGCGGATGTCGTGCTCGATATCGGCGTAAAGACCGAGGCGGATCCGATCGGAATCGTTCCCACGACGAGCACGACCCTCCAACTCGCGATGGGCGACGCGCTTGCCGCCGCACTCATGCATAAGCGGCATTTCGGCGAGAAGGATTTCGCAAAGTTTCATCCCGCCGGGCAACTCGGAAGAAACCTGTTGCTGACCGTAAAAGACGTTATGCACCCGCTCGGAAAAATTGCCGTCGTTCCCGCCGACGCTTCTCTGCGCGACACCGTTGTCGCAATGACGGCGTTCCCGCACGGCGCCGCACTCGTTGCGGAAGGCGAAGGCGAGTTGCTCGGTATCATTACGGACGGGGATTTGCGCCGTGCACTTCACAAATACGAAAGTATTTCGGACGTTCCCGCGAAAGACCTGATGACGGCGAAACCCGTTTGCGCGTTTGAAACGATGTCGCTCGGCGATGCCGCCCGCGTGATGGAAGACCGCCCCTCGCAGATTTCCGTGCTTCCGGTTCTCGATACTCCCGGAGGAAAAATTGCCGGAATTATCCGTATTCACGACATTTACCAGGCAGGGTTGGTGTAGTTGAAAAGAATTAGGAATTAGAAATAAAAAAAAAAAGAATTAGAAGTAAGAATTTAGGAGTTAGGAAGAATACTAATTTCTGATTTCTTACTTCTAATTTTTTTGTTCTAATTCCCCGTCATGCAATTGCAATTTCCGTCTCCAGGATGCCTTGCCGAATGGCGGGCGAATCTGCCTCCGCTACGGGAACGTATCGTCGGTGCGCTTTCCGCGGCGGCAGTGATTTCGACGCTATGGAACGTTTCCGGCATGGCGGCATTGCCCGTTGTTATTTCCGTCGCGCTCGCGGGAACGGCGTTTTTGTCAGCCTTCGTTCCGCTTCCGTTTGAGGACGGGTCGCGCGAAATCGGGCGCGACAATCGTCGCAAGCTGTTGCGTTTCCCCGGATTTTGGTTCGGTGCGGTGCTGTTTGCCCTGATGCTGTGTCAGCACTTCAATCCGAGCCTCGAGGTTTTTTTGCCCGAAAGCGGGTGGTGGGAAATCGGTTATTTTGAGAGCTACGTAAAGTTTCTCCCGAACGGAATCACAGCTCCGTTCGGTCTGGACGGCAATCGGCTCGGAATGAACGCATTGCGGCAAATTTGCGTTTTCGGCGGCGCGTGGCTGTTGTTTTGCACCCTGTGGTGCGGATTGCGTTCCCGCCGCGCGCGCACTTGGCTGACTTGGGCTCTCGTCATTAACTCGGTTTTGCTTGCCGTGTTTTGCCTCTTGCGGTGGTCGAACGATTTAACAAAGGAGTTTCTCGGATATACGACCGGTGTCGGCAGCTTTTTCGGGGTTTTCTCCTACAAAAATCACGCCGGGGAATTTTTCGTAATGGGATTGGCGCTGACGACGGCGCTTTCGCTGACAACGTGGCGGCACAATGTCGAAAAATACAAAAAGAGCGGAGCGCACGTCCTGCTTGCGGTATTCGCTCTGTTTCTGTGGATTGCCGGCTTGTGCACCGCAAGTTTCGCGGTCATTGTCGAATGCGCGGCGTGGATCCTGATTGTCCCCGTGCTGATTTTAACCTCCGGGCTGATGCGGCGGACGGCTTGGATCGCGGGAACATTTGTGGGCGTAATGATTGTCGGTCTCGCCGTCGTCTGGTTCGCAACAGCGGATATGAATTCCACTTGGAAGAAAATTGAAACCAAGTATGAATTGATGAAAAAAGAGGAAATAGACGATAGAGCTCCGCTTCGCGAACTGACGCTGAAAATGGCAGAACGCAATGACACCCGCAAATGGTTAGGGTGGGGCGCCGGCTCCTACCGTTGGATTGCCCCGGCGTTTCAGGCGGGAATGCCCGAATTTTTGAACAAAAAAGGACAGCTGAAAACGAGAACCGAATACGCGCATTGCGATCCTTTGCAAATGCTTGCCGAGTGGGGACGCGTCGGCGCGGGAATTTTCTTCGCGGGAACGCTGTATTTCTTCGTCTTTGTTTTAAAGAACTTCCGCCGCTGGCGCGGGGCGACCGTCGCGCTCCTGTGCGGAATACTGTTTTTTATCTCTCACGCGACGATGGATTTCGTAAGCTACAACCCGGGGCTGTTGCAAATGCTCGCCGTGCTTGCCGTCGGCGTGAAATGGAGTTTTAAACAGCAAGGCGTCGCCAAGGATTCCGCGTCGCCGGAATTGTCTCGGAGAAAGCCCGCTTAACACGAACGTTCAATTATTTAATTGTTTTCGCAGATGGCTCTCATTAGACTCCCGGCTTTCAGTTTTACTCAAAAACCTTATGTCAAAGTCAACCTCACTGTATAATAAATACCTGCTCTTTATTGCAGGTCTCGGCGGTCTCCTTTACGGAATTGACGTCGGCGTTATCGCCGGGGCTCTTCCGTATTTGCAGGCAACGACGAATTACACGCCCGGTCAGCTCTCGACGGTGGTCGCGGCGGTTTTGCTCGGCTCGGTGCTTTCCTCGCTTTTTGCGGGAGCGCTTTCCGACTTGTTCGGGCGCAAAAAAGTGATGCTCCTCGCGGGTGTCTGCTTCGTGCTTTCCGTGCCGGTGATTTGCTCGCCGTTCGGATTTGAAGCACTTGTTGTCGGTCGTATTCTCCAAGGGGCGGCTGCCGGTCTCATCGGTGTTGTCGTTCCGCTGTATCTTGCGGAATGCCTTACGGCGGACAAGCGCGGCTTCGGAACGGGAATGTTCCAATTCATGCTCACGGTCGGACTTGTTTTCGCGGCTCTCGCCGGGATTGTCTGCGCGGAATACGTGGACGGTGTCGTCGCGGCGGAATACGTTTCGATTAAGGAACAGGCGGACGCCATCTTTGATGCAAAGGATTTTGCCTGGCGCGCCATTTTCTGGATTTGCGCAATTCCGGGTGTGATTTTCACGGTCGGAGCTCTCTTCATTTCCGAATCCGCCCGCTGGCTCTACGGCAAGGGCAAAAAGGAAGCTGCTCTTAAAGCTCTCGAACGTTCCCGCGGTCCGGAACAGGCTCAGAAGGAATTCGACGAAATGGGCACCGAAGCTGCGGACGATTCCGCAAAGACGGAAGAAGCAAACAAACCGAAGGATTCTCTCGTCCAGAAGAAATACATTATTCCGTTTGTTCTCGCGGTCGTTATTCTCGCCTGTAATCAGGCAACGGGGATTAACTCCGTTCTCGCTTACATCGTTGACGTTCTTTCACAGGCGGGTCTTGACGGTTCCGTTGCCAATCGGGGAGACTTGGTCGTTAAGATTCTCAACATGGTGATGACGGTTGTCGCCATGGTGCTCGTTGACCGCAAGGGGCGCAAGTTCCTTCTCACGGTCGGCACGTCCGGTATTATCATCGGCTTGCTCGGTGTCGCCTTTCTGTTCCTCAAATCCGAACAGGGCATGGTCAATTACACGAACACGATTAATCCTGACGCTTACAACGTTACGCTGTCCGAAAACGTAATCAACGAAAAGACCGGGCTCGAAGAACGCGGAGCTGACGGCAAGGTGCTGACGAAGGATGTGAAATACGCCTTCTGCGCGGCAATGACGCCGGATGTTATTAAGGAAATCACGGGTAAACCGTTTGTTCCTTCGCAGGCGAAAATCGTTTACACGATTAACGACGAAATCAGCTTCAAGACGATTGTCGTTCGCGAAGACACGCCGTCTGCGGATCTCGAATTCAAGATTCCTGCGGAGGAAGATCAAACCTTCGAAATCAAGAGCCTCGAAGTCGGCCCGCTCCCGAGCGCGGCTAACGGTTGGTTGGTTACATTCTTCTTCGCGATCTTTATCGCGGCTTACGCGGTCGGACCGGGCGTTTGCGTTTGGCTCGCGCTCTCCGAACTCATGCCGAACCGCATTCGCGCCATGGGGATGTCGATTGCGCTCTTGATCAACCAAGGTGTTTCCACGGTCATTGCGGGAACGTTCCTTCCGGTTGTCGGCAACTTCGGCTACTCGACCATCTTCTTCTTCTGTGCGGGTTGCACGGTGATTTACTGGATTACCGCCGTGTTCTGCCTCCCGGAAACGAAGGGCCGCACGCTCGAAGAAATCGAAGCGCACTTCGAAGGCAAAAAGAAAATCTGATTCTAACGGAGTTTCTTCCCTAAAAAAAGGCGTTCCCGTCTCTATGGCGGAAACGCTTTTTTGTTTATTCGTGAGATCGTGCGATTTTCTCAGTCGTATTTGCGTTTGACGAAAGGCGCAAGCCCGGTCGGAAGCACGGGAACGGATTCTTTGACTTTCGTTATCAGCGACGAGGCAATGAGGCCGAAGTAATGCCAATGTTCCGGTTTGGCGGAGAAAAGCCATTCTAAAGCCGACCAGAAAAAGGCGATTTCGCTCCGCAGTGTTTCCGCCTGAATCCGGAATCGTCGGAATCCGAGCGCGTAGATTTCCGTAAGTTCCTCCCGGGAGAGAAGTCCGGCACTTGGTGCATCCGCCCCCGCGAGCACGGAAACGTCTTCGCACTTTGCCTCCGCAAGAATACGATGCCGTTCCCGCAAGGGCTCGGCGTTCCACGGGCTTAGGCGTATCTTAGCGAGTGCGGACAGGTGGCGTTCCCGCACGGGACAATTGCGAAGACAACTGTAGTTGACCGTGATTTCAAATTTTTCCGTGCCGGAGGTTTCGGCAAGTTTTTTCAAAAGGTCGAGATTGGAAATATCGTCCGGATGGAGCGCGACAACGGAAAAGCGTTTAGCCGTTTCGATGTAGTATTCGGCGTTCCCGCGTCCGTTTTCGACGACGGACTTGTTCGCGCCCGCACGCACGGAAAGAGCCGGGAATTTTTGGCGGATATAGCCGGCAAGAAGCTCCGATGCGACGGATACCGAGGCGCGCGGCATTTGCGCGGCGTAATTCAGCAACGTGTTCCCGATTGCGTCGGTGAGCATTTCCTCCGTGATGTAGGGATTGTCGAATTGAAAAACGAATGTCGAAGTCCGGGCGGCAAGTTTTTTGAGCGTTGCCGCAATGTCGCCCGGCGGCATAAGCGGACGCGATTGAAACCACTCGAGTGTCCAGATGCAGGGCGGAGCTCCGTGAATTTCGGCAACGGCGTGCGGGCGGTCAAAATTCTCTTGAACGAAGTCGCACAGCACACTTCTCGCCTGTTCGTAAAGAAAGACTCCGCCGATATTCCAGCGAGCTTCCGGGAAATCCGTGTCGGCGAGAACGGCGAGTTTTTTCTCCTGCGGCGCGGCGGGAGAAAGGAGCGTAAACGGCACCTGCGTTCCCGTGCCGGGCGCACTCGGAGTGAGAGAAATAAAATTGGAGGGCGTGGAAATATTGCTCATGAGGTTTTCTCCGAAATAAATTACACGGCGGGGGAAAGCGTGGACGTGGCCTCGAGAAATTGGAGCTTGAGACGCCGGATGTAGTTTTCTCCCGGCGCATCCGTGCGTAAGGCGAGGCGAAGCAGATCGTAAAGCACTCCGGCGCCGTTCGCCATACCGCGCCCCTGAACCTTAAACTTGCGGAAACCGAGATCGTAGAGGCGTTTGATTTCGTCTTGCGTGAGTGCGGCACAATTGCGTTCGGGGTCGCCTACGAGCACGTTCAGGTCGGAACAACCGTTGTTTTTCCAACGCTCGTCAAACTTCTGGTCAACGTGTCCGAAATAATTCAAAGCGAGACTGGAAAGATATTTGTAGTGCCACGGGCGAATTTTACAGCCGCGAATACAATATTCGTTGACGAGGATTTCGTAGCGCTCCTTGTCTTCAAGTTGTGCAAGCATTTCAAAATTGGTCGAATCGTCCGGATGCACCATTACCTTGTCAAAACGCTCGGCAAGTTTGCGGTAGTAGTCGGCGTTCCCGCGCCCGTTTTCGACGGTAACCTTGAGGATGGAAGACACGCGCTTGAGCTTCGGGTAATTTTTCCCGACATGGTCGAAAAGGGCTTCGGAGGCGCAGATGACGGCGTTGTTCCCGGTAGGATTCTGCTTTTCGAAAAAGTTCAAAAGTGCGTTCCCGGTCGGGTCGGAAACGTGTTCCTCCCTAAGGAGATGATTCGTGAAAGTGAGGTCGACGGCGATTCCCCGGCGGGCGTAGGCAAGCCCGGCATCGCGCATTTGCTCGGCGGTGCAGGCGGCGCGAGGCAAAACGCGTCCGCTGTTCCAAAGAAAAAGCGGCGAACCGTGCACGAGTTTTAAGATTTTAACGCCTGTCGTTTGCAGAAAAAAATCGTGGAACAGTAAAAGTTCCCGGTCGTTGACGAATGCGCCGGAAACGTCCCAGAACGCGTCGGGCCAAAGCGGGTTAACAAAGGAGGAAATCGGAGATGCCATTCTGCGGCAAAAGATAACGCGTTCCCGCGTTTGCCTGCAAATTGAAATTTAGCGCACGCGAACGCGTGCGCTAAATTTAGTGAACGGTGACCGGAGACGAGTGACTGGTGAAGTGTTAAGGTTTTTGCTTTCAGCAAAAACTTTGAAGTGTTTGCCGGTCTCTCGTCTCTATTTACAGGTCTCCAAATTGAAATTTGACGAAGCGAATCCGTGTTTTTACGATTCCGTCAATGTTTGCAATCGTTCACTCAGGGGCTCTTATCGGAATTGAGGCGTTACCCGTTCACATCGAAATGAAGTCGGGCTTACACGGGGATCCCGGCTTGCGCGTGGTCGGCTTGCCCGACGCGGCGGTTAAGGAATCGACGGAGCGCGTAACGGCGGCGCTGATGAACGGAGGCTTTTCGCTCAGCGACACACGAACCGTCATCAACCTCGCTCCGGGCGATATCCGCAAAGAAGGTCCGATTTACGATTTGCCAATCGCGCTTTCAATCTTGGCGACATCGAAGCAAATGGATTTTTCGCGCTTGGAAAATTTTGTCATCGCCGGAGAGTTGAGCCTGAACGGGAACGTTCGTCCCGTGCGCGGCGGCGTTTCCCTGGCACTTTTGGCTCGGCGGGAAGGTCGCGATTTGATTTTGCCGAGAAAATCCGCCGAAGAAGCCGCATTGGTGGAAGGCGTGCGGGTTTTTCCCGTGGAAACGCTGACGGAATGCGTGAGGTTTCTTAACGGAGACGCGGAAATCGCACCGCTTACGCCGGAGAAAAGCCCGTTCCGTTCCCGCGGGAACGCTTTTTGTGCGGATTTTTCCGAGGTTAAGGGACAATTTCAGGTGCGTCGTGCTGTCGAAGTCGCCGTCGCCGGAGGACACAATATTTTGATGATCGGCTCGCCCGGCTCCGGAAAAAGCATGATTGCCAAGCGTATCCCGACAATTCTGCCTGCGCCGACGCTCGACGAATTTTTGGAAATTCTGGGAATTCACTCTGCGGCGGGAATTTCTCTCGCTGACGAAAACCGCTTTTTTTCGCGCCCGTTCCGCAGCCCGCATCACACCATTTCCGATGTCGGGCTCATCGGAGGAGGAAGCGTTCCCGGACCGGGAGAAATATCGCTTGCTCACAACGGCGTGCTTTTTCTCGACGAGTTTCCGGAATTCAAGCGTTCTGCGCTCGAGGTGATGAGACAGCCGCTCGAAGACGGCGAGGTCAGCATTTCTCGTGCAGCGGGGAAAATCACGCTTCCGAGTCGATTTATGCTCGTCGCGGCAATGAATCCCTGTCCGTGCGGCTATCTCGGAGACAAATCGAGGCAATGCCGTTGCTCTCCGGTGCAGATTCAGCGCTACCGGTCGCGGCTGTCCGGACCGCTACTCGACCGCATAGACATCCATGTGGAAGCTCCCGCACTCTCCATTGACGAATTGAGAACCGCCGCCCCGGGAGAAAGTTCGGACAAAATGCGGGAACGCATTTCCGCCGCGCGAGAGATTCAGAAAAAACGTTTTGCGGGAACGCCCCTGCGCAACAACGCGCAAATGACGTCGAAACATTTGAGAGAAGTTTGCGCGCTTACGCCGGAGCAGGGCTTGATTTTACAACGCTCCATGGAAAAGCTCGGGCTTTCGGCGCGCGCCTACGACCGGATTCTGAAAGTTGCCCGAACGATTGCCGACCTCGCGGGAACGCCGTCAATCGAAACGACGCAGCTTCTCGAAGCAATCAACTACCGCAGTCTCGACCGCAATACGCAGTATTTCTAATCCGCCGGGCACTACGCCCGATTTTCCGCTTCTCGCGTTTCGGATTCTTATTTTGCTTTCGCGAAAGCGGGAAAAAGGGCATACTCGCCCACGATTTTCTATGCGTTTTTTCCCTTCAGTGCTTGTTCTCTTTTTCGGAATCGTTTTCGGCGTTCCCGCCGCAACGGCTCAAGTGGTGAATTTCGACACGGAAATTCGGGAAAAAGGTTTCGGGAAAAACGAATCGCGGGAACGCGGTGTCGGGTCATGGAAAAAAGGGGCGACTCGAGTCGAAATACAGAACCGCAAACGTTATGTGCTTATAAACGGTTCCCGCCTTTATCTCGGGCATTCTCCGAGCGTCGAACACGGAAAGTTTTTTTTGAAAAAACGAGATTGGGAAAAACGCATTGCGCCCGTCGTCGCGCCTCCGAAGACGAAGTCTCCGCGCTGTATCGTTATTGATCCCGGCCACGGCGGGCGCGATCCCGGCAAGGTAAATAAGCGCGGGATGTACGAAAAGAATTACGTCCTCGATATTTCCAAGCGCGTCGCCCGTATCCTGAAAGCCCGAGGCTATACGGTTTTACTTACGCGCGACGGTGATTCGACGCTCGAACTTCAGGAGCGCCCGGCGCGTGCAAAACGTTGGAAGGCGGATTTGTTTGTGAGTATTCACCTCAATTCCGCGTCTTTGGCATCTGCTCGCGGAATCGAAACATTTGCGCTTACGCCTGCGGGAGAATCCTCAACCGGAGATACCGGAGGAACACTGAAGAGCGCGGCGGACGAGGGAAACGCGCTCGACCCGCTCAATACATTGCTCGCGTTTAAGGTGCATTCCGCACTCATCGCAAAGACCGATGCGGAAGATCGCGGCGTAAAATACGCTAATTTTGCCGTTTTGCGCACATTGAACTGTCCGGGAATTTTAGTCGAATGCGGATTCCTGACGAATGCGTCGGACACGGCGTTGGTTTCGACGAAGAACGGGCGGGAACGCATCGCCGCCGGAATCGCCGACGGAATCGAATCCTATGTCGGCGCCGTCGGAACCGCTCCTGCCCGGCGCCGGAAATGACAATGAAAAACGGTGCCTCGTCTTATTTTTCGATGCTGGTAACGGCGGCGGGAACGTCGGGCTCGCGCCTGCTCGGACTCGTGCGCGACCAGCTGATAGCGGGATTTTTCGGGACGGGGAGTTTCGCGGCGGCGTTCATCATCGCATTTCAAATCCCGAATCTCTTTCGCAGGCTTTTAGGCGAGGGCGCTTTGACGTCCGCACTTATGCCGGTGATGACACAGGAGAAAAAAAACGGCGGGAACGCTCGCGCATTTTCTTTCTTTAATCTCGTCGTTTGCCGCGTCGCTCCGTGGATGCTGTTGCTGACGGCGGGGTTTTGCCTTGTCGCAATCGCAATTGCCGTTGCTCCGGAGGCTTGGATAAAGTTCGGCGCGGAAATTGCGGGTGCCGACGGCGATATTACGCGTCATCGGCTTGCCGCGTGGCTGACGGCACTTTGTATGCCGTATATGCCGATGATTTGTATCGCCGCCGTATTTACCGCCGGGCTGAACATGCTCGGGAAATTTACCGTGACTGCGCTCAGTGCGATTTGGCTGAATTTGGCGATGATTTTTTCGCTGGGCGTTTTGGGATACCAATTCGGAGAAACGCCTACGGAACGCGTGGTGTGGCTCTGTTCGGGTGCGTTGCTCGGAGGCGCATTACAACTGTGCGTTCCCGCGTTTGCGCTTTGGCGGGAAGGCTGGCGTTTTGAATGGACCCGAGAGCGCACGGCGGCGTGGGCGGATTTAAAAGCGATGTTCTTGCCCGCCGTCGTCGGCGCGGGCATCAATCAGATAAACATTTTTCTTACGCGTTTTCTGGCATTCGCCCTCGAAGAACAGGCTTTGTCCGTTTATTACTACGCCAACCGCATCGTGGAAATTCCGGTCGGGATTTTTACGGTAACCGTTACGACGGTGGTTTTTCCGCTTTTGGCAAAACATGCGGCGGACGGGAACACCCGGGAGCTGGGAGGAACGTTTGCGCACGGAATGCGCCTGATTTACGCGATTAACGTTCCCGCGACGGTCGGGATTATTGCGCTCGCGTTCCCGTTAGTGAAACTGTTTTTCGAACACGGAAACTTTACGGCGGCAGACACGGCGGCGACGGTGCCCGTGCTTTGGGTTTTCGCGCTTGCCGTTCCGTTTTATGCCGTGAGCGGTCTGGTCGGGCGCGCACTTAATTCGCTCAAAGACACGAAGACACAGACGAAGACGGCGGGGCTCGCTTTCGGATTGAATTGCGTGCTCGCACCTTCGTTGGGCTGGTTTTTCGGCGCCGTCGGACTCGCCGCCGCGAATCTGATTTCCGCCGCCGTGCAATGCGTGGTGCTCTACGTCGTTCTGCGCAGGCGGGAACGTGCGTTTTCCGCAGAATCCGTTAGCGGCGCATTCTTTAAAACATTGGTCGCAGCGGCACTGATGGGGGCATTTACGCTGGGCGCATGGTATTGTGTCTTCGAGAAACTTTTTGACGGAGGAAACCTGTTCGGGACGAATACGGGAATTTTGGCGGCGTTGCTCGTCGTCGTGCCTGTCGCGGTCGGGGTTTATTTTGCGTTTCTCAAACTTTTCCGCTACCCGGAGTGCGACGAGATTCTCGGCTTGCTTCTGCGAAAGTTTAAGATCGGGAAACGGACCCGCTCGTAAAGATTTCAAATCGGAGAAGTTTACTGCGGAATATGCTTCTCGGCGCATACTTCCGCGATTCCCGTTCCGGTCGGAAAATTTCAATTTGCAGTGCGGTTCGGAACAGTTAGAATTGCCGACTTTTATGGACGAAAACGCAAACAGCACATCGGCGCTCAGCGGCGCGGAGAAGAAAAAACTTCGGGGACAGGCACAGTTGCTCGAAGCAAAAATTTCCGTCGGTAAAAACGGCGTTACTCCGGAAATGCTCAAAACGCTGGCGCTTATTTTAAAAAAGGAAACCCTTGTGAAGGTGCGTTTTGCCGAAGGACGCTCCGAAATGATGGCACAGATTGCCGACCTCGAAAACGGAACGGGCGCCGTTTGCGTCGGACACGTCGGGCGAACGGCATCGTTTTTCAAACCTGCGGAAGCGGAATAAGTTCCCTCCCGAAATACGCCGATTTTAATTCTTTATTTTTGATTTAATCATGAAAGAAATCCCTATCTTTGACCTCGCAGAAAAACTCGGAATCGACGGAAACTTCGTCGAGCCTTACGGACGTGATAAAGCGAAGATTTCGCTCGACGCGCTGAAGAATCCGCCCAAGCGGGGGAAACTGATTCTCGTTTCCGCGATTACGCCGACACCCGCCGGGGAAGGTAAAACGACAACGTCCATCGGACTTGCCCAGGGATTTAAAAAAATCGGGAAAAGTGCTGCGCTCGCATTGCGTCAACCGTCAATGGGGCCGGTTTTCGGTCGCAAGGGCGGTGCCACCGGCGGCGGAAAAAGCACCGTTCAGCCGGCAACGGAAATCAATTTACAGTTTACCGGAGACTTCCACGCCATCACTTCGGCACACAACCTTCTCGCGGATGCCATCGACAACCGCCTCTATTTCCGCAACACGCGTCTCGATGCACGCCGCGTAACGTGGAAACGCGTTCTCGACATGAACGATCGCGCCCTGCGCAGTGTAATTGTCGGATGCGGCGGGAACGGCGTGCCGCGCGAAACGGGCTTTGACATCACCGTCGCCTCCGAAATTATGGCGATTCTTTGCCTCGCGCAGAGCTATGACGACTTGCGCGCCCGTCTCAATAAAATGGTCGTCGGATTTGATGCGGAAAACAAACCCGTTTTCGCCGAAGAAATCGGGGTTACGGGATCGCTTATGGCGATTTTAAAAGAGGCTCTTAAACCGAATTTGGTACAGAGTGTCGAAGGCGTTCCCGCGTTTATTCACGGCGGACCGTTTGCGAATATCGCCCAGGGATGCAACTCCGTCATCGCGACCAAAATGGCGATGAGTTACGCAGATTACGCCATTACGGAAGCGGGCTTTGCATTCGACCTCGGCGGAGAAAAGTTCTTCGACATCAAATGTCGCACGGCGGGTTTTGCGCCGGATGCCGTCGTCATCGTCGCCACAATTCGCGCACTGAAAATGCATGGCGGACGCGGGCTTAAAGAGCTGACGGAGGCTGACGTTCCCGCCGTCGAACGCGGCTTGGAAAACCTCGCGGCACACATTGATTCCGCGAAAAAGTTTAAGCGCCCGATTGTCGTTGCCGTCAATCAGTTTCCGACGGACACGGAGGAGGAATTTTCCGCCGTCAAAAGCTTCTGCGCTTCGCAGAATGTGGCTTGCGCCGTGGCGAATGTCTTCGGGCAGGGCGGCGACGGAGCGACGGAGCTTGCCAAAGTCGTCGCGGCTGCGTGCTCGATTCCCTCTCCCGAGTTTGTTCCGATTTATCCGCTCGACGTTCCCGTCGAAGAAAAGCTCAACGCGATAGCCCGTGAAATCTACGGGGCGGACGGCGTTTCGATTTCCGCCAAAGCGAAAAAGAAGCTTGAAATGCTTGATCACGCGGGCGCATCCCGCCTGATGATCTGCATGGCGAAAACGCAGAATTCGATTTCCGACGATCCCTCCAAACTCGGACGTCCCCGCAATTTTACGATTTCCGTGCGCGACTTTGAAATCGCTTCCGGTGCAGGCTTCCTCGTTGCCCTCACGGGCGATATCATGCGTATGCCCGCTCTCCCGAAAGTCCCTTGCGCAGAGTCCATCGACCTCGATGCCGACGGGAACATCACCGGAATGCTCGGCGTATAATCAAAACCGCGTCGAATCACGGGCGGCGGCGGGTTTCCGGCTTGCACACCGTCGCCGTTCCCGCGGAGCCGCTCTTTTCCCGGCACGGGAATCCTCTCGGCACGCAATTTGCAAGACGTTTCCCGCAAATACTTTCCGTAATTTTTACCAAGAAAAAAAGCAATGAGTTATATCATCCCCAGCGTTGTCGAACGCGACGCCCGCGGCGAACGGTCGTGGGACATTTACAGCCGCCTTCTCAAGGATCGTATTATTTTTCTCGGCTCTCCGATTTATGACGAAGTCGCAAACGCCGTTATCGCCCAGATGCTTTTCCTGCAAATGGAAGATCCCAAAAAGGATATTCACATTTACATCAATTCCCCCGGAGGGAGCGTTACGGCAGGGATGGCGATTTATGATACGATGCAGTTCCTGAAATGCGACGTCGTAACTTATTGCGTCGGAATGGCAGCTTCGATGGGCACGGTTTTGCTCGCCGGCGGAACAAAGGGCAAACGTTATGCGCTTCCCAATTCCAGCGTGATGATTCACCAGCCGAGCGGCGGGGCCGGAGGGCAGGCGTCGGACATTTCTATCGCCGCCAAGGAAATTCTGCGCTGGCGCGAAACGCTTAATCGCGTCCTCGCAAAACATACCGGAAAATCCGTCGCGCAAATCGCCAAGGATTCCGACCGCGACCACTATATGACGGCGCAGGAAGCCCTCGAATACGGCATCGTCGATAAGGTTATCAATTCATAGCAACGGCCGCTGATTTTCATGGCAAAAGACGAACCCAAGTGTGCGTTTTGCGGGCGTTCCCGCAGCGATGTCGGCATTTTGATTATCGGACCGGACGGCGCGAATATTTGCGACGAATGCGCAAAGCTTTGCGTCGAAATGACGGAAAATCAGTCTGTGCGGAAAAATTCCGCCGCAGAACCGATGTCTCCCGCAAAGGTCGCTTCCACCGCGTCAAAGATGCGGACGGAGAAGGCTCCTGATGCCGGGCCGCTGACACCGATCGCGCTCAAAAAGCCCTCTGAAATTCGCGCCGTCCTCGACGATTACGTCATCGGACAGGATCAGGCAAAAAAAGTTTTGTCCGTTGCGGTTTATAATCACTACAAGCGCTTGAACGACAAGCTTTTCGGGAATTCCGAAAACGGCACGGACTCCGTTCCCGCCGAGGGCACAATCGCGGACGAAGACCTCAAAAACGTCGAAGTAGAAAAAAGCAACATCCTCGTTATCGGGCCGACGGGTTGCGGGAAAACGTTGCTTGCAAGAACTCTCGCACGCATCCTCGACGTGCCTTTTGCCATCGCCGATGCGACAACGCTGACACAGGCGGGCTACGTCGGCGAAGACGTGGAAAATATCCTCGTTCGCCTTTTGCAGGCGGCGGACGGAGACGTGAAACGTGCCGAAACGGGTATTGTTTACGTGGACGAAATTGACAAAATCGGGCGAAAAGGCGATTCCGCCTCGCTTACGCGAGACGTTTCCGGAGAGGGCGTTCAACAGGCTCTCCTGAAGATTATCGAAGGCTCCCTTTGCAATATTCCTCCGAACGGCGGACGAAAGCATCCCGACCAGAAATATGTGCAGATCGACACTTCGAATATCCTTTTCATTTGCGGAGGCGCCTTTGTCGGATTGGAACGCATTATCGGCGCACGAATCGGCAATAAATTCCTCGGTTTCGACACTTCTTCCGAATCCGGGCGCGAGCTTTCAGCCGAACAAATCATGGCGGAGCTTCAACCGGAAGATCTTTTCGAATTCGGAATGATTCCCGAATTCATCGGACGCCTGCCTATGGTTTCCGCGCTTTCGCAGCTGCGTTCCAAGGACTTGGAACACATTCTTACCCGTCCGAAAAACGCACTCACAAAGCAGTATCGAAAACTTTTTGCGATGGAAGGCGTTGAGCTTGTTTTCGAGGATGATGCCGTCTCCGCCGTCGCCGAAAAAGCAATTACGCTCGGAACGGGGGCCCGCGGACTGCGTTCCATTCTTGAAAAGCTCATGCTCGACACGATGTATGAACTTCCGAATCGCGGGAACGCAAAGCGCGTTGTGATTACGGCGGATGTCGTTGCCGGGAAAACCTCCCCGCAGGTTGAAATTCAGAAATAAGCGATTTTTTTTCGCGGAGCTTTTTAACCGACATCCGCAGGATCTACGTCGAGCAGGTCGATGACATCCTGCGGCCACGGGAACGCGTTGCGCAACTGCATGAGCTGTGAGCTTGCCCGGACGACGTTGTCGCAAAAATACCAAATGTGAAAACGATAGTTGTCTTGGATTTTTTCCGTCGGACACGGCGCGGGACCGCGAATCTCGCAAAGGTCCGGCGCGTTTTTTTCCAAAAATTCAGTCCAGCGGTCGGCGGTTTCCTCAACGAGCTCCGCGTTCCGTCCTCTGAAAAGATGGCGGATGACGTGGCGTAGCGGCGGATATCCGAATTCCTTTCGCCGTTCCAGTTCGTCTTCGAGAAAATCGTCGAAATCCGCCCGTTTTGCGAACTGAATCGGAGCCGCATGCGGGGTGAACGTCTGAACGAGCACTTCGCCATCGAGGTCTCCGCGCCCCGCACGTCCGGCGACTTGGACAAGGAGTTGGAAGGTGCGCTCCGCCGACCGAAAGTCGGGAACGTGCAGAGACAGGTCCGCGTCGAGAATTCCGACCAGCGTAACCCGCGGAAAGTCCAAGCCCTTAGCAATCATTTGCGTTCCGAGCAGAATGTCGATTTTCCCTGCACGGAAATCTCCGAGAATCTTTCGAAACTCATTTTTTTTCGACATGGTATCGGCATCCAGGCGAACGGCAACGGCATCGGGAAAGATGTTTTTGAGGATTTCTTCCGCACGCTGTGTGCCGAATCCCCGCCGGCGAATTTTGTCGGATCCGCATACGGGGCAACGGGAAGCGGCAGGCTCGACGTGATCGCAAAGATGGCAACGCATCAGTTCTTCCGTGCGGTGGTAGGTGAGAGCCGAAGAACAGTGCGGGCAGGTCAGAACGTGTCCGCACTCCGGGCAAATAAGGGCTCGCGAATAACCCCGCCGGTTCAGAAACAGGATACTTTGCTCCCGACGGTCGAGTCGTTCCCGCAGTGCATCAATGAGTGTTCTGGAAAAAGTGGTTTGTCCGCTCGTGTGGAGTATTTCCCGGCGCATATCGATGATTTTCATCGGCGGGAACGCGCGGTCGTCCACGCGTTTCGTAATGCGGTTGAGGCGGTATTTCCCGTTGCGGGCGTTGAAAAAGCTTTCCAGCGAAGGCGTTGCCGAGCCGAGAACGCAAACGGCATTGCAGAGATGCGCACGAAATACGGCGACGTCGCGTCCGTGGTAAAACGGGGTTTCTCCCTGTTTAAAAGAGGGCTCGTGCTCTTCGTCGACAACGATGAGTCGAAGTTTTTTCAGCGGGGCGAAAATTGCCGATCGGGCACCCACCAGCAGGCGCGCTTCCCCTCGCGCCATCGACATCCACGCGTCGTAGCGTTCGCCGGAAGAAAGGTTGCTGTGCCAAACCACTATCGGTGTCGCGCAGTCGGACAGGCGGGAACGCAGACGCTCGACGGTTTGCGGCGTGAGTGCCACTTCGGGGACAAGAAAAATTGCGCTTCCGCCGTCTTCGAGAACGCGCCGAATCGCGCCGATGTAAACTTCGGTTTTTCCGGACCCGGTAACGCCGTGGAGAAGGTGCGTGCGGAATTTGTTTTCGGAAAGGCTTTTTACAACGGAGTCAAGAGCCGCCTGTTGCTCTTCGTTGAGCGTCGGGGGAAGCGCGGGGACGGCGTTCCCGCGAGCACCGCCTTCAAAATCGTCGTCGTAGGCAAGGCGTGATTTCACCGAAATTTCTTCTTTGGCGATGCCTGCCAGAATAAGCGCGTCAATTACCGCCGCAGAGTAGGGAAGTGCGTTGCGGGGCACACCGGAGCGGGCGGCGTTCCCGCCCTTTTCCGGATGTTTTTCTGCGGAATTTTTCAGAAATTCATAAAGGGCTGCCTGTTTTTTGGCACGGCGGCGCAATTTTTCAAAGGCATCGGAAGAAAGTTCCCGGGAAAGAGAAACGTATTTTTGCGTAACGGGGCGAACTCCGCGTCTTACCGTGCCCGGTAAAATCGTCAGAAGAACACTGTTGAGCGGAGCCGCATAGTAGGCGGAAAGCCATTCGCAAAGCTTAAGCGTATCCGGCGTAAGGACGGGAACGTCGCAGCAAAGCTCGGTAATATCCCGTATTTTTTTTGCCCAAGAGGGCGCGGGAACGGCATCTGTTTTCCAGATAATTCCGAAATTGATTCGCGAACCGAGCGGGATTTTTACGAGGCTTCCCCGAAAGGCTTTTCCGGAGAAATTCTCGGGAACGCGGTAGGTATAGGTGCGTCCGCCGCCGTCGAAGGGCATGACTTCGACAAAGGCGGCGGCATTCGTATTCGCGCATTGTTGCGCGTTTGAAACTGTTTCCGGAAACCAGTCCATTTCTCTGCCGAAAAATGAAAATCGCGTTTCCCTTTGCTTGCAAGGTTTTACCGTTTCGCGTGTCGTATTGCGGGAACGCTGTCGCTAAGGTTCGGATTTTCATATCGAACTTTTCGAAAAAAAATCACAAAACGCTTTGCCGGTGCGGAATCCTGCAAGTTTTCATCGCGAAACCCGTTTTTTTTTTCAATTTGCGGGACGCCGAAGAGTTTGGCAATATTCCGCGTTTCCGTGCCCTTAATCACCAGAAGATCCATTGACGAGATACGTTCCCGCGCCGACATCGTGGCGTTTATCGGGGACTATACGAGTTTGCGGCGTGCCGGAACGAAGTGGAAAGGGCTCAGCCCGTTCACGAGCGAAAACACGCCGTCGTTTTTTGTCGATCCCGAAAAAGGTTTTTACTACTGCTTCAGCACCGGACAGGGCGGAGACATCTTTAAGTTTCTGATGACTCGGGAAAACCTGACCTTCGGGGAATCCGTCGAACGGGTGGCGAAGCGCTTCGGAATTACCGTGGAGTATGAAAAGGGCGGAAGCGGCATCGATCGTTCCCTGCGCGGGGAGCTTTTCGACATCCATGAATTCGCGGTCGGATACTTCGTCGAAAAATTCAGGGAAAAAACACCTCTCGGCGAGCAAGTGCGCGAGTATTGGACACGGGAACGCGGATTCGACACGGAGACGGCGGAGGTATTTCGCGTGGGTTTTTTGCCGCCGAACGGCTCACGAGCATTTGCCGAAGCGATGAAACGCAAAGGCTTCTCCTCGCGGGCACTGGCCGTATCGGGAATTTTTGTCGGGACGGAGCGCCTGCCCGAAAATCCGGAGATGTGGCGTTCCCGCTTTGAGGCGCGACTGATTATTCCGATTGCGGATATTCAAGGGCGGGTTATCGCATTTACCGCAAGGAAAATCCCCGGAATCACGCCGGACGACGGGCGAGGCATGAACGAGGCGAAATACATCAACTCCTCGGAAACGGAAATTTTTCATAAGGGTTCGACTCTCTTCAACATCGACAAAGCGAAAGATATTTTTTCCGGACGAAGAAGCGCCGGAAAAGACGGCACGGATGCGGCGGGAACGCGGGAAACGCCGTTCGTATTAGTTGAAGGGCAACTCGACGCGATTAGGTGTCAAACCTGCGGATTGCGCACCGCCGTCGCCGGGCAGGGAACGGGAATAACGGAAGAGCAACTTCAGTTGTTGCGCCGTTACAGCGATCGCTTGGATTGCCTTTTGGATGCGGACGCCGCCGGGCAAAAGGCGGCTCTTCGTCTTGTGCCGCTCGCATTTAAGACGGGATTGGATTTGCGTTTTTTGAGCGTTCCCGGAGGCAAGGATCCCGACGAGTTTTTATCGAAAAGCGGTGCAGGCGGAGTTTCCGCCATTACGGAAAGTGCGGTTTCCGCAATGTCCTTTCTCGTGCGAAATTTTTTCCCGGAAGGCGTAAAATTGAGCGCGGCGCGAATCCGGAGCGCATTGGAGGAGATTTTCGGCATTATTGCGGCATCACCTTCGGCGGTTTTTCGGACGGATTGCCTGATAACGCTTTCCCGCGCCGCAGGCTTGGAACGCCTTGCCGTCGAACGCGATTTCGCACGTTTCGCGGCAAAACGCGCCGAAGAGGAACGTTCCCGCGTCGGCATTGCAGCGAAGCCGCCGGAACCGAATTCCGCCGCTCCCGCCGGGAACTCCCCCTTGACAACGGCGGAGGAGGATATTTTAATCCTCGCTCTTAACTACGATGACGTTACGCCTTTGCTTGCCAACACTATTCCTCCGAACTGGCCCGATTCGGAAACCTGTGCAGGGCGCCTTCTCAACCGCATTTTTGCGGAAGTCCTCGAAGGGGAATGGCGGGGAGCCTCATCAATACACGAACTGCTCGAAACCGACGAAGAACGGGACTTCGTGGCGCGGATACGAAACGGTTTTGACGGAGATTCGACGGAGGATCTCGGCCGCGTCGCCAACGAGTGCCTTTCCCGACTTTGCTCCAAACATTGCGAACGGGAGCGCAAAGACATAGACCGTCGCATGGAAGCACTTCCCTCGGACGCACCGGAACTTCTCGCTTTGCAGAAACGACGCATAGAATTGAGACGGATTTTGAAGAATCCTCCGCGTATTCACTTAGAGCAATCCCTTTAAAATAAAGAACATTTTACGAATTCGAATTATGGCAGATAAGAAAAAATCTAAGGCGCAACCCGCCAAAAAGGTCGCGGCGAAAACGGCTGAAAAAAAGACTGTTCCCGCGAAGAAGCCCGTCGTCAAAAAAACGGTCTCGGCGAAGGCGCAACCCGCCAAAAAGCCCGCGCCGGCGGCTCCTGCCAAAAAAACGTCCGCAAAGCCTGTTCCCGCGAAGAAAGCTGCGGATAAAAAGGCTCCCGTGAAAGCTGCGAAGCCGAAGCCCGCGCCGAAAAAAGCGGAATCGAAGAAAAGCGTTCCCGCCGCCAAGAAGTCAACCCCGGCGAAGAAAACTCCGGAAAAGAAGCTTCCCGCAAAAAAAACGGCGAAAGCGGCTCCTGCCAAAAAAACGTCCGCAAAGCCTGTTCCCGCGAAGAAATCTGCGA
>CAZPYE010000013.1:0-29833 GCA_964590115.1 uncultured Enterobacteriaceae bacterium
AAATGCTTTGCCACACACGAATCGTTTTAGTACATGGCGCATCTCCGATGCTTTTCACTCAGTGTCGCGAGCGGTGCGTTGAACCGTGTGCCGTTTTTGTGCATGGCGCATCCCGATGCCTTTTTACGCCGTTCCCGCAAATCTGAATTTTAAAGCATGCCGCATCGACGAAACCGTTGTTTTCATGCTCGGCGCGTTCCCGCAGTTCAAACAGTTTTAGCACATAACGTAACATTACTTCCCTGTGTCCGGATTTGCGCGAACCGACGCGTCGGAGCAGGCACAACTTTCGCAACCGTGCTCGTAGGACATAGCACGCCGCCGCATGGTGTCTGCACGTAAAGGGATTCGCACAAGTCGTCTGAGGGGAAAAAGTCCCCGCCGGGGAAACATTTCCGCAACCGGAAACAATGTGGGGGAAAAGATCGGGCAAACAGAACCCCGCCGGGATGCTATTTCCGTAACCCTGCGCCGTTGTTCCCGTGCGATTTTAGCAAATCAGAACCCCGTCGGGGTGATATTTTTGTAACCCTGCGCGTAAGCGTAGGGACATCGACAAAAAGAAATCGAGCCTTGGAAAGGCGATACAAAAAAACTCCACCGTTCCCGTGCCCGCGCATAAAACTCCCCGCAAAAACAACCTTGCTCACCGAATGGGAAATTCGGTAGACTCGTACAGTGATGAGAGGAAGACTATGCGATGCGGTGGGGACGAGGTCTGTGCAGTGGACGTTGGCACGGGACTTTGCTAACGAAATTCCGTTGACAGACATAGAGAGCTACAAACTTGTCGAGATTCTTTCCTGTGGGAGGGAGAGAGTTGAAAAGATGAAGATAGGTTTTTCTTCTGGTGAGAAAACAGTTATCGTTAAAACCTTTCCTGCTCAAAAAGGGATAAAACGTTTTTTTGCAAAACGTACGGGAACAAAAGCGCAACGGGCATTTAGGGGCGCAGAAGTTTTGAGAACGCACGGCGTGGGCACACCACGGGTTCTCGCGTTGGCGGAAGAGGTGCTTCCGGCGGGGCGAATCGGGGTGAGTCGGCTGATTACGGAATTTGTTCCGGAGCTGACAGATTTTCGTACGGAATTAAACCGCCTCCTTGCCGGAGACGGCGTGAACGATCCCGCGACAGAGATATCAAATCTGATGCAGATTGTCGCGAAAGCGTGTCGGGCGTTTCACGATTGTGGAATTGTTCATCGCGATTTGGGGAACCAAAATATCGGTTTGAAGAAAAATAATTCCGGCGACGGCTGGGAGGTGCTTTTTCTTGATTTGGACCGCATACGGATTTTTCCTGCAGGATCGTTGACATGGACTCAGCGAGGGCGCGATTTGGCTCGATTGTTTCTGCCGTCGGAACTTCGGTGGTTTTTCAGCCATATGTATTGTGGGAAACATCCTTGTCCAGATGCTTTTAATCGTGGCCTCCATGCAGGCTTGAGAGCATGGAAATTCCATTGCAAAACTCGAATTTTAAGGCATCCGATTGTTGAGTTTTCCCGCCAATTCTTGAACCGTGGGAGTCGAAAGGAATCTGCGAATGAAGGAATAGGTATTTGGATTTGGGATGAGAAGACCGGTCAGGCAGTTATTGCCCACGATAAAAAAGAATCGAGGAAATTTCGTCCCATTAGCAATTTTTTCCGTTCACTCAAAGGTTTTTTGTCTTACGGGAACACGATGCGAGAAACTTATCGTTTTGTGAACGAGAACTCGTTTTCGGTCCCGACGAACTTTGCGGGAACGTTTGGGATGACACTCGACGTTGTATCCGCGACTTGGGAGGAGCAGTTATTTTGGCTGAATGAGCTCGAAGTTTCGGCGGAGGCGAGACTTCCGATTTTGTTGCGATTTTATCATCACAAAGGGCGGGAACATTGGGCGCTTGTCGCAGAAAAAGCGGCAGAGCTTCATACTCGAGGAAATCCCGTTGCTTTTGCGCTTGTGCAAAGTCGTGCCGCAATTCGCAATGTTGCATCTTGGCGGGAGATGGTTTTGTTTGCCATTGAAAAAACACAGGCCTTTGCGGATTTTTACGAAATCGGGCACGCCACGAATCGTTCAAAATGGGGTGTTTGGGATTTTCGGGATTATGAGAAGTTGATTGCTCCCGCAATCGAGGCAAAAAAATCATTTCCGCAAATCAAACTGACTGGTCCCGCGTGCATCGATTTTGATTTGCACAATCTTCCCGGGATTTTGTCCGTCGTTCCCGCAGGAACGTTTCATGCGCTGTCGCAACATCTTTACGTAGATCGGCGTGGCGCGCCGGAGAATTTCCAGGGAAGTTTTGATTTAGTCGGGAAGTGCGCCGTTCATCGTGCGTTTGCTAAAGCTTACGGGTTTTCGGAAGAAAAAATTATCGTCTCGGAAGTGAATTGGCCGCTGTCGGGAATGGAAACGTATTCGCCTTGCGCTGCGTTTTTCTGTGAGCCGGGCGCCCCAACGGCGTTCCCGCCGAATGTCTCTGAAGACAATTATGCAAAATTTATGTGTCGCTATTGGCTCCTTGTAATCGCAAGCGGGCACGTTTCGAGAATTTATTGGTGGCGACTTGTGCATCGCGGATTCGGACTGATCGATGATTCGGATGCCAAAAATTGGCGACCGATGCCCGCATTTTACGCACTGAAGACGCTTTTGGGGAAACTTGCAAAGTCGCGTTTTGAGCGGCGACTCTACGACGTTCCGAAAGGATCTTTCACACTGGAGTTTTCCCGAGTGGACAATTCCCGATTCCTCGTCTCGTGGACCTCAGAATCGTTTCCCGAATATCTCAATCTTTAAAAACAACGGACGTATAAATTTATGAAAGTTTTAGTTACAGGCGGCGCGGGGTTTATCGGTTCTAATTTGTGCGAAGCACTTTTGAAGCGCGGCGACGAGGTGGTTTGCCTCGATAATTTTGCGACGGGAAAGATCGAGAATCTGCTCCCGCTACTTTCGGCGTTCCCGCAGACGTTCAAGCTTGTCGTGGGGGACATCCGCAATTTGGACGATTGCCGCAAGGCGGTTGAAGGTTGCGAGGGCGTTTTGCACGAAGCCGCGCTCGGCTCGGTGCCACGCTCAATCAAAGATCCGGCGACGACGAACGAGGTCAACATCGGCGGTTTCATGAATATGCTCATCGCCTCCCGCGACGCGAAAGCCCGCCGCTTCGTCTATGCCGCAAGCAGTTCGACCTACGGCGATTCGAAGTCGCTCCCGAAAGTGGAAGACGTCATCGGGCGTCCGCTCTCGCCGTATGCAGTCACTAAATACGTGAACGAGCTTTACGCCGACGTGTTTGCGCGCACCTACGGGATGTCGTGCATCGGCTTGCGCTACTTCAACGTGTTCGGTCGCCGTCAGGATCCGCACGGCGCCTACGCGGCAGTCATCCCGCTTTTTGTCAAAAAATTCATGGCGCACGAATCGCCGACAATTAACGGCGACGGCGAGTATTCCCGCGATTTTACCTATATCGACAACGTTGTGCAGATGAACCTGCTCGCATTGGAAACATCCAATCCCGCTGCGGAAAACCAGGTTTACAACACGGCGTTCGGCGAACGCACGACGCTCAACCAACTTGTCGCAAACCTGAAGGAATTTCTGAGCGAATTCGATCCCGCAATTGCGAACGTTCCCGTCGTTTACGGTCCGAACCGCGTCGGCGACATCCCGCACTCGCTCGCCTGCATTGACAAGGCGAAAAACCTCCTCGGCTACGCGCCGCAATTTTCCATGCGCGACGGACTGAAAGCCGCCGTGAAGTGGTATTGGGAAAACCTTTAACACACACCTAAAATGAACACCAAAATTTGCGTTATCGGGCTTGGCTACGTCGGTTTGCCGCTGGCTCGTCTTTTTTCAACGAAATACGAAACGGTCGGCTTCGACATGAACCGTTCCCGTGTCGAAGCACTCAGCGCCGGACACGACGCGACGCTCGAAGTTTCCGATGAGTTGCTCCAAAGCGCACTCTCCAACGGCTTCAAATGCACGTCGGATATCGAAGACATTCGCGACTGTAATTTCTATGTTGTTGCCGTGCCGACTCCCGTGGACGAAAATAACAATCCCGACCTCATGCCGCTTTGGGGCGCGAGCGAAACCGTCGCTAAAGTCATTTCCAAGGGCGACATCGTCGTTTACGAATCGACGGTTTATCCGGGCGTGACCGAAGACGAATGTATTCCCGTCGTCGAAAAACTCTCCGGCTTAAAATTCAACGTCGATTTCTTTGCGGGATATTCTCCCGAACGCATCAATCCGGGCGACAAGCTCCACACGGTTGACAAAATCAAAAAAGTAACCTCGGGTTCGACTCCGGAAATCGCCGATAAGGTCGATGAAGTTTATTCCTCGGTGATCACGGCGGGAACGTTCAAAGCCTCGTCCATCAAGGTCGCGGAAGCGGCGAAAGTCATCGAAAACTCCCAGCGCGACATCAATATTGCGTTCGTCAACGAGCTTTCAAAAATCTTTACGAAACTCGGCATCGACACGAACGACGTGCTCGCTGCAGCGGGAACGAAATGGAACTTCCTTCCGTTCAAACCGGGCTTGGTCGGCGGACACTGCATCGGCGTTGATCCGTATTACTTGGCGCAATGCGCGCAACGCCACGGCTACAATCCGGAAATCATTTTGGCGGGACGCCGCATGAACGACGGCATGGGCGAATACGTTGCGACGCGCCTCGTGAAGCTGATGATTCAAAAGGCGATTCAGGTCGTCGGATCCAAGATTCTCATTCTCGGTTTCACGTTTAAGGAAAACTGCCCGGACGTTCGCAACACGCGTGTAATCGACATCGTCCGCACGCTCCAAGAATACAATTTGGACATCACGATTTACGACCCGTGGGCGAATCCGGCAATCGCTAAGCACGAATACGACGTGGAAGTGACGAACACGCTCCCGCAGGAAAAATTTGACGCGCTTGTTTTGGCCGTCGCTCACAAGGAATTTGAAACGCTCGACGTTCCCGCGCTCCGCAAGGAAACCTCCGTTCTCTTCGACGTCAAAGGCTTCCTCCCGAAAAACTCCGTCGACGGAAGATTGTAAGACACGCGAAAATGGAATTTTCAGGAAACATCCTGTTTTTCTTCTGCAACGCGATCGCGCCGGAAAAGGGCGGCGTGGAGCGTTGGTGTGCTTCCGTATGCGGAGATTTTGAGGCGTACGGGAACGGAGTGTTTTATCTCGCGGCGAAGCCAGTCTGGAAAGACTTTGCAGATGCGGGACGGCAGTCGTTTTTGCCGAACGCGAAAACGTTTGACTGTGCGGAAAATGCAGTGTTCTTCGAGAATTTGTTGCGAGAAAAAAATATCCGCGTCGTGCTCTATTTGTGGGCGGACGGGAAGCGCTTTCCGTTTGTGCGCGAAGCAAAAAAATGCGGCGTTCCCGTCGTTGCCGCGATTCATACCGACCCGTGTTTTTATGAACAGCGCTTGCGCGGGAACAGTCTCTTGATGCGGGTAAAACGTGCGTTTCGGTTCTGTCGGCAGTCGAAGATTTATCGTGCGAATGCCGCCTGTTGTGCGGCGACGGTGTTGCTTTCGGACGGTTTCGTTCCCGGTTTTCTGAAGCATTTTCCGCGAGGCGAAAACCCGAATGTACGCACGATTCCGAATCCGTCTTCTTACGAAAACGTTTCCGTCGATTTCGCTTCAAAGAAGAAAGAATTGCTCTTTGTCGGACGCATGGAAATGACCGTGAAACAGCCGCAGTTGCTCCTGCTCGTTTGGGCAAAACTGCAACGGCAGTTCCCCGATTGGACGTTGCGTATGGTCGGAGGCGCGCACGATTTTGAAAAAGTGAAAAAACTCGCAACGTCGTTGAATTTGGAGTGTGTTGTTTTCGAGGGATTTCGGGAGCCGGCTCCGTTTTATCGCGATGCTTCGATTTTTTGCATGACGAGCGCTTACGAGGGGTTTCCGAATGTGCTCGTTGAGGCAGCTTCGTTCGGTTGCGTTCCCGTCGCGTTCGATTCTTTTGCTGCGGTCCGCGATATTATTTCCGACGGAGAAAACGGATTCGTCGTTCCCGCATTCGATGTCGATAAATACGCGGAAACGCTCGCCGCGCTGATGTGTGATGACACCGGACGTTTGCGCCTTGCCGAAAGAGCGCAATGCGACGTGCGCCGTTTTTCCAAAAAGAAAATTATCGGGCGGTGGTTAGAGCTTTTTAAGAGCGTTGAGAAGAAAAAATAACGAACGGATTTTGCCGAAATGAATATTTTCAAACGATATAAGAAGTGGGAACGCGAGGTTTACAAGAAGAAGGCTTGGAACATCGGATTTTTGAATTTCGACGAAACGACGATTTTCAAACCGTTTAAAATTTCATGGTTGGATTTAAACGGCTACGACAAGGGTTGGTTCGCCGACCCGTTCATCCTCTCTGCGAAAGGCGACCGAATTGAAGTTCTGGTCGAGGAGATGATGTTGGATAAGCCTCCGGCAAAAATTTTTCAGGTTGGGCGTCAGCGCGAAGTTACGCGGCAATGGGGACGGATTTCCAAGCTTGAAATTCGACTCATGACGGAGAATCGTTTCCGGCTCGAAAAAGTCGTTCCCGTGATAGAGGACAAATATCACTATTCGTTTCCGGCGATTTATCGCGATAGCGAAAAGATTTTCATCCATCCCGAAAACGGAGAATCCGGAAAATCGCCGCTTTTCCTTTACGACGAAAAAAACTCTCAGGCGACTTTCGCGGAAACGCTTTGCGATGCGCCGCTTGCCGACGCGATTCTCTTTGACGGTTTTGCGGGAACATGGCTTTGCTTCGCTACGCGCGTGGATAAGCCCGGTGCGGATTGCGGGAACGAGCTTGGCGTGTATCGCTCGACAACCGGAAGTCGCTTCGGTCCCTACGAAAAAACTCCGTGGAAAACGATTCGCTTCCCCGATGATTCGGCACGCGGCGCCGGCTATTTTCTCAAACTTTCCGACGGGCGCGTGCTTCGTGTCGGGCAGGATTGCAATCGCAAATACGGTGCCGGGGTCGTGTTTTACGAAATGAAATTCGAGAACGGCGAATTTTCAATTCGTGAAGTTGCTCGACATTTTTCGGATCTCGGTTCGATTTGGCACGTCGGGCTTCATACGTTTAACACGCTCGGAAATTTGGCGGTCGTCGACGGCTACGGCTACCTGCATCCGGTTAAACGCACGCTGTATCGAATGAAGGATTTTGTCGGACGGTTGCTTCATCCTTCCCGACACGGGATTTGATTTTCCGGAGGAGCCTCATGAACATCATATTTTTTACCAATCCTCCCGTTGTGCCGATAATCGGCGGTGCCGAACGTAGCGTCGTTTCCGTCGCAAATTGGCTTGAGTCGCGAGGCCATCGGTGTTTCCTGCTTTCCGTTTTCCCGTTGCGTAAAGAAACGGACGATCGGCGTTGTATTGCGCTCCCGCGACGAGGGGGGGCAAAATCTTCCCAAAATCGTGATTTTTTTGAGGCTTTTTTGACTCGCGAAAAAGTCGATGCCGTTTTGTGGTGGCCGGGCGGAAGCAGAAAGTTTCCGTTTGCGGAAATTTGCAATGCGCTCGGCGTTCGCGCAATTTCCTGTAATCGCGGTCAGCCGGACTATTATCGCCGTGCGGCGTTGAGCAAGGCGATGGGTTTTGGCGCGTTGGAAATTCGCAATCCGTTGAAGCGCGTATTTCTTGCTATAAAACTCGCATTGAAGGATCGGAAATATCGTCGCGTTTTCTTTTATAATACGTCTCACGCAGACACCTACCAGTTGCTTTCCGAAAATTATTTTTCGGATTTTCGGGCATATTTTCCAAATGGGAATGTTCCGTGTTCACTTGTCGCGATCGGAAATATGTGTGCTTTCCCTCGCGAAAATATTGATTTCTCTACAAAGAAGAAAGAAATCGTATTCGTCGGAAGATTGAAGTTTGCCGATAAGCGTCCTGATTATCTTTTGCGGATTTGGGCTCGTTTAGAGGCTCGGTTTCCAGAATGGTCTTTGCGTTTCATCGGAAACGGGGCGCATGAAAAAGCTCTCAAGGAGCTTGCCGAAAAGCTGAATTTGAAAAATGTCTCGTTTGAGGGGTTTTGCTCTCCTCAGCCGTTTTACCGTTCAGCTTCGATTTTTTGCATGACGAGCACTTATGAGGGCTTCCCGAATGTCGTTATAGAAGCGGCAACTTTCGGGTGCGTGCCCGTCGCGTTCAACTCGTTTGCGGCAATTTACGATATTATCGAAAACGGAGAAAACGGATTCGTCGTTCCCGCATTCGACTTGGATGCTTACGCGGAAGCGCTCGCACTCCTCATGTCCGACGACGTCTTGCGGGAACGGCTCGGGCGCGCCGCTTTGAAAATCGCCGATAAATTTTCCCCGGAAAAAATCGGCGCGCAATGGGAAGCTCTCCTTGCCGCCGCGCCTACTGTTAACAATCTTTTGAGGAAGGAATAGGCGTGAGTTTCTGCACGACATTTTGGGAAATTTTGCGCGAAGCGGAAGAAATCATCGCCCGCGCGAAGAAAAATCCGCGTTATCGGGACTGCGAATTTTTCTTTCGCGGAGAATACAATCGATTCAATCCATACGGGTCGAGCGAACCTCCGCCACCGGGAGATGCCGCGCCAAGCCTGCTTCGCAAAACCGAATGGCGAGAGCATGAACACGAAATTTTCCATGAAGCGATACGCCATTTTCCGGAATTTTTTGAGGGGGATGTTCACACGATAGATTCGCTCGCAAAAATGCAACATCATCAGGTGCTGACGCGGCTTATGGACGTTTCCGGAGATTTGCGCTTGTCCGGGGTGATGGCGACGGTGCCGTTCGCTTCTTGGCTTGCCGAAGAACATAACGAACACAATGCATTCATTCACATTTACGCCGTGAAAAAATCCCGAATCAAATATTCCGATTCCGACATCGTGACGGCGATTGCCAACGGAGTAAAAATTCCTCCGAAACATTTGAACTTCAAGAATCTCAACTTCTTGGCGTATGAATGCAAAAACGACCGAAGCGGATTTTCGGCGGCACCCGAAGAGATCTGCGAGAAGCTGAAAAATGACCTTCCGCACGTCTGGTGTGTCAAGCCTCTGATGAACACAGAGCGAATCCGCATCCAAAGCGGCTGTTTCTTCTTATTCGGCTTCGGAGATGAAAAAGCGCCGATAAAAGCGTCTTTTTCGCCGTCCGATTTTGAAAGAGAAGATGCCGCAAGCTACGGCATCGAACGCGTGAACGTCATCACGATTAACGGGAAATCCAAGAAATCCGTGGCGCATGAATTATCGGAGTTTCTCGGCTATGCGGATTACCAGTTTTATCCGGGACTGTCCCGTTTCGGGTATGCCTACAGAACCTTCGACGGGCACTTGAAATAATTTTTAACAATCTTAGCAGAGGAGAAACTATGGCGAAATACATCACGCAGGGAACAATCAAAGAAATCATCGTGAATATCCAGAGTGGAGGAGCGATGGGGATACGACTCGATCCCGCTCCGGAATTTAAGATTGAAGCTTACGGAAAGACGGCAATCGCGCTTGCGGAAGCTGATGAGAACACAGGTGAGAGGACTGTGGATTTGACGGAAAGCCGCAACGCCCTTCTCATGCCGGTCAATCAGAAATTCAATGTTCAGAACGTCAGCATTGCGGAGCTGATTACGCTGAAAAACAATGGGAATAGGATTGAATTGCGGTTTGACGATGAGAAGGCGGTATCAAAATTAGTCATCCTGTAATCGCGTCTACCAAATACTTTGAATGACTTCGAAAATTTTGCATAAAACGACCGCCGACGGTTTTCGCGTCTCATATCTTGCGGACGCGGGAACGGACTGGCTCGGTTTGTTTGAAAAACTGCGCGCAAATCTCGATTCCGGGCAGCCGCCCGCGTGGATGCTCCTGCAACGTTCTGCTGCCCCGGGAAAATTCCTGCGGCGCACATGGAAAGTTGATTGCGAGGATCAAACGGTGGTTTTTAAAGCCGAACAAATTCTTCGTCCGTGGAGCCTTGAGCGGGTTCTTCGAATGCGAAAGATGAGAGCGGCGCCAATGCAGGAGCGAATTGAGCGAGCGCATGCTTCCGGATTTACTTTTCCGATGCGAATTTCCCTTACGGCAGAACGTTATAAGTCTGGAATGTTGCGGGAGCGATTTTTAATCTGTGAGTTTATTAACGGGAAAGATGCAGGACGGAAGAGAGATCGTGATGTTGTTGCCGCCATTCGGCGTGCTCATGAATTCGGACTTTGCTGGGGGGGGGATCCTGATCCTTGCGGCGGGAATATTCTTGAAGATTCGCAGGGAAATCTCCGGGGGGTAGACATTTCGCCACTGCGTGCGACTTGGCGGGAGCGCGGAAAAGATTTGGATTTTCTTTACAATGCCGGAATCCTTTCGGGAAAACTACCGCTTTCCGTTAGAATCGCCCGCATCCAAGCCACCGTCAAAAAACTTTTTAAAAAGATATGATGTATAAGAATTATATGATGTGCTGGTGGCCGGTGCCGGAATCAGCGGAGGTCTTTCGCATAGCGGAAAATACGAAATCAATTCAAAGAGAATTGCACACGGGGCGGATATGTTTTCTTTTTCTGGTCTCGAATAGAAAATTAATGAAATGAATATTCTTTTTCTTGTGGATTCCGCATTGACGAATGTTTGCAAAGGCGGAATTGAACGTTCTACGGAGAATTGTGCGCGGGAGATGATTCGTCGCAGGCATCGCGTGTGTATTTTGGCGTGGAATGCGGAATCGGACGCTTCGGCGGAATTTTTGCAGTATGTGTTTCCGAGTAAAAATTCCGGAAATTCTGTGGAGAATCGTCTGTTTTTTGCCCGAATTTTATCTGAGTTAAAGATTGACGTCGTCGTTTTTCAATGCGGAGCCGGATGGAAATTCCCGTTTGCTCAGGAAATTAAAAAATTGGAAGTCCCGTTGGTTACCGTCATTCGTGCCGTTCCGAATTCCTATGTGGCACGTTATAAACTGAAATATTCCGGGCTAAAAAGGATAGTGCTCACTTGGTGGAAGCGTTTGCGTCAAAAAAGAAAATATCGCTTTAACTATAGCATTTCGGCATCGACGGTCGTTTTGGTGAAAGGTCTTGTTCCGCTCCTCGAAGAACATTTGACCGACGCACAGACGGCACAAAGAAAAATTGATGTTATTTGTAATTTCGCTCCGGTCGGCGACGGGAGCTTTACGATTTCAAAGAAGAAGAAAGAACTGTTGTTTGTCGGGCGAATGAGCTTCGTGGAAAAGCGACCTGATTTGCTTTTGCGCGTGTGGAATCTACTCCAAACAAGATTTCCTGATTGGCAACTTCGTTTCGTCGGAGACGGTGATTATTTGCCGAAGTTAAAATATATGGCGGAATCGCTTGCATTGAAGCGAGTGAGTTTTGACGGGTTCCGAAAGCCGGATTCGTTTTACCGGGAGGCGGCGATTTTCTGCATGACAAGCGCTTACGAAAGTTTCGGTAATGTTTTGGTTGAAGCCGCTGCGTTTGGGTGCGTTCCTGTGGCTTTTGATTCGTTCCCCGCAGCTCGGGACATTATTTCCGACGGGGAGACCGGGTGTCTCGTTCCCGCGTTCGATGTCGATAAATACGCGGAAGCACTTGCCGATTTGATGCAAAACGATGAAAAGCGGGAACGCCTTGCGCGAAACGCCCATGAGCAAATCCCGGAAAAGTTTTCTCCCCGAAAAATCGGTAACGACTGGGAGTCTCTTTTCAAGAAAGTGACAGGGCGCAAATATTTAGTGAGATAAAAACGTTATGAGTAAAAGAAAAATCAGAGTCGGATTGTTGGTTAACGAATATTTCGGAGAATTGGGGACATGCAGGGGCGGATATGGTTTCCTTGCCAAAAATATTGTGGCGAAACTTTTCCCTGTGTATGCAAATGTCGAGGTCGAAGTTTTGTTGGGACGACGAGGATCGATGTCCTGCGAGAGTAAGTTGAGCTTTTTTAAGAAGATTTCACCATTTCCTAAAAAGTATGTAATTGACGGCGTTTCAGTATTTTTTGTTTCACGAAATCGTTTTTTTGCGAGAAAGTTCCTCTCCCGCTACGATGTGTTTCTGTCGATTGAGTGTAGCGGGTTGGATTTCTTAAAGATGAGGCCCGAGATTCCCCTTGTTTTTTGGATTCAGGATCCTCGTCCGTGGTATGATTGGCGAGAAATTTCGACGGCGCAATCTTGCCCTGAAAAATTGAATTGGGATACCGCCGCTTACGAGCTTGTACATTCACGATTCTCCGAATCCGATAAGTGCCATCAAAAAGGAGGGGGGGTATTCGTGTCGCAGGCAAAATTTCTCAACGAGAAAGCACGCGACCTTTATCGCTTGCCGAATGATGAACGAATTGAGTTTGTGCCCAATCCGCTGGAGGTCGAATTCGCTTCCAAAGAAATAATTGAAAACAAGGAAAACGTTGTGGTTTTCTTAGGTCGGCTTGACGATGTAAAGCGCGCTTGGCTTTTTTGCGAGGTCGCAAAACGTATGCCCGAGTTGGAGTTTTACGTGTGCGGTTCCACAAGTAGAGAAGATTCATTAAGAATGATGAACCCTTATTTCGGCGGAGACATTAAGAACCTTCACTTTTTGGGGCACGTCGTCGGAAAAGAGAAGTCCGAGATATTGAAAAAAGCAAAGATTCTCGTGAATACGTCTATTCACGAAGCCTTACCTGTTTCTTTCATTGAGGCGTTGGCGTTGGGCGTTCTGATTGTTTCTTGTCAAAATCCGGATAATCTTACGGAAAAGTTCGGATATTACACGGGGAAGGTCCTTGGCGACGGTTTTAAGGCGATTGCTTCTTTTGAAAATGGAATTCGAGAACTTATTTCAAATGAAAGTAAAAGGATTGCTGTTGCGCAAGAGGCTGTTGCATACGTAAAAACCGTTCATAATCCTAAAAGTGTTTTTCAAAGGTTGGAGACGATAATGAGGAAATTGTTGAAGTAGCTTTATGAACATTTGTTTTTATCATCATTCAGAAATGAATCCGTTGAGAGGCGGGATTAAGCGCGTATCGGTCGTGCTTGGTGACGAATTCGCCGGGCGTGGAGATTCGGTTTTTTACTTGGCGAGGAGTGCTGACGACGGTTGCCGACATAATAGCGGGCGTCAATTTTTCCTGTCTGATATTTCTGCACGAGAAACGGCTTCTCCTTTGGAATTATTTTTGTCGAGAAACAAAATCGATATTTTTGTTTTTCAGGACGGGGACGATTGTGAGGTTTTTTCTCCTGAAGTATTCAAAAAATTAAGAATCCCGCTTGTTTGTTGCGTGCACAACGACCCGTTGCTCTGGCAAAACTTAGTTTACGCGAAGTTTTTCCGAAAATATGGGCAGAGATTTGTCCGTTGCTTGGCTTGGTTCGTGATGTTTAAAATTTTTTTGAAGGGGAGAAAATTTATTAGAATTTTTCGGAGAAACACCTGCCTGGCAGATGCGACTGTTTTGCTTTCGGAACGGTTCATTCCCTCGTATCTCCGAATGGTGTATTCTGCCGACTGGCGAAAAATTTTTGCGATTCCCAACCCGAGTCCGTTTTCGTCGCAGGCTGTTGATTTCTTCGGAAAAAGAAAGGAATTGCTCTTTGTCGGGAGGATGGACAACGGACAAAAATGCACGGATGTTCTTCTGTCTGCATGGGGAAAACTGCAGAAAGCCTTTCCGAATTGGTCTCTGCGCTTTGTCGGGGACGGGAAAGACCTCAAAATCGCGAAGAAAACGGTTTCGGAAAAGAAGATTGAGCGCGTATTTTTTGAAGGGCGTCAAAAGCCCGAATCGTATTACCGATCAGCTTCGATTTTTTGTATGACGAGTGCTTACGAGGGATTTCCGATGGTGCTCGTGGAGGCGGCGGCGTTCGGTTGCGTTCCCGTGGCCTTTGATTCGTTTGTTGCGGTGCACGATATCATTTCCGATGGAGAAACCGGTTGTCTCGTTCCCGCGTTCGATGTCGATAAATACGCGGAAACGCTCGCGAATTTGATGCGAAATGATGAGTTACGGGTGCGCCTTGCCCAAAATGCTCTGTCTCGAATTCCGGAAAAGTTTTCTCCGAAAAAAATCGGCGATGCATGGGAAAAACTTTTTGGCGAAGTTATTCGGGAGGCGAAAAACGAAATTCGGGGAGGAAAGCGTTGAATCAAATTTGTTGTGCGTTTCTTGGACCGGCTTTCGGATTGTTTGTTTGGTTGGTGAAACGGACTGGTTGTCGATTTTTCGGAATGAAATTTTGTCGGACGAAAAGCGAACTGGAAAAGTTGTTCAATGCGTCGATATAAAAAGGAATTGAGGGAGACCGCGATTTGGGAACTTCCGGATGGGATGTGTTTTGTCGCCAAGAAGATAACCCGAAAAACGTCTTTTTCTCCGCTTCGAGCACTCAGTGAAAGTTTTCGAAGGGGCGTGAGTATTATCCGTTTGGTTGAGAGTGTTCGTTCACGCGGATTTTTATTTACGGCTCAAGCCGCGATGTCTCATTTAAAAGTGCACTAAAGATTGGTGTGAGAGAGGAGTGCTGTTCCCGATAGCGGGAACAACACACGGCGAGTAAAGTGCCATCCGCAGCACCGCGATGGGCGTTCCTGCTTCGCTGTTTTTAGCATCCGGTCGATGCTTGCGGACTGATTTTAAGCAAGTGCTCCCGAATATTTGCGGGAACGGCGATCCCGTCGAGCTCAAAGCTTTCAAGCACCGTCGGAATCATCGGCGCAAGCAACTTCCCGCAAAGAAAATCGCTTTCGCTCCGGATGCGTTTGAGCCACAGCAAGTCCTCTTGCGTATAGAAACTTTGCCGCTTCTTCGGCTTTTCTTTCAGCGGGAACTCCGCGGCATTGAGTAAGCGTATCGCGTATTTGTTCGAGTAGTCGCAGGTCTGCACAAACTCGGCGATAAATCCCGTGCTTCTGCCTCCGATTGATGCAAAAACGATACTCCCAACGCTTCCTCTTTAAAAACTCTCTCTTGGCTTGTTTGCTCCTTATAGGTCCTCGCTGATTCATACCTTATTCGGTGCACTTTTTCCTGAGGCAATGCGGCGGTTGCGGGACACAACTTCCAATTTGCCTGCCTGCGGCTTCGGTGCTAAATTCTTCCTTATGCCCCTTACCGTTTTTACTTATCATCGAATTTTGCCGAATCCGCATCCGGACGCATTGAGCGCTGATGCCTTTGAGCGTCAGTTGGATTACATTTGCGAACGCTTTACTGTTCTTTCTCCGGAGGATGCGTTGGCATTTGTCGCGGGAACTTTCCCTAATCCGAACGGGCGCTACGCGATGCTTTCGTTTGACGACGGATGGTTGGATAATTGGCTTTATGCCACGCCGATCTTGAAAAAGCGGGGGTTGAAGGCGGCGTTGGCACTTTCAGCGGGATTTTTACACGATTGCCCGGTTCGAACGCGGGAAGGCGTTCCCGCAGAAATTGTCGAGCGGCGCAATCTTGATGCGGAAAAAATGGCGCCGGACGGAGACACGCTTTGCTATTTGTCCCGTGCGGAGGTGCGTGCGATGCACGACTCCGGATGTTGGTCGATCGAGGCTCACGGCACGAAGCACATTAAAAACGACCGCGAAATCAGTTCTGTCGCAGCCGCGGGAACGGGCGTTTCGCCTGCTGATTTTGAGGCTTTTCTTCGCGCCGATTTAAAAAACTGTATTCGGGAAATAGAAACGATTACCGGGCGGACTCCGAAAATGATGTTTTGGCCTTGGGGACACTATTCCGATCTTTCCGTTCGCGTCGTAAAAGACAAAGGATTTTCTGCCCAGTTTACGACGGCGAAAGGCTCTGTTTCTTGGGGAGACAAGCGCGATGTGCTCCCGCGCCTAAATGCCGCCGCAAAATGGGAAAAGTTTAAGCGCAACACGTTTATTTTCAGTCGCCCGTGGCTTGCCCGTCTGCACGATCTCGTCGCGCATACGGAGGTGCTCCGGAAAGAGTAGCCGCTTAGAGCAACGCCAATAAAGCGTCAATGTGAAGCTCGAGCGAGTAAGGATAAAGGACTGATTTTTCAGGCTCGGCGAGCGAAAGCGTTCCCGCGAGCCGGCGTTCCCGCGCCACTTCGATAGCCTTGCGAACGCCTTCCTGTGTTCGCGGGAACTTCGTGCAACCCGGTTCAGCGAGCGCATCCGTCGCGCCGCAGGATTCCGAAAGCAGAGTCGGCGTGCCGCAGAGAATAGACTCTACGGCGACAAGGCCGAAAGCTTCATATTTACTGGCGAGAATTGTGGCATCTGCCGCCGCGTAGCATTTTTCCACGTCCGGATGGAATCCGATATTGATTGCGCGCGGGTGATCAATCGGGCGACGAGAAGCAACGGCAAGTTTGATGCCCGAATCGTTTATTTCGTCGAGGGCGGAAAGAATCAGATCTGCGCCTTTGAGCTGATGGTTGTTCGACGGGAACAGCAATACGAAATCCGAATCCGAAGCGCCCCATTTCGCGCGCATCTCTGCGCGGAAACGGCGTGATTTGAGATTGAATTTCTCGGTGTCAACCGGCGGGAACAGACAAACGACTTTTTCGGGGGCGGTTGCGTTAAACGCAACAATTTCGTCGCGCGTCATTTGCGAGTGTGCGACGCAAACTTTGGCGTTTTTGTAGAGCGCAAATTCATGCGACATCGCCATTTTATCCGTGAGCGACGGCTTCTTTTTCCCTTTTTTTTGTAAATGCGCGAGGTGGGTTCCGCCGGAAATCGCCATATCCACGGGCGCGGGAACGCGCGAGGCACTAATCGTTTTCCAATTGGGCTTGCAGAAGTTTGCGGCGCGATTTTCAAAATCCCAATTTGCAAAACGTTGAGACAGGCACCACGGGAATTTTGCGGGAACGCGGATGAGCTCAATTTTGTCGCGAAGCTCTTCCGGAAAAACGGAAATATCGGTGCGCATCGCAATGCCTCGCACCGGAATGCCTTTTGCCGCAAAGCCGCAAATCATATCGACAACGGCGCGTTCCATGCCGCCGGCACGAGCGATCGTGTGAAAAATGAAATTAATGCCCGGAATTTTCTTTTCCATAAAAACCGATTTTAGAATTTTATTTCTTTTACGATGCCGTGGCGTGTCCAAAATTCGTCTGAGGTGAGGGCGCAATTGAGGATTTCGATGTTTTTCGCATCGCGGGAACGGTCGTTTTCCTTATGGAAGAGGTGATACTGAGCCCCGCCGAATTTGAGGGATTGGCGACGTATTCCCAATTTCATCAGCCGGACTTCGATTTCCGCGTCTTCGCGACCCCAACCGGAAATGGATTCGTTGTAGCCGTTGACGGCGATTAAATCTTTTCTCCAGAAGCCCATGTTGCACCCCTTGGAGATATAAGGCTTGTTTTTGCGATATCGCTCACGGAAAAAGAGGGTGAGCCATGGGATGCGTATTGCATTAAATCTGTTACAAACGCCGGAGGAAAACGGTGTGAAGTTTGCCTTTCCCGTCGAAAGGGCCTGTTCCGTGCGTTCCCGCGTGAGCAGAGTGCGGCTCCCGCAAGTGAACCAGCCGGGGCGCGCATTTGCGAGATGGTCTTCAATAAAACGCGGAGATAAAACGCAGTCGCCGTCAATCTGAACGATGTAGTCGCACGAACAACGCACGAGGGCTTTGTTCCAGATGATGCATTTGCGGAATCCGTCGTCCTCGTGCCAAACGTGAATGAGCGGGCAGGGGAAATCCTTTTGGAATTCTGCGATGAGTTCCCGGGTCGCGTTCCCGCTTCCGTCGTCGGCAATGAAGACTTCGTCGGGCATCCGCGTTTGCTTTTTGGCGCTTTCGAGCACGAGGCGCAAAGCCTCCGGCCAGTTGTAGGTCGAAATCAGAAGGGCGCAAGTATGAGGAAGGTTTCGCAAGATGCTCCGATTTTCGGTTAATCCGGACTCGGAGGCAAGGGATTTTCATGGGCGTGCGTATCTCTGATCGGGCGGTCTTGGCGTGCGCGTATGCCGGGCAATTTATTTTTGCGAGAAAATCTTTGCGTTCCCGTGCGGGACGGGGCAAAATTGCCGTTTTATTTTTATGTCAATTTCTTATACAGAACTCGCAAACGCGGTTGTGCAGAAAATGCCGGTTTATGAGCCCGGAAAACCGATTGAATACGTTGCCCGGGAATTCGGTTTGGATCCGAGTGCCATCGAAAAAATGGCATCGAACGAGAACCCCTTCGGTGCTTCCCCGAAAGCGGTGGCGGCGGCGCAGGCGGCTCTTGCGGAAATCAATATGTATCCGGACGGCGGAACGATTTTGCTCCGCGACCGTTTGTCGAAATTCCGGGGCTTGGCACCCGAGCAGTTTTTTATCGGGAACGGCTCTAACGAGGCGCTGATGATTCTCGGGCAAACGTTTCTCAATCCGGATTGCGAAGTCATTTACGGGGAGCAGGCATTTGTCGTTTACAAAATTATGACGACGCTTGCGGGCGCGAAAGCCGTTCCCGTCGCGATGCCGAATTACAGCACGGACTTGGATGCGATGCGTGCGGCGGTTACCGAGCGCACGCGCATGATTATTATCACCGAGCCGAACAATCCGCAGGGCACGGCGAGCGACCCCGAGGCGTTAATCGCGTTCGCGAAAAGCTTGCCGGAACACGTGATTCTCGTTGTGGACGAGGCTTATGCGGAATTTTCCTCGAAGGTTGCGGATTTGCGTCCGCTCATCGCGGAAGGTCGGAAAATCGTCTGCGCACGCACGTTCTCCAAGCTTTACGGCTTGGCGGGTTTTCGCATCGGGTATATGTATGGCTCGGCGGAGGTTATCGGGCTGATGAATCGTGTGCGGCAGCCGTTTAATGTCAATCTGCCGGCGCAGGCGGCAGCGATGGCGGCGCTTGACGATACGGAATTTGTCGAAAAAACATTGCGCGGGAACGCGGAAGGCGTCCGCACGCTTTATGCCGGTTTCGAAAAACTCGGCTTGAGCTACGTGCCGACGCAGACGAACTTTATTCTCGTCCATGTCGGTCCGAATGCGGGAACGGTGTTTGTCGAACTTGAAAAGCGCGGCGTAATCGTGCGTCCGATGAAGGGCTACGGAATGCCGGAAAGCCTTCGTATTACGGTCGGCACCCCGGCGCAAAACGCAAAGTTGCTTGCTGCGCTTGAAGAGGTGTTAAAAGCATAAGTTTTACCGAATCTCATATTCTTTTTTTTTCTTCCATCTTATTTTTCCAAACCCATGATCGGTTTTTTCCAAAATTCAATGGCGAAGCATCACCGTCTTGTTTTCGGCGTGCTTCTTGTGTTTATCGTTGTTTCGTTCGTGTTTTATACGGGCTCGGGTAGCGCGGCGGACCTGCTCGGGATTCGCCGCTCCTCCGTCGTGATGGGCGTGAACGTCGGCAACGCCGAAGAAACGGCTCCGTATCGTGCCGGCGTTTTGCTTTCAAACGGCGGGCGTCAGTATTCCGCTCAGGATCTGATTCAGCGCATTTACATGGTAAAGACGGCGGAAGCGTTTCAGGTTCCGGAGCCCACGCAGGCACAGCTTAGCGCTTACCTTTCCGAACAGGGCTTTTCTGCGGAAGTGCTCGAAAACATCAAGCGTAATTTCGATATTTCCGAAGACGTTTTGCGCACGATGATTATCCACAACTGGAAGCTTCAGCAGTTCCTGCAAACCTTCGGGAACGTTCCCGCCGTTTTTGAGGCGGACGTCGAGCTCGCGTGGAAGGAAATGAATACGCAGTGGACGGCGGAAGTTGCGGAGTTCCCGCGCACGGCGTGCGACCTCGCATTGCGCCTTCCGGAAGATAAGGCGGAAGCGGAAAAAACGCTTGCCGATTTTTATGAAAAGAACAAGGAGGATTTCCGCATCGCCGAACGCGTAAAACTTGCTTACGCAAAAATCGTTCCCGCCGCGGACACTGTTGTGAAAATTGCCGAACCGACCGATTTTGAGCTTTCAACTTTTGTCTCCGGAAAATTTGACGGAGATGCCGAAAAAGCCGCTAAGGACTTGGCGGACAATCGAGTAGCCCGCGTCGCGGAGTGGAAGAAATCCCAGCTCCTCGATACCGCCGCCGCAGAGCTTTCCAACAGCCTTTACGAAAAATTGCCGACGGACATGATTAATCCGCGCTCGGCGGATTTTTCCGAAGCTCTCGCAAAATCCGGATTAAAATTCGTCGAAATTCCCGCGTTCCCGCGGAACGAAGTGCCGTCCGATACCGACGTTCCCGCCGTCATTCTTCGGGACATCGCCGCCGGCGGGCTGAACGAAACGCTTTGGCGCACGGATGCGATTCCGGTCGGAGATGCCGTTTACGTCGTCGTCTTCCTCGGAACGGAGCCGTCCCGTATCCCCGACTTCAAGGAAGTAACCCCGCAGGTTGAGAACGCGTGGATCGCCGAAGCCCGGGATATTCGCTTCGCCGAACTCGCCGGAAAGGCAGGGGACGCGTTGCGCGGCAGTGTCGCTTCCGGGAAAACGCTGATACAGGCGGCGACGGAATCCGGACTCCAAGCCCAAATGCTTCCGGCGTTTTCGATGCACGGCGTTCCCGCGCAGTTTCGCAACGTTGATTTGATCGGAATTCTCAAGTCCGTTCCCGCCGGAGAAGTTTCGCCGATGATTCCCGTAGGCGACACCGTTTACTTTGCCCGCGTCGTCTCGAAGTCCGTTCCCGCCGTCGATAAGGCCGGTGAAGAATTCAAGCGCGTTTGGACGCTTTACAATCAACAGACTTCGTGGGAAACGCTCCGTGTTCAGCTCTTTGAAGGGTTCTCTGAGCTTGCCGCGCAGATCGGACTCAACAACGAAGAAGAGCAGTAAGCGGTTTCGCTAAACTGCGAGCACATAAAAAAAGACAGGCGAGCGAATCCGTCTGTCTTTTTTTGTGCGTTACGTATTTCGGGCATCTTCTTTCGACCGGAATCAACCGTTCCCGTTTTCGATTTCGATGGCTTCGAATTTTTCGAGTTTGTCGGATGCGATACGGTGGCGTTTTGCCGTGTCGGAAATTGTGTTTTGCGCTTCTGAGAGCTTCTTTTCGACTTTGTCCAACAAGCCGGCGAATGTCATGAAGTCTTTTTTCACGTCGAGAAGCGTTTTCGCGATTTTTGCGGAATTTTTCTGAATGGAGAGGGTGCGGAATCCCATTTGAAGGCTATTCAGCAGGGCGGCGAACGTTGTCGGTCCCGCGACGAGAACACGATACTCGGCTTGAAGTTTTTCGGCGAGACCCGGGCGTCTCAGAATTTCCGAATAAAGCCCTTCGGTCGGAACAAAAAGCACGGCAAAGTCCGTGGTGTGCGGAGGAGCGATATATTTGTTTTTGATGTCCTTGGCGCATTTTTCCACGGTGTCCGCCAATTGCTTGGAGGCACGTTCGACCGCCTCCGCATCGGCGCGTTCCGCCGCTTCCGAAAGACGTTCGTAGTCTTCCTTCGGAAACTTTGAATCGACGGGTAACCAAACGGGCTTTTCGTCATTTTCGCTCTTTCCGGGAAGTTTTACGGCGAATTCGACGATTTCGTTTTTGCGCGGATGCGGCTTGACGTTGCGTGCAAACTGTTCCGGGGCGAGTATCGCTTCGAGCAGATTGCCGAGTTGGATTTCCCCCCAGGTTCCTCGGGTCTTCACATTGTTCAGAACGCGTTTGAGATCGACGACGTTGGTTGCGACGGATTGCATTTCTCCGAGCGATTTGTGGACGGTTTCGAGACGCTCGCTCACGAGACGGAATGATTCGCCGATACGCTTTTCAAGCGTGGATTGAAGCTTTTCGTCGACGACTCCTCGCATTTCGTCGAGTTTTTTGGCATTTTCTTCCCGAAGTTTTTCGAGAGATGCGGAAAGTGCGGCACGGTTTTCCTCTGCCGACTTTTGCTGAGCGGATTTGAACGCATCGAGTGTTTCCGTTTGGATTCTCGCCGCCGCAGAAAGCGTTTGCGTAAAAGTCTCGAAACGGGAATGTAATGTTTCGTTCACCTCGCGGGAACGTGCGGCAAGTGTATTTTGGAGTACGTCCGCGTTGCGGAGATTCGTTCCCGCGTTTTCTTCCCGGAAGTCGCGAATGGATTTCTCGAGCGCGGCACGGGTGCGCTCGGAGTCGTCTCTGAGTTCCCGAACGGATTTTTCAATCGCCTCGGAAGCGGCATTTTTGTCGTTTTCGCCGAAATAAAATTTACGGAAAACGGCGGCGAGCAACCCCAGAGAAACAAGGGTCAGTAACAGAATTACAGTCAGAAAAATTTCAATCATGCGGAAATACTTTCACAAAAACCGGCAAAAGAGAATAACGGAAGCGGGAACGCGGATTTTTTTGTGAAAAAGCATTTATCCGTGTGCGAACGTTGCGGCGTCAACCGTTTTAGCCCCGGCCTTTTTCAGGGCGCGGGCGCATTCGCTAAGCGTGGAACCCGTCGTAAACACATCGTCGATAACGATGTAGCGGGTTTCGGTATTGATTTTGTGTTCGGCTTTCTTCGGAACGAGGAAGGCGTTTCGAACGTTCAGCTTGCGGGAGGCGGCGCCGAGGTTTGTCTGCGTTCCGGTGTCGCGTGTGCGCACAAGAAGATTTTCGATGCGTGTATGCGGAATTCTTCGGGCGAGTTCTTCCGCAAAGATACGGCTCTGGTTGTATCCCCGTTTGTTTTCCCGTCGGTAAAAAAGAGGAACGGGAACGAGCGTCGCCCCCGTCAGATACTCGGTAAAAATTTCCGATTCGGAGGCGATTTCGGCAAAATCCGATAACGCGGCATGAAAGGCATGATACTTTACGGCGTGCACCAGACGCATTGCGACGGAATCAAAAACGACGAGGCTGCGGGAACGCCCGAAGCGGAATTTTCTCCCGCGACAGAAAACACATTCTCCCTGTTCGTTTACGATACCCGGTCGGGGAGCTCCGCAGGCGGGACAGGCGTTTTCCCCGATGAGACAGAGCGCATCCCGTCCCCTGCGGGAAAGAAATTGATAGGGAGAGTCGCCCGTAGGTCCTCCGAAGGCAAGGCACTCGCGGGGGAAAAGCAAATCGAGAAGCGCGTCGGAGACAAGGCGCGGGAACGTTCGGATGTCTGGCGTTTTTGTTTCCATTGCCGGAAAAAAATGCAGAACCGCAGGGGGTTGTCCAGCGTTTTTGGAATCGCAATTTTGTCTGCGGCTTTTTTTAATTTCGGCAAAACCTTGAATCTCAATGCCAGCCCAAGAAAAATCCCCATCGGAGACCTCCGCCTATCCTACGGACCCCGAAGTGCTTTCCGACGAAGAAATTCGTTCCCGCGCGGCGGCGTATGCGCAACGCATTTATGAACAACAGCTCGAAGCCTACGAGGCTCAGCGAGCGCAGGCGATAGAGGCAATGCGGCTTCGGGAGGAATATGCTCGCCGACAGGCTGCCTACGAGGAGGCTTGCCGTGCTTATTACGCGCAGGCGCAGAGAGAGACAAAACCCGTTGTGCGAATTGACGCGGAAACGGGAGAGGCGGTTTACGCGTCAAATTCGGAGGCGACTCAATATGCGGCGTTCCCGTCTGCAGGCGACGCGCCTGCAGAAGCCGTTCCCGAAATATATCCCGAGCCGAACAATCCCGATGCGGAGGATTCTGCCGACGAGGCGGCGGGCTACGATGCCGTTTCTCCTTCCGACGATGAAATTCCGGAGAAAGAACTCTCCGCCGAAGAAAAGGACGAGCCTCCTGCCGAAACTGATTCCGGCGTTCCCGCGTCCGTGTCCGGACCCGATGCCGGACCGCCGAAGACCGTCGTGGTCATTGAGTCGAGATTCCCGCTGATTTCCGTTATTTTGACGATACTCTGTGTCGCGGCACTTTCCGCCGAAGGATACATCCTTTTTTCGGATGATCCGCGTTTCGAGCGGCAGCGCAATAACTTCTTCTCCGCCATCGGTTGGGAGAACGCCGTAAGTTCCGAAGAAACGGAGACGAACCCCAAGCCGAAGACGCTTGAGTTGCCGGAGCTTCGCCGGAAGGTCGAAACGTCCGCGCCTGCCGAGCCCGTATCGGCACCGGACGTGCCCGTCGAACCCGTATCGTCACCGGAAGAGACACCGGAGGAGTTTTCCGAAGGCGAGGAGCTGCCTTTGGACGAGGTTTTTGCGGAAGATTCGGAGGAAACTCCGGATTATTTTTCGGATGACGAATTCTGAACGGGGATGATTGATTGTCATTGCCATCTGGATACTTTCGTTCGAAGCGGCGAGATTGAGGAAATCATAGCTCGCGCCGAAGCCGCAGGAGTGATGCGATTTGTCGTTGCGGGAACGAATGTTGACGATTGGGAAGTTTACCGGAAGCTTGCGGAGGCGTTCCCGCAAAAAATTTTTTATACCGTAGGATTGCATCCGACGGAAGTCGGTGATGATTTTGAAACGCAACTTGCGGCTATGGAAGCGTTTTTCGATGCCTCGCCGCGCCCCGTCGCCGTCGGCGAAATCGGACTGGATCGGCACCGGCTTCCGGAAAATCCCGAGGAAGCGGAGCGCATTTTTTCAAGACAGCGTATTGCGTTTTCTCGCCAGCTCGAGTTGGCGAAGAAACTGGAAATGCCGATAGTCGTTCATGCACGCGATGCGTTTAGGGAAGCGGTCGAGATGATAGACGCATCCGGCGCGGATTGGAGCCGCACGGATTTTCATTGCTTCGCGGAAGACGCGGAGCAGATTCGGGAAATTAACTCGCGCGGCGGACGGGCGTCCTTTACGGGAACGCTGACGTATAAAAATGCCGAGAATGTGAGGCGGGCTGCGCTGGCTCAGGGAATCGAAAAATTAATGCTTGAAACGGACTGCCCGTATTTGGCGCCGCTGAAATTGCGCGGAAAGCGCAACGAGCCGGCGTTTATGCGGCAGACGGCAGAATTCGCTGCCGGGCTTTTCGGCGTTCCCGCGGAAGATTTATTTAAAAAAACGGAAGAAAACACCTGTCGGTTTTTCGGGATTTAAATCGAAAAATCCTTTTCCCGGAACATCAGCAGGGCGGAATGCAGAACGACAATTATCGAAGACGCATTGTGCACGATTGCCCCGCTTACGGGATCAAGAACTCCGGCGGCACTCAAAATGACCGAGGAAAAATTTATCACGAGAGAAATTCCGAAATTGATGTGAATTGTTTTCAAAACGGATTTTGAGAATTTCAATAGACCCGGAACCGTTTCGAGATTGTCGTTCAATATCGCAATGTCCGCAGTTTCGATTGCCAGCTCGGAGCCGAGCGCACCCATGGCGACGGAGCAGTTCGCGGAAGCAAGCGCGGGGGCGTCGTTGACACCGTCTCCGGCCATGAGAACGCATTTCCCGCTTTCGCGAAGTTCAGCGATTTTTTTCGCCTTGTCTTCCGGCAAAAGTTCCGAAAACACGGCACCGATTCCGGATAGGTTTCCGAATTTTTTTGCGGAAGCCGCATTGTCTCCGGTCAGCATCAGCGTGTCGAATCCTCGGCGGTTCAGAACGCGAACCGTTTCCTCGGCGCGTTCCCGCAGAACGTCCGACAGAGCGAAAATACCTTCAAGCGAGCCGTCGCAAACAAGGCATACGAGGGTTTCTCCGAGTGATTTTCGTTTTTCGGCAAACCTTTTTGCCGCATCGGAGACGGGAATTTTTTCTTTCTCGAGTGCCGCAAAAGAACAAACAAAGATTTCTTCGTCATCGATATCGCAACAAATGCCGATTCCGTTTTTCGCGGAAATATTGCGCGCGGACGGAAGCGGGATTCCTTCGGCGGCAGAAACAAGCGCACGAGCAATCGGGTGCTGAGAACGCAGTTCCGCCGCGGCGCAGAGCACGAGCATTTCCCGCTCACCGAGCCTTCCCGACGAAAAGGCGGCTTCTACGTTCAGGGATGCGCGGGTGAGCGTTCCCGTTTTATCAAAGACGACGGTGTCGATTTTTGCCAGCGTTTCCAGCGCTTCGCCGCTCTTTACGAGAATGCCTCGGCGAGCCGCGTTCCCGACTCCGGCGGCAATGGCGGTGGGCGTTGCCAACGCAAACGCACAGGGACAAAACACGACGAGAATCGTTACTCCGCGGATTAACGCCGTAAGAAAATTCGTATCCAGAATAAAATATGCGAAAAGCGCGACAAGGACGGAGCAGAAAACGGCGGCGGGAACGACGCGCGATGCCCAACGGTCCGCAACGTGCTGAATCGGCGCTTTTTTTGCTTCCGCTTCACGGACGAGACGAATGAGGCGGGCGAGCGTGCTCTCTGCATTCGGCTTTGAAACTTTTACCGTTAGCGCTCCGGAGCGGTTTCTCGTTCCCGCGAGAACGCTGTCTCCCGGAGCTTTGTCAACGGGAATGCTCTCGCCCGTGAGGTTTTCCTGGTTTACCGAGCTTTCTCCGTCGAGGATAACGCCGTCGGCGGGAATCGTATCGTCGGGGCGCACAAAAACGATGTCTCCCCGCTTAAGTTCTTCCGCGGGAACGGTCTCGGTTCCTCCGTCCGCCGTTTTCCTTTGTGCCCGCTTCGGCGCGAGTGTTATCAGTGCTTCGATGCCTTTTCCGGATTTTTTGACGGTATATGTTTCAATCATTTCGCCGAGAGCCATTAAAAAAGCGATTTCTCCGGCGGCAAAAATGTAGCTGTCGTGAGTATGGGCGCTGTCGGCGTTCCCGCCGAAAACCGCAAAGACTTGGAGTGCTATTGCGGAAAGAATGGCAATGCTGATGAGGAGGGAAGAGGTGATTTTCCTTTCACGGAGAAGAGCATTCCATGCCGCTCTGAAAATCGGAAATCCGCACAACGCAACGGCAATCCATGATGGGTCTGTTAACGGAAATCCGGGAACGTGAACCGTGCTTTTTGAGAGCGCAAATCCCGTAACGAGGCTCGCAAGAGAAATTATCAGCACGAAACCTTCGCTCGGCATCGCTTTCTTTTGAGTAGCGGAACAGCAGGTGTTCCCGCTTGCGGCGGTCTTGATTCTTTCACAATTCGGGCATGACATAATTGATTTTTTCGAATTAGCAGATATAGGGGTATACCCTATATTTTATTTTCGCAAGGCGTTTTTGGAAACATCCCTTCCGTTCGCCGGTTATTTCGACTTCGCATTCTTGTCCGGATGCATCGCGCAGGAGTGAAAGTTCGGTGAATGCGAGCGTTTTTGCGCCGCATTTATGCAAAAACGGTTTTGCGGCGCATCTTTGAAAATTCTTTGCCTTGAAGCGACAACGGGCGTAAAATCGTTCTCCACTATGAAATTTCGCAGTTCACTCAGCACTGAAGGTCGCCGCATGGCGGGAGCGCGCGCACTCTGGCGCGCCAACGGAATGAAAGAAGAACAACTCGGAAAACCGATTATCGGCATCGTCAATTCGTTCACGCAGTTCGTTCCCGGTCATACGCATTTGCACAAAATCGGGCAACAGATGAAAGCGCTCATCGAAGCGCAGGGCTGTTTCGCCGCAGAGTTTAATACAATCGCTATTGACGACGGGATTGCCATGGGGCACGACGGCATGCTTTATTCGCTCCCGTCGCGCGACCTCATCGCCGACTCCGTCGAATATATGTGCAACGCGCACCGCGTGGACGCGATTGTTTGCATTTCCAACTGCGACAAAGTTACGCCCGGAATGCTCATGGCGGCGATGCGCCTGAACATTCCCGCGATTTTCGTTTCCGGCGGACCGATGGAAGCCGGCGATTTCGAAGGCGAAAAATACGACCTGATTGACGTCATGGTCAAAGGCGCCGACGAATCTTATTCCGACGAAAAACTTTCCGAACTCGAACGCTTGGCGTGCCCGACCTGCGGTTCCTGCTCCGGGATGTTCACGGCAAATTCGATGAATTGCCTCAACGAAGTGCTCGGCATGGCACTTCCCGGGAACGGGACGTTGCTTTCAACGCACAAACTGCGCATGAAACTTTTTGAAAAAGCCGCAAAGCGTATCGTCGAAATGGCTTACGCCTATTACGAAAAAGGCGATATGACCGTGCTCCCGCGCCAAATTGCCACGCGAGCCGCGTTCCTGAACGCAATGACGCTCGACATCGCGATGGGAGGTTCGACCAACACGGTGCTTCATCTGCTCGCCATCGCGCAGGAAGCCGGTGTGGATTTCACGATGAAAGACATCGACTTCCTTTCCCGCCGCGTTCCCGTGCTTTGTAAGGTCGCGCCGAATACGAAAAAATATCATATCGAAGACGTAAACCGCGCGGGCGGAATTTTGACGATTATCGGACGCCTTGCCGCCGAAGGGCTGATTGACGGAAGCGTGAACCGCGCCGACGGGCTGACGCTTGCCGAAGCGATTGCGCAAAACGACATTGATTCTCCGGACGTTACCGCCGAAGCCCTCGAACGCGCTCATGCCGCTCCCGCGGGAACGCGCAACATCGAAATGGCATCGCAGGATACGCGTTATGAAACTTTGGATACGGACCGCGAAAACGGTTGTATTCGCGATGTCGAACACGCCTATGTGCGCGACGGCGGTCTCGCCGTGCTTTTCGGAAATATCGCGCACGACGGTTGTATCGTCAAAACGGCGGGCGTTTCCGAAAAGGTTTTCAAATTCAAAGGCACCGCGCGCGTATTTGAATCGCAGGACGACGCCTGCAACGGCATTCTCGGCGGGAAAGTCGGTCCGGGCGATGTCGTCGTCATCACCTACGAAGGTCCGCGCGGCGGTCCCGGGATGCAGGAAATGCTTTATCCGACGTCTTACATCAAGTCGAAACACCTCGGCGAGCTTTGCGCGCTGATTACGGATGGGCGTTTTTCGGGCGGAACTTCCGGGCTCTCCATCGGACACATTTCGCCGGAGGCGGCGGCGGGCGGGAACGTCGCGCTCATTCGCGACAACGATTTGATTGAAATCGACATTCCCGCGCGCACGATTTGCGTTTGCGTTTCCGACGAGGAACTCGCCGCGCGTCGTGCCGAGGAGGAAGCCCGCGGGAACGCGGCGTTTACGCCGAAAACGCGCAACCGAAAGATTTCCAAAGCCCTTCGCGCCTACGCGAAAATGGTTGCTTCCGCCGACAAGGGCGGGGTCCGTATCGTCGAGTGAATTCACCTCCGGAAGGGAGCGACCTGCTTTCCCTTCCGGGAAGGCGAATCCCGCCTCAGACGATGCGTTTCCTTTTGAAAATATTTGACGGCTTGCGGGTTCGTTTTTAAAACCTTTACCGATTTGGTGTTGATTCATTGGGAGAATATAAACGATGAAAATTGCAAACAACATTCTTGAGCTGATCGGGAAAACTCCGTTAGTTCGACTTTGCGTTCCCGGAAAAGCGGCGGGAACGGTTTTGGCAAAGCTTGAATTTTTTAACCCCTCCGGCTCCGTCAAGGATCGAGCCGCTCTTGCGATGCTCGAAGACGCGGAGTCTAAGGGGGTACTCAAAAAGGGCGGATTGATTATTGAGCCGACGAGCGGGAACACCGGGATCGGCTTGGCGTTGGTCTGTGCGGTAAAGGGGTATCGCCTGATTCTTACGATGCCGGATACGATGAGTAGCGAGCGGCGTAAGTTTTTGACGAGCTTCGGCGCGGAACTCGTTTTGACCGACGGTGCACGGGGGATGAAGGGCGCCATTGAAAAAGCTCTTGAACTCAAAGAACAGCACCCGGAGGCGCTGATTCCGCAACAGTTTGAAAATCCGGCGAATGTCGATATTCATGCGCGAACGACGGCGAAGGAAATTTGGGAAGATACCGACGGGAACGTGGATATTGTTGTCGCAGGAGTCGGCACCGGCGGAACCGTTACCGGAATCGGTCGAGCCCTAAAAGCACTTAAGCCCGGGATTCGTATTTTCGGAGTGGAGCCGGATTCTTCGCCGGTGCTTTCCGGCGGGAAACCCGGTGCTCATAAGATTCAGGGAATCGGAGCCGG
>CAZPYE010000014.1:0-29266 GCA_964590115.1 uncultured Enterobacteriaceae bacterium
TCCAAATGCGTTTGAGCCACAGCAAGTCCTCTTGCGTGTAGAGGCGTTGACGCGGTTTGGGCGTTTATTTCAGGGGAAACTCCTCGGCGTTAAGCAGGCGTATCGCGTATTTGTTCGAGTAGTCACAGGTTTGCGCAAGCTCTGCAATAATCTCGTGTTTTTGCCGCCTGTTTACGCAAAAACGATATTCCCAACGCTTCCTCTTTAAAAACTCTCTCTTGGCGTGTTTGCTCATCTTAGGTCCTCTCTGTTTCATACCTTATTCGGTGCACTTTTACGTGAGGCATCGAACAAAATTTATTAAAAACTTTCGGTGCACTTTATGGTGAGGCAACGCGGATGCCGATTTTTCTTATCAACAAATCTTGCCTTGTCGGTCGGTTCTCAATAGGGTTTCCGCTCGGATTTTTATCGATGGGAAACACAGAAAGTAAAAAGAACATTGTTGCTCCGGATGCGATCAATGTTGATCGCGATGCCGGGAATTTTTCTTATGCGGAGAACTACGCACTTGATGCGGGGGTGGGGCTGAATCGCAGTGTCATTGATTACATCGTTAAGGCAAAGGGAGAGCCCGATTGGATTCGCGATTTCCGGCATGAGGCTCTGAGTGTTTTTGAAGAAAAGCCGATGCCTACGCATTGGGCGCCGGACCTGATAAAGGAGATCGATTTTTCGAAAATCCGCTATTATCTTGCCAAAAGTGCTCAGGCTTCGCGTTCGTGGGAAGAAGTGCCCGACGACGTGAAAAAAACATTTGAGCGCCTCGGTGTTCCGGAACAGGAACGGAAATTTCTTGCCGGGGTAGATGCACAGTTCGACTCGGAGTCCGCTTACTCGCGCATGAAAGATGAACTGTCGAAGCAGGGCGTGATCTTTGTCGGTCCGCTCGAAGGGCTTACGACTTACGAGCATATCTTCCGCCCGTGGTTCGGGAAGGTGATCCCGACGACGGACAGCAAGTTTTCCGCGCTCAACAGTGCCTGTTTCTCAGGTGGCTCTTTCATTTACGTTCCCAAGGGCGTAAAAGTAAAGCAGCCGTTACAGGCGTATTTTCGTATTAATGCGGAAAATTCCGGGCAATTTGAGCGCACGCTGATTATCGCGGATGAAGGCGCGGAACTCGTTTACATGGAAGGATGCACCGCGCCGCAGTTCAGCTCTGCGACACTGCACTCCGGCGTAGTCGAACTCGTTGCGCTCAAAGGTGCGAAAATTCAATACGTCACCGTGCAAAACTGGGCGGACAACGTTTTCAACCTCGTTACGCAACGCGGGATGGCGATGGAGGACGCGGAAATTCGCTGGATTGACTGCAACATCGGTTCGCGTTTGACGATGAAATATCCCGCCGTCGTGCTCAAAGGTGCGCGTTCCCGCGGCGAAGTGCTTTCAATTGCGCTTGCGCACACGGGGCAGGTTCAGGACACCGGCGCGAAAATGATTCACCTCGCCGACGGAACAACGTCGAACATTATTTCCAAATCCGTTTCCACGGGCGACGGGCGGGCAAATTATCGCGGATTGGTCTCGATGCCGAAAGCACTCAAGGGGTGTAAAAATAACAGCGAGTGCCACACCTTGCTCATCAACACGAACTCCGCGACGGGAACGTATCCGGCGATTACCGTTCACGGGAACGCGTCCCAAACGCAGCACGAAGCCAGTGTTTCCAAGGTTTCCGCCGACCAGATTTTCTATATGCAGCAGCGCGGGCTGACCGAAGCCGAAGCAATGAGTCTTGCCGTGAACGGTTTCGTGAACGACCTTGTCAAAGAGTTTCCGATGGAATATTCCGTCGAGCTCAAGCGCCTCATCGAAATGGAGATGGAAGGCTCCGTCGCGTAATTTGCGCATTGGGGTTCGGAGATGCGTGCATGTGTCTTCGAATCGGGTTGGGTCTTTGCCCGGTCGTTCATTCCTTTGTTCTGAATGGATTCTTCGCAAGAGGTTTTGAAAAAGTATTTCGGCTTCGCGAATTTTCGCGAACCGCAAGGGACGATTGTCGAAACGATTCTTTCCGGGCAGGATACACTCGTTATCATGCCGACGGGCGGCGGAAAATCGCTCTGCTACCAGCTTCCCGCATTGATGCTTCCGCATTTGACGGTGGTGGTTTCGCCGCTTATTGCGTTGATGAAAGATCAGGTCGATGCGCTTCGCGCCCGCGGGATTTCCGCCGCGTGCCTAAACAGTATGCAGGCGCTTGAGGAGCAGAACGAAATTTTTGAACAAATTCGCGCGGGAACGCTCAAGCTCGTCTATATCGCGCCGGAACGATTTCGCGCACAACGTTTTGTTGAGGCAGTCAGCCGCACGGAAGTCTCGCTTTTTGCGGTGGACGAAGCGCATTGCCTTTCGCAGTGGGGACACGATTTTCGTCCGGATTATTTGCGGCTCGGGAACGCTCTTTCGCGTTTCAGGAAACGTCCGATTGTTGCCGCGTTCACGGCTACGGCAACGCCGGATGTCCGCGAGGATATCATAAAACACCTGGGCTTGAGCGTTCCCGCAGAATTCGTTGCCGGATTCGCCCGTGAAAATTTATCGTTTAATATCCGTCATATCGAGGCGGGAACGCCGTCGCGGCGCGGCGAAGGGAAAGCGACGTTGCACATCGCAAAGTTGCGCGAAATTCAAAAACTCGTTTCCGTTCATAAAACGGGTATCGTTTACTGTGCGACGCGAAAAAGCGTGGAGCGCGTTGCCGACGATTTGACGGCACTCGGCGTGAATCTCGTTATGTATCACGGCGGCATGAACGATGCCGAGCGCTCCGCCGCGCAGGATAAATTTATGGCGAAGGAGGCAGATGTGGCTGTTGCCACAAATGCGTTCGGCATGGGGATTGATCGCTCGGATATTCGTTTCGTCGCTCATTACGAAATGCCCGGAAGCGTTGAAGCTTACTATCAGGAGGCGGGGCGTGCCGGAAGAGACGGAGCTCCCGCCGTGTGCGAGCTTTTTTTCAATTACTCGGATAAGCGCGTGCAGGATTTTTTTATCGAAGGCGCAAATCCCGGGAGACGCGTTATTTGCAATGTCTATGAGACGATGAGAAAGCTCGCCGATAACGGGAACGAGTTGCGCGTTTCCGTTGACGACCTTGCAGAACAGACCGAATTCTACGGAGGGGAGAAAATAAATCCGATGGCGGTCTCGACGAGTATCGGTTTGCTCGCGCGCTTCGGCGTGATTGAGCGTTTTGATATCGCGGGAACGCGAATTCGCGGAACGCGCTTACTCAATCCCGATTTGAAGAGTTCTCAGCTTGATATTCCTTGGGAAGGGCTTGACGAGAAAAAGGCACGCGACGAGAAAAAACTGGAGGAGCTTATTCGCATCGCCTATGCGCCGATGTGCCGCCAGGAAGCCATTTTGCGTTATTTCGGAGACGACACGGAAGCAAAACCCTGCGGGAAATGCGATGTTTGCCTCGCGCTGAAAAATCACACACGGCGCGTTCCCGACATTGATGAGCTGACCGTGGTGAAGAAAATTCTCAGCGGAGTCGCTCGTATGTCCCGTAAAGGGGAAAACGGCGAATGGACGCCGCGTTTCGGACGTCAACGCATTGTGGATTGCCTTGTAGGAAGCCGCAATGCGGCGACGCTTCAAGCCGGCTGCGAGCGGCTTTCCACCTACGGGATTTTGAAGCGCGAAGGGCGTGAATACATCGGCGCACTCATGGACGAGATGATTCGCGAAGGTTTACTTTCCGTTTCGCGCGACGGCGAATATCCGCTTTGCGGACTTACGGCTTTCGGCTCTGCGGTGATGTTCGGAAAGGAAAATTTCGAAATGAATTGGCCGGAGCCTACGCGGGAACGCGTTGACAAAAAAGCGCTTGCCGGAATTTCAAAAATTCCGCGCCACATTTCCGTGCCGCGTGATGCCGGAGTGCTCACGCGGGAGGAGAAAGATTTTTTGAGCGGAATCGGTTCTTCAATCGGAAAAAGCAAGGTGCCTGCGAAAAAGTCCGTGGTTTCCGGTGACGGCAAAAAGCGGAAACTTCCGCCGTGGTTACTTGCGAAGTTCCGAATAAAAAAATAGAGATACAATGCTCGAATGCTGTTTCCCGCTAAAAAGAAGCGTTCCCGTGAATTTTCCACGGGAACGCTTCTTTTTTTTAGTGGCGCTTAGTCTGCTTCGTCATGAAGTTCGGACCGTCCGCTTTGTAGCGACCTTCGACGAAGAGAATGTTCAGCAAATCCGGATCGATTGCCGCGAGCTTGAACAGCGAGTAGGGTTCGTTCGGCGGCGTGGCTTCCGTGCGTTCGCCCTTCTTTTCGATACCCAAAACCGCACCTGCGTAACCGCCGGCACCTTCGCCGAATGCGATACAAATTTTGTATTTTTTGCCTTTTTGGAGTTTCATCCAGCTCCCTTTGAACATGTGCCCCTGAATGGAGCCCCCGCTTCCGGAGTTTTTCCCGTCGGTCTTGGTATGATCCTTCGGTTCCCAGTTGGCGTTGACGGGTTCGTGAACGGCTTTACCGTGACCTTCGCCCGGCCAGTATGCGTAAAACACGGTTTTGCGATCGAGACCGACGATGATTACGTCGTCTCCCATGCCGACGAAGCGATATTCGCCCGTTTCCGGCGGAGTGATTTCCCCGGTGTAAACAACCATCCATCCCGGAGCTTCAAAGGGCGCTTTCCCGTCTTCCCCTGCGAACGCTTCGGTTGCTGCATTTGCCCGGATGATATTTTTGGTTTTAAAGTCTTTGTAAATGTAAACCTGATTGGCGTTGAGCTTTGTTCCCGCTTCGAAATAGCGCTGACCGAGTTTTTTCACGTCGAAGCTGTTGTCGAGCATGCCGATGGCTTTGTGAAGTTCTTCTTTGCGTTTGCCTTTGTCGCCGTCGCTCGTCGAGCAATAGGTGATTTTCCCGTCGCGGGAACGTTTCAGGTCGAAAAGTGTGCCCTTGAGGGTCGGAGTCTTGGAGAAGCTCGTTCCGAATGCAGAGAGGAAAGCGCGTCCGTCGCCGATGCCGGGACCGATTCCCTTGCCGATACCTCCGCCTGCACCGCCGCCGAGTCCGGAGGAGCCGCCGGCTTTCATTCCGCCCATCGAACCCATGGAACTGCTCATCTTCGGCATTTCCGGAAGCGTGAGCGTGGCGCGCGTGCTCTTGGACGTAATTTTGTTCTGCGTGTTCATGTCGCGCGGTTTCGGGCGCATACGGTGTTTCTGGCGGTTGGCGTTTTCGCCGTTGCTTCCGCCGCCTGCGCCGGAAACGAATTCCGCCGGCTCCGGCGGTTCCGGGCGCACGGTCGCGACGACATAAAAGAGCGCAAAAATAATGAGTGCCGCGTGCAGAATCACGGAAACGATAAACCCGTCTCCGCCGAAAGATTTCCACGAAAACTTGGTGTGCCGCTTCAGCGGGTCTTCACCGTTTTCTTCAATCGCGGGAGCGTCGTTGTAGTAATCCTCGGGCTCGACGTCCTGCGGAGGCACGGGGTAGTCTTCGGGGGAATTATTGGGATTCATAAGGTATTAAATTAAAGGTTTTTAGGGGAATTCGGGAAAACTTGTGCCTGTTAAAAGCACTAAGCTCCTATTATTGAGCAAAGTTTCTCAAACACAATATTTTTTTCGAAAAAATCCCCGCGTTTATGTTTTTGCGCAGTGAAAATTCCTTGCGGGTAGTTTGAGTGCGTGCTACGTTGACGATATATGAACCCCTTTTCCAAACAGGCGCTTTCAGCCTTTGCCGTATCTTTATTTGCGTTCCCGTGTGTTTATGCGGGATCTCCGGAGACGGATGTTTATCCGAAGCCGCAACTTGCCAAAGTTTCGGGCGGAGCCGCCATCGATGCCGGGAAGTTAGCGGCGGCCTCTCTTTCCAAGAATCCGGAAGTGAAAAGGGTGCTTCCCCGCCTGTTGAAATCGATGAAAATCAAGGCGTCGGGAACGGTTCCCGTCGTCGTCGCAACAGACGCGGTGAAGGTAGAGCGCGAGTTTGCAAAGCGCAGGGCAAAGAATACCCCCGAAACGTATGTGCTGAAAGTTACGCCTGCGAAAATCGAGATTTTCGCGAAAGAGGACGCGGGTATTTTTTATGCGGCTCAAACATTGGCCCGAATGATTGAAGCGGACGGAAAAATCGCGCTTTGCGATATCGCGGACTGGCCGGACGTGGAGCACCGCGGGAGCGTAGAAGGTTATTACGGACGGCCGTGGAGCCCGGCGGCGCGTCTGAGTCAGTTCGAGTTTTACGGAAAATATAAAATCAATACGTATATTTACGGACCGAAAGATGACCCGTATCACCATGCCCGTTGGTGGGAGCCGTATCCGAAAGAAACGGCGGAGCTGCTGAAAAAACAGATTCGTGCGGCGCACGACAATCACGTTGACTTCGTCTGGGCCGCACACGTCGGAAGCATCATAACAAATCCGGCGAACTCTGAGGAAAATATGCAGAAGTTGGTCGAAAAGTTTGAAATAATGTATGACCTCGGCGTGCGTTCTTTCGGCGTGTTTTTTGATGATATTTTTACGCATGACGCCGAGTTGCAGTCCAAGGTCTGCAACTATGTCGTCGAGAATTTTCTTGCCAAAAAAGATGACGTTACGCCCCTGGTGATGTGTCCGAGCCAGTATAACCGCGGCTGGTCCGGAGGGGATTATCTCGACATTCTCGGCGAGCGTCTTCATCCGAGCATTCGCGTGATGTGGACGGGCGATTCCGTTTGTACGGATATCACGGAAGGCACGGTTGATTGGGTTTCCGAACGCATCAAGCGGGAACCTTATATTTGGTGGAATTGGCCGGTGGTTGACTATTGCGCGAGTTCCCTTTTGCTCGGGCGCACCTACGGTTTGGCGAAGGAGAATCGCGATAAATATTCGGGCTTCGTTTCCAATCCGATGGACAAACCGGAAGCGTCGAAAATCGCTCTGTTCGGGGTTGGGGATTACTGTTGGAACGTTGATGCCTTTGATTCCGTTTCGTCGTGGAAGCACAGTATCAAGGCGCTGTTTCCGAAGTATGCGTCTGCGATGCAGACCCTTGCCAATCACAGCTCGGACCAGGGACCGAACGGTCACGGTTACCGTCGTGAAGAGTCCGTAGAATTTCAACCCGTCATAGAAAAGGCGACGGCGGAATACGGAAAAGGGAAGTTTTCCGTTGCCACGGCTAAAAAGATGATTGCCGAATTCAGGGAAATGCATGGGGCTTGCAAGGAGCTTATCTCTCTCGTTCCCGCAGATAATCCTGAGCTTTGGGAAGAAATCGAATTCTGGGTGCGCACACTCGGAGAAACCGGAAAATTCGGGGATTCCGTCGTTAAATTCGTTATGGCAAAAGACGCAAAAAAACGAATGGAATACGCGACTCGTGCCGCGAAATACTACGCGTCGCGGGAACGCACGATGGAGGCACAGGCGGAGCATGCCGACAAAATCGGTGCGCCTCATCGCAATCCGAGCCGTGTTGCCGCCCGCGTTGTAACACCGTTTTTGGTCAAGGTTTTTCGTGATGAATGGGCGAAGTATTGCAAGCAGGTCGGAGTGAAAACCTCTTCGCCCGCGAGTGACGAAGATGCTCCCTACAAAGTGATTTCCGATGTCGAGCAGATGAAAAACGACATTCCCGTTCGCGAGGGAAAATACGTGCGTATCCGCAAGTTTGAGCCGATAACGCTCGCTCCGAAACAATATGTCGGGATCGGCTTGCCCGAAGGCGTTTACGGTGATTACGTTCACGTGCTTTTGGAAAACAAGGACGCGGTGAAAAACGGCGCATTGGAAACCTCGGTTGACGGCGAGACGTGGAAGCGCGTCGATTTTAAGGGCAAGGACAAGAGCGACGAGCTTTTTGTCGATTTGGATCCTGCGAAGAAAATCCGCTTTTTCCGCTACGTTAATACGTCGAACAAGGCGTTCAGCATCAAGTTGAAGGAATTCAAATTCGACGTGCCGGAAGACGCGAAGGTCAATTCCCGCGCGGCGATGTTTGATAACGATCCGACCTCGTATTATACGATTGAGAATAAGGCGGAAACGTTTGTCAGCCCCGGTCCGGCGAAGGATGCCGTCGTGCTTTCCGATGCTCCGAACTGCGTGTCTGTGTCTAAGGAGGGGGCGAAGGTAAAGGTTACCGTAAAGCCCGGAAAATCCGGACACGTGGAGGTTTTTGAAATCCTTTGGAAATAGCGAAGGGGAAGCGCAGAATCCGAGAGCTCTCCCTTCGGGGAAACCTCAGGGGTTCACGCGCTTCGGTTGAAAAAGATGACCTTTGATTCTCAAAAAATCCGCACGGTGCTGTTCGACCTTGACGGCACGCTGATTGATAATTTTACGGCGATACACCGCTGTTACAGCGACGTCGCAAAATCTCTCGGTCTCGTGCCGCAGAGTTTGGCGGCCATTCGGGCGGCGGTCGGCGGTTCGATTTCGCTGACGATGTCACGGCTTATCGGAGACGAGCTTGCGCCGGAGGGTATTCGGCGCTTCCGCGAGCATTTTCCCGAAGTGATGTACGAGGGTGCGTTCGTCTTGCCCGGGGTGAAATGGATCTTACGCAATCTGCGGGAACGCGGGATACGCACCGCTGTTTTTACGAATAAGGACCACGATGCGACGGAGGCCCTGCTCGCCTATTTGGGGTTGGCGGAATCGGTTGATGCGGCGTTCGGGACGGGAACGCAAGCGATGCCGTGGCGCAAGCCTCAGCGCGAGTTTTCGGAAGCGGTGCTGGCGAAGCTCGGAGCTCTGCCGGCGGAAACACTGATGGTCGGCGATTCTCCGTTTGATATTCAGGCGGCAGAGTCGGTCGGAATGACCGTGGCGTGCGTTGCCACGGGAACGCACATGCCGGAAACGCTTTTGCCCGCGTTGCCGGATCCGAGCCTGATCTTCGGAAATATGTTTCAGCTCGGAAAAACGCTTTGGAGTTTCCCGTCGCCCGGTGCGGAGGAAGCGGCAGATTAAGCGGCGAGGGCACAACGCCCTGTGCTCAATGCTCTTCCTGGAGCGCGTGTTTCACGCTTTTGAGCTTTCGTCTCCACTTTGCGTTTGCCGCAGACGGGAACGCGAACATAATGAGCCAAGACTTTTCCCGATTTTAACCCATGAAACGAACGACAAAAACACTTCGTCAAGCGAAGGGAAACGAACAAATCGTTTGCATTACGTCATACGATTCCGTTACGGCGCGAATTGCCTCTGCCGCAGACGTGGATGTAATCCTTATCGGAGATTCCGTCGGAAACGTTGTGCTCGGGTTTGACAGCACCGTTCCCGTGACGGTTGACATGATGGCGCACCACACGGCGGCGGTCGCCCGCACGCATCCCGATGCGCTTGTCGCGGCGGATATTCCCTTTGGCGTCGCTTACGGCGATTTCTCCGAGCTTTTGAAAATCTGTATGCGTCTTATGCAGGAATGCGGTGCGGAGGCCGTTAAAATCGAGGGCGGCGCCGAAATGGCTCCGACGGTTGCGCGGCTTACTGCGGCGGGTGTTCCCGTTTGGGCGCATATCGGTTTGCAGTCGCAAAACGTATATCAGGAGGGCGGATACCGGAAATACGGAAAAACCGATGCCGAGTATGCCGCGCTTCTCAATGCGGCGAAGGCGCACGAGCAGGCGGGGGCTTTCGCGCTTCTGCTTGAAATGATGGTGCCGGATCTCGCCGCCGAAATTACGGGAAGCGTTTCGATTCCGACAATCGGAATCGGTTCGGGAAAAGAATGCGACGGGCAAATCATCGTGATGCACGACATTCTCGGGCTTTCCCCGAAGAAGCCGTCTTTTGCAAAAGTTTACGCCGATCTCGGCACTCAGGCGGTCGCCGCCGTTTCCGCCTACGGAAAAGCGGTTCGCGAAAAACGATAACGAAATTCGCGAAAAACGAATGCGCAAGAATCAGCTTTTTCGTAAAAAGCGCATTATTTCGGCAAAAAAAAGAATTTGTGCTCGTCTGAGGTTTCAAAGAAAGAGAATTAAAAATGAATGTGGTAATTTTAGGTGCCGGAGCGTGGGGCTCGGCAATGGCGATTCATCTCAACCGCTGCGGGCAGCGCGTAACTCTGATTCCGCGTCGCATTGAGCAGTCACTGGAAATCGCGGGAACGCGCGAAAATAGCGATTACTTGCCCGGATTCCCGTTCCCGCAGGATATCCAGCTCGCACACGTTCCCGCGCCTGCGCTGACGGAGTGCGACGTGCTGATTTTCGCCTGCCCGTCAAAAGCTTTGCGCGAAACGGCGGAGCGGGTAAGGGCGGATGTTTCCCCGAGAACACAAATCGTGATATCGCTTTGCAAGGGTTTGGAGGCGGAGACCTTGTTGCGGCCGGAACAGGTGCTGAAGCAGGTTTTCCCGAATTTGCCCTGCGGGACGATTTCCGGGCCGACGAATGCCGGAGAAGTCGCCTCCGGGTTTCCCGCCGCCGTCGCCTTCGCGAGTGATGCGCCGGAGGCACTTGCTTCCGAAATTCAGCGCAAATTCAGTAATGAATCTTTTCGCATTTACCGTTCGGCGGACTTAATCGGAGTAGAGCTTTGCGGTGCGCTTAAAAATATTTACGCACTCGCGGCGGGAATTTGCGACGGAATGCGGCTCGGCGCTAATGCCCGTGCTTCGTTGCTGACGCGTGCCGTTGCCGAGATGGGGCGCATCGTCGAGGCGGAGGGCGGGAACGTCGAAACCGTGCGCGGGCTCAGCGGCATGGGCGACCTGATTGCGACGGCGACGGCGGATTGGTCGCGAAACCGCAGTTTCGGATTGGAAATCGGTCGCGCGGGAACGTCTGCCGCGATGGAAAAAATGCGGAAGCAGAAAGCAGTGGTCGAAGGCTTTTATTCGACAAAGAATTTTTACGAAAAAGCGTGCCGTTCCGGGGTTTCCGCGCCGATTCTGAAATGCGTCTATAATATCGTCTACGGAAACGTCGGTCTGAAGTCCGCCGTTTTTACGCTGATGACGCGCTCGCTCAAAGAAGAGTAAGGGCGGAGATTTTCGGATAAAGAAAATCCCGTGTTCGGTGAACGCGGGATTTGTTTTGTAAAGTGGAGCGGGCGAGCGGGTTCGAACCGCCAACATCCACCTTGGCAAGGTGGTACTCTACCAATTGAGCTACGCCCGCTTAGATTGCCGAAGCAATAAAAGTGAAAAGAATCAAACTCTTTTTACTTAATGTTGTCAATCCCTTTTTGGAATTGTTCGCGGAGCTTTGCTTCCAACGGAAGAAAACCGGCTTCCGAGAGTTTGTCCGCCATTTCTTGGGAATAGAGGTAGGCGAGCACGGGTTTCAGGAGTTGGCGATTTTTTGCGGGATAGACGATGTAAAGCGGAATGGAGAGCGGATAATCGTTGTTGTAAACGTTGGTGAATATGGGCGAATATGCCGTCGCATTCGCGTTCTGATGATTGTCGGCAACAGCAAGCATTTTAATCGGAACGCCCGGGGGCATCCGTTTCCCGACGATTGCGACGGTTCCCGGGTTGTTTACGATTTCCTTAAATGCGTTTTCGTCCGAAATGAGGTTTCGCACGACGGGACGCAGGGCAAAATTGGGGAGAACTTTGCGTTGGAAAAAGGAGACGGCGTTGGTTTGCGAAAGATCCCCTACACACGGATTGAGTGTCGGCGAAAAGCCTTCCGCACCGAGCTCTTCCCAGCTTTTCGCATTTCTTTGAGCAAAATTTCCGAAAACCGATGCCAACTGCTCAAACGTGATTTCGTTGAGCGGATTAGCGGAGGCGACGGCGACATAAGAGATTTGGTAGCCGATAGGGAAGACTCGCCACGTTCCGTTTTTAACTTCTTCGATATTCTTTCCGCCGGCGGGCAACATGAGTAGTGCGAAGTCCGCCTTGTCCGTTCTCAACTCCTTTTCTCCGGAAATGCTTCCGCGAAGTTTGCTTTGTGCCGGTTCCCCGGAGGCGTTTTCGATTGCGGCATTGAGGGCTTTCTCCGGCTCGCCGGCGAGGAAGTCCGATCCGGAATAGCGAATCGGTGTCGCCCGGAGAATCAACGTTCCCGCGACGGAAAGGATGAGTGCGGGAACGATGCGCTTAAAAACAAAAGATGCGGCAGGAAGAATCATGCCGCATCTTTTAGCACAGAAATCAGCAATTGTCAGCATCGGACCTTCTTCCGCGCTTAGCGATGTAGCCGGCGGCGATGGAGGGGTCCTGAAGAAGTTTCCGGTGGAATGTTCTGCGGGATATTCCGAGATAATCCGCTGCTGCGGAGCGATTGCCCTTTGCCTGAATCAACGCTTCGCGCATGAGTCTTTTTTCGTTTTCTTTTTTGGAAAGAGCCTGCATGCGAACCTGTTTAATTTTTTCGCGTTGTGCCGCCCGGTCTTTTTTGAGTGCTTTTTGAACTTCACGATCCGAAAGCGGGTTCCCTTCGGGATCGGATTCGAGTCGCGGGCGCGTCGGCATCAGCGGTTCGACCCGCTTGCGCAGGAAGCGCGGATCGAGGTCGTATTCCCCGACTTCCGCGCCGGCATGCATGACGACCAGATTCTCGCAAAGATTGCGCAGTTCGCGAATATTTCCCGGCCAAAAGTATTTTTTCAGAATATCCATTGCGCTTTTGGCGATTTTCGGCGGCTTGAGAGCATTTTCCGCAGCGAATTTCCGGAGGTAATGATCGATGAGGACGGGAATGTCCGTGTTGCGTTCCCGCAGCGGCGGGAGAATCAGTGCAACGACCGAGAGGCGGTAGTAAAGATCTTCGCGGAACGTGCCTTCCGCGACCATCGCGGCGAGATCGCGATTGGTCGCGCAGACGAGGCGCACATCAAGCTGAATCTGCTTCTGCGAACCGAGACGTTCAATCGTGTGTGTTTCGAGGAAGCGCAACAGCTTAACCTGCGTCGCAAGGTCGATTTCTCCGATTTCATCGAGAAAAAGAGTTCCGCCGTTCGCCGATTCGAAACGTCCGATACGCCGCTCGCTTGCTCCGGTGAACGCCCCTTTTTCATGTCCGAAAATTTCACTTTCCAAAAGCGTTGTCGCAATTGCCGCGCAGTGCACGGGAACGAAGGGTCCTTTGGCTCGCGGGCTGTTTTGATGAATCAGTTGCGCAAAAAGCTCTTTCCCCGTTCCCGTTTCTCCGAGCAGAAGAACGGTCGCCTTGGAGGCGGCAACGCGCTTTGCCTTCTCGATACAGTTTTCGAGCGCGGCGCTTTTCCCGATGAGACCGGTGAAGCTGAATTTGTTGTCCAGACGCACGCGCATCGCGTGGTTTTCCTTTTCCGTCGCACGGCTTTTCAGGGCGCGTTGAATGACGATTTCGAGTTTTTCGAGATTCAGCGGCTTGGTCAGAAAGTCGTAGGCGCCTCGGCGCATGGCTTCGACGGCGGTTTCCACGTTCCCGTAAGCGGTCATCATGATGCAGACCGGCTTTTGCGGAAGTGCCAGGGCTTTGTCGATAACCGAGAGTCCGGATTGACCCGCCATGCGCAGGTCCGTGATGATGACGTCAAAATTTTCGATATCCATCAGTCGAAAAGCCTCGTCGGCGTTGCTCGCCGTTGAAATCTCGTATTGTTCTTCGAGTGTGGCGGCGAGACCTTCGCGAGTGTTCTTTTCGTCATCGACTATAAGAATTTGGGGCTTCATATCCTGTTTATAAATTAATCGTAAAATACTGTCTCAAAAAAAAGATGACGCATTACATCGGGAAGTCTTTGTTTTTACAAGTGAAATCATGTGAGCGGTTTCCGAAAAAACGGGCAGCGCCCGGTGTGCTTTCCCGCCGGAGCGGTTCCGCCTTTTAAGCTCCTCTAAAAAGTATCGAAATAAGCGCGGAAGCGGCTTATTCTCAAACGAGAAAATGAACAATTTACTCCGCAATCTTTCTTTTTTGGCAATCGGCTTTCTCATCTCGAGCGAAACGCTTGTTTACGGGAACGAAAAAAAATCCCGGAACGTGAGCATCGAAACGATTCAGGATCTTAAACTTTCCGGCTACAATAAGGATGACGACGGAGAGCTTCAGTGGCGCCTCGAGGCAGATTCCGCCGATACCTCCGGAGAAACGCGTTCCGCCGACATAAAAAAAGCGCTTTGGAACCTCTATAATCTGCGCCTTTTTACATTCGGAAAAAACGGACAGCCCTTTGCCAGAATGACGAGCCCCAAGGGGCAGTTCAGTCCGGAGAAACGCGAGGCGGACAGCGATTCCGATGTGGAAGTGCGCGGAGATGTTTTTACCGTGCGCGGAAAGGGGTGGTCGTGGAGCGGACACGGGCACGATAATCTGATCCGGGTTCACGGCGACGTGTTTGTTTCCCTGCCGCAGGAGCATCTGACCGTGCGCGCAACCCGCCTGACCATTAAAGGAACCGACGACCGGACGGAACTCATGTTCTCGGGAAACACGGATGTGGTTTACGGGGATATTTTCATGACTTGCGAAACACTCGAAATCGTTGTTTCCGCAAGCGGGAGTCGTGCCCGCGAACTCGGCGATTCCTCCGCAAAGAATACGGATTGGAGAAATGCCGTTTCCCGCATCGCCGGGCGCGGGAACATCGCCGTCCGGCGCGGAACGACGATGCTTTCCGGCAACTCCGCCGAGTTCCTTCCTCGGGAAAATGTCTTTACCGTTCGCGGGAACGCCCAATTGGACGACAGCTCGGCGGATATTTCCGTGCACGGAGACGAAGCCGTCGGAAAAATCGAAGAGCATTTTATCGAGGTGCGTGCCACCGGTCCGAACGCGGCTCTCCCGAACGCTCCGGTTGCCGTTTCCGTGAAAATGCCCTCACCGGTAGCACGACAGAAGAGCGCGTCATCGCCGCTGACGGATTCCGCCGGAGCCGTCGTTTCCGGAAAAAGAATGACGGTGAGCCTGACCGAAAAGGAAAATGTGATTTCGCTTTTCGACGAAGTCCGCGTTACCGACAGCGAAATTTGTATCGATGCGGACAAACTCGTCGTTACCACGGAGCCCTCCGACGGGAACGATTTTCCGGAAATCTCCGACGGAGGAAGCGACTCTTTAAGCGTCCGATCCGCCGTTGCCGAGGGAAATGTGCGGGCGGACTATTCCGGGCGCGTTCTTACCTGCGAGCGGGCGGACGTGTTCCCGCAGAGAAAACTCATTTTGCTGACGGGAACGCCGCGTGTGATTTCTTCAAAGGAAAACTCCGCACTTTCGGGCGACCGCGTCGAAGTCTTTCTCGACAGGGACGTTATAGAAGTCTTCTCGGAGGAGGGCGCATCGGCAAATCGGCGGCGCGTCGATGTGGAGCTTCCGAACTTTTCCGAAGTTAATTCCCGTTCCGGCTTCAAGAACTCTCCGTCTTCTTCGGACGGCGTAAAAACGAAAATCTCCGGCGACCACCTTACGCTGACCCGCAACGGCAGAGACAATTTGAGCACTTTTGATATTTTCGGAAGCGTGACGCTTTCCTCGCTCGAACTGACGGGAACTTGCGGTCGCATTCTCGTTTTTGCCGACGCGGAGTCTTTAAGTCGCGATAAAAAGTCGTCCGCAAAAACCGGGCTTTCCCAAATTCGCAAGATTATCGCCGTCGACAATGTCGCGCTCAAACAAAACGGTTACGAGCTTACGGGCGGACGGGCGATGATTACGCCTGCCGTCGAGTTGCGGGAATGGGTCGCATCCGATCGCAGTGCCGCTGACGGAGAAATGCCCTGCTGGGTCGTGGTCGAGCCGGACGCGGATACGGGAACGCGCCCGCGCATTACGTTCCCGGGAGATGCGGGCGGTTCCCGCCTCGCGTTCGCTTTGCCCGTAAAACCCGCCGAAAAAGAGCCGAGTGCACCTGTCGCGGATTCTCCGTCGGACGGAGCGGCTTTGCCTCTGACGAAAAAGAAAAAAACGGTCGCGAAGCCCGTTCCCGTTGCCGCAAAAAAATCCTACCTCGAAAGCGATGCGATGGAACTTGTCGCCGGAAAGGCCCGTGCGCGCTTCTTCCTGCGCGGCGACGTGATTTTGGCAACCGAGGGCGGAGCGAACGGAATGTGCGATCACGTCGAAGGGCTTTTGACTTCGGGTGAAGAGGGAAAGAATTTTGAGGCGAAAAAAGTGGTCTGTCGCGGGAACGTCCGCCTTGTTCACGACGGTTCGGAAGGGAAGGGCTCCACGCTGGAAATTTTCCCGACGGAAAACCGTGCGGTGCTCAGCGGGGATCCGGCAATTCGTGATAAGAGCGGGATTTCTCTTCAGCCCGGGAACGACCGTTTCGTTTTTGACCTCGAAAAGCGGCAACTTCTCACCGGTTCTGCGGCGGGAACGGACACCGAAATGCCCGCGCAGGTTTCGCGCCCGCGTATTATTATCCCCAAGGGAAGCGATCGCGTTTTCGTCATTCCCGGTTCCGTGCGTCGGGACGGCGGAGAAAAAAGGTAATCCGGCGCGAAAAAAAAAACGTGAAAATCAGCCCGTGAGCGGCGGGAACGCCGCTTCTGTTTCGGAAATCTAATGTTTACGATAAACACAGGTCGAACCGTAGCGGCGGCGTTTGCCGCGCTCTCCGTTTCGTGCGGATGCATCTTTGCCGCAGACGGCGGAAAGAGCGTTCCCGCCGACGAATTGAGCGTGCTCGGTATTTCCGGAATGCAACTTCCGGATCCTTTTGAAGTGGAACCGATGCGGGAACGTTTTCTCGCCCGCAACGGTCGCGTTTTCGGAAAAATTTTCCTTTCGTCGTCGGAGGTTACTCCGGGTGATATGTCCGCCGCCCTGGATTTGTCTGCGTGGCTTACGCGGGTTGCCGGTTCAAAAACTCCCGTTCCCGTGGAGACGGAGCCGGAGGATCCGAAGTCTCTTGCGGAGATGCCGACGGGGATTTACATCGGCAATACCGCGGCAGCCGAAAAGCTCGGTATTTTTGCGCCCGTGGGAGACGGCGAAACTTACCTCGTCGAAACGCGGGGAAACGCCGTTTTCATTGTCGGAAAAACGCCGATGGCGACGCGTATCGCCGTCGGAGAGTTTTTACGCCGGATTCTCGGAATAGAATTTGTTTGGCCGGGAGACGACGGTGCCGAGTGGACTCCGCTCAACGAAATCCCGTTTCCGCGCGTGCGCATTGAGAACGTTCCCGCCTTCGCGTGGCGGCTTGTCGGAACGCGTGATGACGATTGGAACGTGCATCTCGGGTTCGGTGAATTGCCGCGTTATTCGCATAACCTCGGCAACATTTTTAACAAGGCGGTCTATGCGGAAAATCCGGAAGTCGCTCCCGAAGTCTTCGGGAAAAAATATACGGATTATACGGGCTACTACGCTCCTCAGCCGAATTTAAAAAATCCGGCGGCAATCGATATTACGCTCGCCGCCGCCGAAGCGTTTTTTGAAAAAAATCCCGAGGCTCCGATGTTTGCGCTCGGGATTAACGACACGACGAATTGGGACGAGTCCGTCGAATCCGAAAAGGCTTACGGACCGATTTCGTTTTACCGGAACTTGCCCGACCGCTCGAATTATTACTACGACTACGTCAATCGCGCCGCCGATGCCGTGCGCAGGCTCAACGGGAAAAGCGTGGGTGCCATCGCGTATATGGACGTGCAGAATACGCCGGATTTTCCCGTTCGCAAAAACGTTGTTCCCGTTCTCTGCGCGGATCGCTCAATGTGGGTTTTCCCGAAGTTTAAGGCGGAGGATAAGGCGCTGATAAGGCGTTGGGCGCGTTCCGGGGCAGAGGTCTGGGGCGTTTACGATTATTACTACGGTTCACCGTTTCTGTTCCCGCGACTTTTTTTCAAGGAACAGGCGGAAGCGATCAAATTTGTCCGCAATCAGGGCGGGAAAATTTTTTATGCGGAGTGCGGTTCCGTGGTCGCGTTTGATGCTCCGAAGGTTTGGCTCGCTTCGCAATTGTTCAAAAACCCGGATGCGGATCCCGAAAAAATTCTTTCCGAATATTACGCGAAAACTTTCGGGGCGGCGGCAACGGCAATGAAGGATTTTTATGATTATTGCTGCATCGTTTGGAAAAATCAGGGCGGACAATGCCGTTGGATTAAGGGATGGAACAACGAAAACAGCATCGAAATTTTCCCGCCGGAAAAATTGGCTCACGCTCGCAGTCTGTTGCGAAAAGCGTTTGAATCCCTCCCGAAATTTGCGGATGAGGACTCCCGACCGCCGCGGGAACGCCGGATTTTGTCTCGGCTTCACGAAATCTCCGCCGCATTGACGCGTGCCGAGAAGTTTTCCGAATCCTACTTTGCGAGAAAAGCCCTCGACGAGGCGCCCGCCGATTCTTTTGAGTCCGCCGTTTTCGTATTGAAGAGTCCCGCATGGCGTTACGAGGAAATTTACAATGATGCCGACTTTTCCTCGCTGCCGCATCGCGCCGGAATCGCGGCGTATGCGATTTCCGATCCGCGTCCGGCGGCATTGTTGCGGGTGCGGAATTTTTTGAAAAACACGAAAAATCCGGAGGAGCTGGCGCAACTGAACCGCATGGCGGAGCGTATTTTCGGAAAGGCTCAGCGTTCCCGTGCGGTAATCGTCGAGTCGGCTACCGATGTTCCGTCACTTTCCGAGACGGATGCCCGCCTGCGTCTGATGCTTGAAAGTCTCGCCGCCGCCGATGCGAATCCGGGAATGACGGAGCGTTTTGAAGCCGAGGATTTTGTCGCCTACCATCCGGGCGATTGGCGTGCCGGAAAACATCTTTCATATCCCGGTGGCTGGCGTTGCATTGTCGCCGCATCGGAAAAAACGGAAATGTCCGCTTCTTCCGATGCGCCGCACGGCGGGAACGCGGCGTTTCGCATCGCGGGAGAATGCGAGCGCGTCGAACTTGCACGCAGTTCGCGCATTTCTCCCGGAAAAAAGGTTCTGGCTCAAGTTTATGCCCGCGGGAACGTCTCGGTCGGCTCCGTTTCTTATCTCGGGATTGAGTTTCTGGATGCAAAAGGGAAACTGATTTCGCTTACGTCCGCCTCTTTACCCGTCGGAAAGACGGAGGATTGGCGGAAACTCGTCGCCGCGGGAGAGGCTCCCGCACGGACGGATTCCGTCCGGATCTGTCTCTATGTCGGTTTGCAGGGACCGGGCGACGAATCGTTTTTCGATGACTTGACGGTTACCGTTTTTTAATCAAAAATTCTCCGCGTTTTAAATTTCCCCCAAAAAAAGTAATCACTATGAAAAACACAATCAAAACACTCGTCGCTGTAGCGATTTCTACTCTTGCGCTCGCCCCGTTCTCCGCCGCCGCGCTCGAAAAATATTTGCCGGATAAGACGCTTGCGCTGGCGAAAATCGAGAATAACGACAGGCTCGAAGAGCTGTCCGAAACAAATCCGCTTACGGCGGAATTTAATACCAAGATTCTCACGCCGTTTTTGGCGGAAATGCAAAAGGCAGACGCAGGTTGCGCTAAGGATTTTTCAGCATTTTCCGCCGTTTACGCGGAACTTTCCGAAATTTTTTCCGGCGAAGTTTTACTTGCTTTGGTTGACGGAAAGAAAGCCTGTAATCCGGTATTCCTCGCCGATTGTTCCGGGGCGGACGCTTTGGAAAAAATCGCGGAAATTTACAAAAAAAACAAACCGGACGCTAAGATTGAAACTTTCTCCGTTGCCGGTGTGAACGCGAAGAAATGCGCATCGGACAAGGTGTGCTTCGCGGTGGTCGAAAAAACGTTTATCCTTTCGGACGACGTCGCCGTGCTCAAAAAAATCGTCAAAACGATGACGACCTCTTTGCACGCGAAACAGAAAGCGAAAGTCAAATCCCTTGAGGATTCCGCCGAATTCAAAAAGGCGCGGGAACGCATCGGGAACGCGGACTTCTGGGTTTACGCGGACGGAAAGACGATTGCGAAGAAAATTTACGCTGCCGCCGAGGAATTCGATAAAAAGGAGATTGAAAAAGCGCAGGGCAATCCGGGTGCGCTCATGTTTTCCGTCCTGATGACTCCGGTCGCCAAGGCGTTTGCGCCGGAAGCCGTCGATTCGGTTTGGTGCTCGTCCTCGTTTACGGCGGACGGCGCGGTTTCCGAGCTCGGGATTTCGTGGAATGCAAACAAGGGAATCGTAACGCTTTTGACGTCATCGATGAAAGACGGGTTTGAAAAATCTCCTCTGCTTCCGCCGGATGACGAGTTCTCAAGCGTATCTTCGTCAAATTTCTCCGTCGGGAAATTTGTCCTTCAGCTCATGACGCTGGCGCGCGAAGCGTCCCCGCTTTTCGGAATTGCCGAAATGCAACTCATGAATTTGAAAGCGGCGGAAAATCTGGACGTTCCCGCAACGCTTGCCGCGCTTGATAACGGAATTTTGACTTACGCGCTTTCGGCGGGAAAACCGGAAGAAGCCGTTTGGCTTCAAAATGTTTCCGACGAAAAATTAGTCGGTTTCGCGCTTGAAAAAATCGCGGAAAAACTCCCGTCCGAAGTCTCGCTCGTCAAAGTCGCGGGAACGCCGGAATTTTACAACTTTATCGTCGAAGACAAGCCCGTCGTTTCCGCCGTTTTCCTCAACGGAAAACTTTGCGTAGGCGCACCGGATATGCTCGAAAAAATCGTTGCTCAGGCGGCGAAAGGTGCGGGCGTGCCGTCCGTTTGGGACAACGCAAACATCAAAGCGGGCGAAGCTCTGCTTCCCGCCGGCGGTTGCGTAATTTCCTACGCGCATCTCGGCAAGACGATTGCGGCGATGCTCGCTGAAATTCAGGATTCGACGGCTTCGGCTGCGTGCAGCGCGGAGACTTGCGATGCGGAAGACGACGGAGAGCTCGTCGTAGAAGAAGCGGCCGCTTCTTCCGTCGAAAAAATCGCGGAGTTTTTCTCGAAATTCAAAACGGAAAAGGGCGATTTCGATTATTCCGTGCTTTCCAAGATCTATTTGGAAGAAAACGGAATTTCGGAAAAAAGCGTCATTTACAAAAATAAGTAAAATTCTTACGCGGGAATGGCTTCGCCCATCGGAATTTTCGATTCCGGCTACGGCGGACTCACGATTTTTCAAAAAATCCGTGAGGCTCTTCCCGCGTATGATTTTCTTTACCTCGGCGACAATGCGCGCGCGCCTTACGGACCGCGTTCGTTTGAAGTTGTTTACGAGTTTACGCGGACAGCCGTGGCGAAACTTTTTGCCTGCGGTTGTCCGCTTGTCATTCTCGCCTGCAATACGGCATCGGCAAAAGCGTTGCGCACGCTTCAGCAGGAAGATTTACCGAAATCCGCCGATCCCGCCCGGCGTGTGCTCGGCGTGATTCGCCCGACCGTCGAGGCGGCGGACACGCTCAGCCGGACAAAGCGCGTCGGCGTGCTCGGCACTGAAGGCACGATCGCTTCGCGTTCCTACGAGTTGGAAATGGCGAAACTTTTTCCGGAGATTCGCGTGTTTTCCGAGGCTTGCCCGATGTGGGTTCCGCTCGTCGAAAACGGCGAAACTGAAACTCCCGCTGCGGATTTTTTCGTGAAACGGCATTTGGATGCGCTTTTGGCGCGGGATGAAAAAATCGATACGCTGATTCTCGGTTGCACGCATTATCCGCTGTTGCTTCCCCGAATCCGGCATTTTTTGCCGCCCGGGGTGCGCGTGTTCCCGCAGGGGGATTGCGTCGCGGCGAGTTTAAGGGATTATCTTGTGCGGCACCCGGAAACGGAACGGCGGATTTCCCGCGGCGGGAACGCCCGTTTCCTCACAACGGAGGCGGCGGAGCGATTTTCCCGTGCGGCGGAAAAATTTCTCGGCGGGAACGTCGGAGTTTTTGCCGAACACATCGAATTGTCCTGACCGGGAACGCGGGAAAAACATCTTTCATTCTGCGGAGCTTTAGTTTTTCTTTTAGGCATGGATTCGATATCGGCAAGTTTCGGAAATTGGACAGTATGCGATTCCGCGGAAAAAATGGCGGAAGCGGCGGCGCGCGTAGCGGCTCTTTTACCGAAATCGGATTGCACGCTCGCATTACACGGCACCTTGGGCGCAGGGAAAACGACTTTCGTGAGCGGTTTGGCAAAAGCGCTCGGCGTCCGGCAACCCGTAACGAGCCCGAGCTACAATATTTACGCCGTTTACGAGGGCGAAGTGCGTCAGCTGATTCACATGGACGCATATCGCCTTGCGTCTCCGGAGGCAGTGGATGCGCTGATGTTGGAGGAATTTATGCGGAGTCCCTGGCTTTGGGTTGTGGAATGGCCGGAAAAAATCGGGGATGCGCTTCTTCCGGAAACACTTCATTTCGATTTTGAAATTACGGAGGCGGGAACGCACCGGTTCCGCGTTCGTGTTCCCGTCCGTGACGGGGAAATGCGGGCGTTTTCGGATTAAAATCGCGTATTGCTCCGGTTCTGTTGTGTAGCTACTTTTAAGCAAGATGGAATTTTCAAACAGAGAATACTTGGGTTTTGCAACCTATGCCCGAAGCAAAAGCGGGCAGTGGAGATTGCATTTCAATTGGATAAGAATCCTTATCGTTTTGGCGATTTTAGGCACCGTCGCCTATGCCGGGCTCGGGTTGTTTTTCTTCTATTTTCTCAAAGGCGAGGCGAGTTATGCGGAAGCACTCGCGTATCCGGTTTCGACCGAAATTCGCAAGGAGGTGCGCAGGCGTCTCGGCGATAAATTTATCGACGAAGCCAAAGCGGAGTTTAAAGACGACAAGGACTTCGGAAAGTATTTCCAAAAGGTTCGCGCCGGGCTGATTTATTCTCCCTTTAATCCCGAGGCTCGTATCGACTTTGCGTCATTGCTTTTTTACCAAAAACGAACACGGGAGGCGTTTGAATTTTTGAAAGAGGGCTTGCCGCATTCTTTGAATCACCGTACGTATGTCCAATTCTTCGTGCGGCAGAGTCTGGACCTCGCGCAGGACGATGTTTTGGCATCCGCCGCAGACACGTTTTTGCCGCAGTTCCCGATTGTCGAAAAGCTGCTCTCCAAGGACACTGAAGCCTTGCGGGATAATCGCCTGATTCTCGCCGTCGGTGCCGCGCAGGCAAATCTTCTGCGCGGGCGTTTTGAACGGGCACAAAAAGTGCTCGAAACCTACGGCGTCCAAAATACGCTTTCCGGGCGAGTGCTTTCCGCGCAAATCGACTGGGAGTCCGGACGCAGGGAAAAGGCTCTTTCGACGCTCGGCAATTCGCTCAGATTGGCTCCCGGGAATGAGCAAATATCGCTTCTCTACGCGCTGTATCTGAAAGAGGACGGACGCCTTTCCGAAGCCCGCGACGTTTTGACCCGTCTCGCGCTGATAAAGAACGATCCGGCGATTCGCGTAAAAATTCTTACGCTGTTCCCGGGCGAAGAAAATCGCGTTTACCGCGAAGGCTTGGAAAAAGAATATTTTGAACGCTACAAAAACGATTCCGCCGCCTTGCTCGTCTTTGCTCAATACGCCACGGACGGAAAGAATTACGAGCTCGTTGAAAAAATCTACAATCAGGCCCGAACTGCCGCACTCATAGATTTGCCCAAATTCGAATTGCTCTACCTCGAAGCACTGGTCTTGGACGGACGTTCCTCCGAAGCTTTGGCGCAACTTGACGAACTCAATACCGGTAATTACGGATGGGTCAAGAATTATCAGGGCGTGCTCGATTGCCTCCGAGCCCTCGCGTATTACTCCGACAATCAGGCAAATCTCGGAAAAATCAATCTCGAGCGGGTGATGAAAAACCAGTCCGTTCCCGCCGCCCGGCTTATCGTTTTGGCGCGACGCCTCGATACCTTCGGATTCGAAGACGAGGCACGCAATGTTTACGAAAACGCATTCCTGCTCGAAAACGGGAACCAGACGGTCTTGCTCGAGCTGGTTCGTTACGCACTGCGCCATGAGGACGTTTCCGTGCTCGTGCGCTACCTGCCGCCGCTTTTGGAAACCCGCCGCCCGCCGCGCTCGGTTTTGGAAAACGTTCAAAACTTTTTGGGTAGCGACAGAATGCTTTTTGTCGCCAAACGCGAAAGCCTGATCAACAGCGTCACGCAAATGCTCGACGACACTAAAAACGATCAGGTTCTGCCGACGGACGAAACGACGTTGAAGTCCTGGTTCTGAGCTTCGGGTTTATTCCGTTTTTTTTTTGCGAAATGAGTTTACGCCTTAAAGAATACCTTGTCCTTGCGTTTGTCGTCGGCGTTGTCGTCGTCGCCTTCGTCTTCACTTTCAACGGGGCGTTCGGGGAAGGTGATGCGACAACAAAACCCGTTTCGGCCCGCGTTCCCGCATCTGCCGCTCCGGTTGCCGCCGGACCCGCAATATCCGTTCCCGCCGGGAAAATTTCTTTCTCGGAGGAGCTTTCTTCGGTCGAAGAATTCGCTACCGACTTACCGTCGCTTTCGGCGGAAATCTTCGAGTCCGATTTTGCTCCGACGGATTCCGGTGCGGTTCCGACTCCGGCGCGGGAACGCGTCAAGCCTCCGCGTCCGGCGATGAAGAGTTTTTCCTGCGTCGGGCAAATCTGTATCGACGCGGATACCGGAGCCGTCCTTTCGTCCCGCAACGCGGATGTGCGTCATCCGCCCGCAAGCGTAACCAAGCTGATGACGATTTTCCTCGTCCTCGATGCCGTAAAATCCGGAAAACTTGCTCTTTCCGATTCCGTAACGGCAAGCCGCCGGGCCCAAAATACGGAAGGGACTCGGGTGTATCTTGAGGCAGGTGAGGTGAATACTGTTGACGATATGCTTTACGCGCTGATGCTCCGATCGGCAAACGATGTCGCCATCGCTCTTGCGGAAAAGGTTTCGGGAAGTGTTGAGGCATTTGTCGATGAAATGAATGCGAAGGCGAGAGCGCTCAATCTCCAAAAAACCGAGTATTCCACACCGCACGGTTTGCCGATTTCAAAGCAGGAGAAAAAAGCGGGGAAGCGTCCGGATATGACGACGGCTGCGGATATGGCACAACTGTCGCGGGAGCTCATAAAAGCGCATCCGAATATTTTCCGCTACTGCGCCGCCAAAACGAAGGTTTTTCGCGAACTTCGCGTCGATACCACGCCTCTTCCGATCAGTAACCACAATAAGCTATTGTGGCTTTTCCCGGGATGCGACGGCTTGAAGACAGGTTGGATAAATGCCGGAGCCTCAATCGTTACGACCGCCTCCAGAGGTCATCGCAGAGTTATCGCCGTCGTTCTCGGCGGAATCGTTCCCGGTGCACAAAAAGGAAGCGTCGATGCAAAGACATCTCAGCGGGAACGCAATCAGCGTGCTGCGGAACTCATGTATGACGGCTTAAAGCAACTCGACGTACTTCGATACGAGCCGACGCCCGAAGTGCCCTGACGCATCGGGCCGCATTCCCGTGAACTCGGGGATTTCCCTTCGTTTTTTATTCATTTCATCAGATTTCGGATTTTATGAAAAAATCATATCTCTTTTTACTGGGATTGTTTTTGTCGGTATTTGTCCTTCCTCTTTCCGCGCAGGACGAATTTCGACGCCTGTCGGCTTCGGATGCCGAACGCGTGCTTTCCGAGTTCCGTGCCTATCGGATGCCGGGCGATTTTTGTATGAAGTTTGAAATTACGCATTACCTGCGTAAGAGCGACGAAACCCAAACCTGCACGGGAACGCTTTACGGCACGTGGCATGAGAACGTTCCCGTGTTGCGCATCGAAATCGCCCGGGGAGAGAGCCGGAAATCCTATCTCCTGCGCGGCGGGAACGCACCGGAACTCTGGATGCTAAACGACCGGAATCAGCCTGAGCGTATGGATAAGAATTCGGCGGAGCCGTTTTTTGAAAATCTGATTTTTACGCCGTTCGAGTTGCAGACGCCTTTCGTTTATTGGGAAAACGCCCGTTATGAACAGACGCGCCGCTTCCGCGGTCGCCCCGTTCATTTCTTTAAAATGATGCCGCCGGAGAGCTTTCTCGCGGAAAATCCGGATATCGGGTTTGTTCGTATCGGTTTTGACCGTGTTTACAATGCGCTCGTGTCGGCGGAAATTTTTGACCGCGAGGGAAATCTCAAAAAGACGTTTTCGCTTTCCCGCGTTCAAAAAGTTCAGGACCAATACACGATTCGGGAGCTCGTCCTGCGCGACGACACTACGCGCGATAAGGATGAATTCGTCGTCGTGGCGGCGGCATTGAATCTGCGTCTGCCGCCTTCTATGTTTCAGCCGTCCGCAATTGCGGAACCCGCTCCCGTCATTCCGGCTGCGTATTTTGAACGCCTGTAAATCGGGCGTTCCCGCGACGGGAAAATGCCGGTCTTTTGCGCGGACCGGCTTTTTTTTTGTCAGACCGTCAGTTTGCCGAAGCGGGAAGCGGGGCGAACGGGAAGAACAGCGGAATAAACAGGACACCGATAATCAGAACGATAAGCGAAAACGGAACTCCCAATTTGACGAAATCGATAAAGCGGTAGCGCCCGGGACCGAGAACAAGCGTATTGACCGGAGACGAGATGGGAGTCATGAACGCCGTCGATGCGGCGATGGCAATTCCCATCGCAAAGGGATAGGGGACAACGCCGAGCGATTTTGCGACCGTAATGGCGATGGGAGCGAGCAGAACGGCGGTAACCGTATTGGACATAAAAAGCCCGACAATCATCGTAAACGCCATGAGCGCACCCAAAATGATGCGGGGATCGGAACCGCCGAAGACATGCATCAGGGCATTTGCCGCAATTTCGACGCCTCCGGTTTTTTCCAATGCCGTCGCAAACGGAATCATCCCGATGATCAGAATAACGCTTGACCAGTTGATGCAACGGTAGGCACGGTCCATATCAATGCAACGCGTCCCGATAAGCATCAGACACCCGATAAGAGCCGCAAGCGCGTTCGGAACGATGCCGCTAATCATCAGCCCGACCATAACGAGAAGGCTGACCAGCGCGTAGGGCGCACGTCCGGGAACGGCGGTTTTGTTTTCAAACTCGACGGGAACATTCAACACGATGAAGCTTTTCCGGTGAAGTTGCAGGGCTTCTGCCGCTTTCCAGGAGCCGGCGAGAAGCAACATGTCGCCGACGCGGAGCTTTTCGTTGATGACGTTTTGGGAAATCGCCTTGCGGTTTCGCAGAATCCCGATAACGCTCATGCCGTAGCGCGTGCGGAACTTCGCTTCAAGCGGGGTTTTTCCGTCCAACGGAGAGTCCGGCATTACGGAGACTTCGATGAGCCCGAATTCTCGTTCGGTGTGCTCAAAGTGCCTGCCGCTGTTCAGATCGTGACGCAAAAGGCGGTGGCGCTCGCAAAGATCCGAAACATCCGTTTCGTTGCGCTCAAAATCCACCAGCAACGCATCGTTCGCCCGCAAAACCGTTTCCCCGGAAGGGTCAATCAGCTGCTTGTTCAGGCGTTCCCGCCGTTCGATGCAGACAATGCTTGCGCCGTATTCGGCTCGCAACGGCAATTCGCTGATTTTTTTTCCGCAAAAAGGGGACTGCGGCGTGAGGACGAGAACGGCGTCACGCCAAGTCAGTTCGTAGCGGTCTGCGAGCTTGGCAAAAGTGGTTTTGGCAACCGATTTTTGCGCACTGTCATCGTTGTTTCCGAGAAAACGCCGCGTGTAGAGCATGTAGCAAACCCCGGCGATAAGCACGAGAATCCCGATCGGAGAAAATGCAAAAAACGTAAACCCTTCAAAGTTTTCACGCGTCAGAATGGAGTTCATGACCATATTCGGCGGCGTGGCGACAAGAGACATCATCCCGCTGATAAGTCCGGCAAAGCTCAGCGGCATCATCAGTTTTGCCGGAGAGACGTTGAGCTTCGACGAGATCCCGAGAACGACCGGAATGAACAGTGCCACAATGCCCGTAGAGCTCATTACCGAGCCGATAAGCGCTACGGCAACCATCATGAAAACAACGAGCTTTGTTTCGCTTCCTCCCGCTTTTTTCAAAATCCATGCGCCGACATCGTTGGAAACGCCCGTGCGGACAAGCCCTTCGCCGATGATGAACATCAATCCGATAAGAATGACGCTCGGATCGCTGAATCCGCTGAACGTTTCGTTGAGCGATAAAATCCCGAACATCGGAAGCGCGAGCAACGCCAATAGCGCAACCACGTCCATTCGCGGTTTGTTAATGATGAAAAAGAAAACACAAACACCGAGCAGGGAAAGTGTTGTAATGAGCTGTGAATCCATGGTTTCGCGGAAAGAAAAAGTGCTTCGAATCAGTAAAAAACGGGAACGCACCGCTTTCAATCGAAAACGTTTCGAACGCGGATATTCCGCCGCAAACGGGTTCAAAAAAAAGCGGGAACGAAAAATTTCCGCTCCCGCGCACGCACGTTCCGCCCCTCAATCTCCCTTGTGGAAAATTCTTTCCTTCGGGTCCTTTTTCGTCGGTTGCGTTTTTTCGCGGGAACGCAGAGCGGTCAAATCCAGTGCGGACCAGGATTGCAGGGAATAACCGTTGCTTCCGTGGTATTTCTGAAGATAAATCGTCGTTTTTTTCCAGGTGTAAAACGGTGTGCCGTCCGGCTTCCCGTCTCCCGCCGTTTCTTCCGTCGTTACGTAGGCGACATCGTATTTTTTCAGCGCCGTAACGCCGTCGTCGGAATCCGTGATGTATAGGGATTTTATGCGGTCTTTCCGGTATTCGATTCCCCAAAGCGTAACTGCGTGCCCCTGCGGAAATTTTCCGCCGGAGGAGAGGGCGAGGGTAACGCCTTTCCCTTCTTTGAGTTGCCGCACCAGTGTTTTCGCAAGCGCATCGGCGCGGAGTGCGTCCGGAGAAATATCCGCCGCCACGCCGCCGAGAATATAGGCGGGCTCGCTGTTTCTCGGATTCGGCCATCCGTATTTTTCCAGTATGGCTTTTTCTAAGAATCGGCCGCTCGTCTTCGCCGAAGCCGCATCGCGGAAATCGCTTGCGTAGCTGTATTCCGCCAAATCACAACCTCCGAAATACCACCTCCATGCAATGCTTTCTCCGCGCCCGACATCGATGAACGTTTCGCTGAAAAGTTTTAGAATGTCGTCGGCTTTGCGCGGCGTTCCCGCCGGAATTCGGACTTCCGCCTTCTTTTGCCACCACTCGATAATATTGGCGGCGGAGGCGGCCCAACACAGGAATTTGTCGTTTTTCCCGGTTTTGTTCGCATCCGTCCATCCCCTGCTTTTTGAAACACCTTCCGCCCAAGCCGTTTCTGCATTGGCGTAAAGCGTGCCGGAAAGGGCAGTCGCAAGCGTTAGAAACGTCGGGATAATGCGGGAACGCAGATTCATGTGGGCGAATACGGTACAACGATTGTTAAAACGGAAAATGAAAACCCCGCGAAGCATTCGTCAGTATTACTTCGCGGGGATTTTTTTTGAGAAAATGGTCGGGCTGAGAGGACCAGAACGACCCGCATAAGTAAAAGGATTGTAGT
>CAZPYE010000015.1:0-28103 GCA_964590115.1 uncultured Enterobacteriaceae bacterium
AAACGTTCGCGGCAAGCTTTTTTTGATACAAAAAGGCTCTCGCGAAGAGACGTAATCGACGACGGGACGAAGCTTTTCTTTTCCCGAATAAAAAAGTCGGCGTTCCCGACGGCGGCGGACGCAACGGGATGTTTTTGCGTTCCCGAGAAGCTCGGGCGCCTAAATTGCGCGAACGGTAACGAGGGTCAGGTCGTCCGCCGGTTCGTTCCCGGCGACAAATGTATTCAGCTCGTTCAGCACGGCTTCGTTGATTTTTTCTGCGGGCAGGTCGTGCGTTTTTTCGAGCACTGCGGCGAGCCGCGCCGCGCCGAATTCCTCTCCGTCCGGGTTCGTTGCCTCGGTCAGCCCGTCCGTATAAAACACGAGGACGTCGCCCCGGGAATACGAGCGGGAAATTTCGGTGATTGTTGCGTCGAAAACTTCCGGATTGGAAATTCCGATGGCGAGCCCTTTGGAGTCGAGGAGTTCGATTTCGCTTTCCCCGTGTTCGATGAGGTGATTGGAGATGAGAATCGGACGTTCGTGTCCGCCCCGTGCGATGGAAAGAGTGTTTCTCTGCGTGTCGATAAAGGCGCAGATGATTGTAACAAACATTCCGCGTTTGAAGGAATGCATCATTGCCCGGTTAAGTCCGCGAAGCAGGTCGGCGGCGGAAATTGCGCTTCGTGCCACATGCTGAAAGTTCGTGCGGCAAATTGCCATCAGCAATGCGGCGGAGATGCCGTGGCCGGAAACGTCGGCGACGATTGCCGCGATGCGCCCGCCGCCGAGGTCGAAGACGTCGTAAAGGTCGCCTCCGATTTTCTGTGCCGGCTGATACACCGTTGCGATATCGAGAGAGTGTGCCTGCGGAATGTATTGCGGAAGCAAAAGTTTCTGGATGCTTCCGGCGAGCCCGAGTTCGCGGTCAAGGCGCAGTTTTTCCGCCTCGACGGAGAAGAGACGCCTCATATTCAGCGAAGTGGCGAGTTGTTCCCCGAGGACGCCGACAAGGTGCAGTTCCGCCGGGGTAAACTGCCCGCCGTGGCGCGGATTGGCGACGGCGATAACACCCGCCAAATTTCCCTCAAAAAAGAACGGCACCGCAAGCAGGGAGCGCGGCACCGCCGGCGGAGATTTTATCGGAGCGGAACCGTCGCGCATCGGGAACGCATTGATAAGCCCTCCGCTTTTTTTCAATACGACATCCGAAAAAACGGAATCGGCAATCGCATAACTTTTTCCCCGAAACAGGGCGCGGATGACATCAATGCGGCTTGCGTTTTTCAGCGTTTCGGGAAAGCCGTCGAGAAACGGAAACAATCCGGACATACACGCGGGAACGAGCAAGCCGCCCGAGACCGTGAAAATGCACCCGCTCATCGCCCGCGTCCCGCGAACGGCGGTTCTGAGGACGCTGTCGAAAAGGCGTTCCCGCGAAATTTCGTGGTCGCCCGCCTCTCCGCTGAACGTATCCGAAAGCGCGTGAAGGAAATCGACGGCAATTTTTCCCGCGTAGCGTTCGTGTTGGAGGCTTGCCTCCAGCCGTGCGAATTCAAATTTCCAGCGTTTCCGCAGGTAATACACGGAAGCGGCGGATGCCGCGAGGGCGGCGGCAACGACCTCGGGAACGTCGATCATCACGAGATTTTCTCCATCGCCTGCTGGTCGTAAAGGCCCCGATAGAGCGGACAACTTTCGTAAATCTTCTCGTGCGGTCCGTCTGCGATAATTTTTCCTTCGTCAAAAACCAAAATGCGTTTTGCCGTGCGAATCGAGGAAAAGCGATGCGCAATCATGAACGTCGTTCGTCCGCGAACGAGTTCCTCCAAGGATTCCTGAATCTGCGCCTCGCTCTCGGTATCAAGGGCGGAAGTCGCCTCGTCGAGAATCAGAATCGGAGCGTCGCGCAGGAAGGCACGCGCCACGGCAATACGCTGACGCTGACCGCCGGAAAGCCGCCCGCCCCGTTCGCCGACGACGGTTTCCCAACCGTTTTCGAGAGATTCGATAAATTCGAGTGCCGAAGCGCGTTTGGCGGCGGCGAGGACTTCTTCCCGCGAGGCGTCGAGCCGCCCGATAAGGATGTTGTTGTAAATCGTGTCGTTAAACAGAATCGGTTCCTGCGAAACGATTGCGATGTTCTTGCGCAACTCGGCAAGGCGGACATCGCGGACGTCGATTCCGTCAACGGAAACGCTTCCGATACTCACATCGTAAAATCGCGGAATGAGATTTACGAGGGAACTTTTCCCGGCGCCCGAAGGTCCGACCAAGGCGATGGTATCGCCGGGCATCGCCGAGAACGAAACGCCGCGCAGGACGGGAACGTCATTGTAGCCGAACGTTACGTCGCTGAAACGGATTTCGCCGCGAACGGCTCCGAGAGAATGCGGATTTTCGGGGTTGTCGACTTCAATCGGTGCCTGCCAGATTTCCTCCAAGCGAGCAAGCCCGGCAGAGCCTTCTTTCACGCGATTATTGATTTTCCCGAGTTTCTTAATCGGATCGTAGGCGAAATAAAGAGCCCCGACCAACGCGATGACGGTGTCCTGGTCGAGTTTTGCCATCGCCGCCTGATAAACCGCAAACGAAATGGAGCAGGCGGCAATGATTTCGATGAGCGGCGTCAGCATCTTGTCATACTTCACGCATTTCATCTGAAGCACGAAGAAATCGCGCACGCACTTACGGAAGCGGGAACACTCGCGTTCCTCCAAATTGTAGGCGCGGATTTCACGAGGCGCCTGCAGGCTTTCCGAGAGGACGCTGGAAAGCTCGCCCGCGCTCACGAGCATTTTTTTGGAGCGTTTCAAAAGACGTTTCCCGATGAACTGCACGGGAAGCACGGAAAGCGGAACCACGCAAAGGCTGAGCAAAAACTGCTGAGTTGCCTCGCTCTGCAACGCAGACCAAACGATAAATCCGACGGCACCGATAAGCGTAAACGGCTGAATCACGAGGTCGTTCGTAACTTCGACGAGCACGGTTTTAACCAGCATGGTGTCTCCCGTCGTGCGGCTGAGCAAATCCCCCGATTTGTTTTTTCCGAAGAAACCCAAATGCAAATGCTGTAAGTGCGTGAAAAGCTTCATGCGGATGGATTCAAGAACGCGAATTCCGCAAAGGTTGAGCAGATAGGTGTTCCCGAACATCGCCGCACCGCGAATAATGAACACAAGCGGCATGAGCAGGAGCGCGAAAATCAGAACGTAGTCGGCGGGAACAACAATGTGAATATCCGGAAGCCACGTCGCGGTAACGCCGCCGAAAAGTTCCTGCGAACTGTCGAAATTTATCAGCTCCAAATCCTGCGGGACCGTTCCGGCGAAAAGCACGGGAAGCACTTTCTTCAGCATCAGCGGAAGCCCGAAACCGCTCGCAATCCCGGACAATGCGCCGCAGAACAAAGCGATGATAAACGTTCCGATTACAGGCTTCAGCATCGGATAATATGGAAGAAACTTTTTCATGAGGGGGACAAGGATTCCGAGAAAACAGAAATATTCCCGCACTTTTTCGGGCGCGGGAACACAAAACCGATTATTTACGACGGCGGCGACGCGTCAGAGCAACGGCGGCGACCGCCGCGCCGATTCCGGCAATCAGAGGAAACATCGAGGGTTCGGGAACGCGTGCCCCTTCGCCTTCGCACCACATCGCAACGACTTCCTTTTCCGTGAGCGGGCGCGTCCAAATCGCATAGTCGTCAACGTAGGCCCAGTGGTTATTCGACCCCGGGGCGGAGAATGCGCCGTTTCCGGAGCCTCCGACGAGCGTTTCGATTCCGGAGCCGATTGTGCCCGCCGGAATTTTTTGTGAATTCCCGAGCCGTTTGCCGTCGCCGTAAAACGTAACCGTTCCCGCCTTGCGATCCACGACGAGCGCGACGTGGTGCCAATCGCCGTCGGTCAGCGCCGGGAACGCGATATTGACGTGCTGCCCGCCTACGGAAAGCGAAAGATTTTTCCCGTCGATTGCCGTGATTGCCCAGCCCGGCTCGTTCGGTTTGAGCCAATCCTTGTTTCCGGTAATCATTGCCGGAGTGTTGCCGGTTTTTTCGGTTTTAAACCAAAAAGCGACGGAAAAGCTGTCTTGAAAATATCCGTCGAGTTCCCCGAGGTTGAGTGTATAGTTGTTCGGCTCGGTGCTTCTTCCGTTCCCGTTTTTAAATGCTGCGGAATAGACGAATTTACCTTTCGACAAACGCGCCGTCGGACGCATCCCGAAAATCCCGGCTTCGCGATCCTGCCCGCAGACGTTTTTCACGGGAGCCTTGGTATCGTCAAAATCCATGTAATACAAAAGACCTTCGTCGCGGCGCGCAAACAATGCGCACGGAAGAGCAAGGGAGGCAATGAGGCAAAAGCGAAAGATATTTTTCATCGGGGGCAATAATGAAATGAGCCCGTTTCCGACGCAATCATGAAAAGCGGGAACGCGAGTTATAAAAGCGGAAATCCCGGCGGGAGCCGAACGGAAATTACGCGCCGACCGAGCGCAAAAAATTTTCGTAGAGCTTCAGCCCTTTCGCCTGAGATTTTTCCGGATGAAACTGCGTCGCGAAAACGTTCCCGCGGCGAATCGCGCTGACGAATCGTGTGCCGCCGTATTCGGTTTCGCTCCATACGATGTCGCGCTCGGGCGTATCGACATAATAGCTGTGAACAAAATAAAACGATTCTCCGGAAAAAGAGATTCCGGCGGCGAGCGTTCCCGCGTTATTTCCGATAATGTCGGTTGTGTTCCACCCCATATGCGGCACTTTGCAATCGGGAGCTTCGACAAAGCGTCGAACCTTTCCGCGAAAAACGCCGAGCCCGGCGGTGTCGCCTTCCTCCGAATGCTCAAAAAGCATCTGCAAACCGAGGCAAATCCCGAAAAACGGCTTGTTTCCCGCAATCCAATTTTTCAAAAAAACGTCAAAGCCGCTGCGCCTGATTTCGCGCATGGCATCGACGATTGCGCCCTGCCCCGGAAAAACCAACGCCTCGGCATCGCCGACCTCTTCCGGCGAGCGGACGATTTTCACGTTCCCGCCGCTTGCTTCGAGTGCGCGTTGCACGCTGCGAAGATTGCCCATTCCGTAGTCGATTAACGCTACGGGAACGCCGGTTCTTCCGCTCACAAAACCTCCTTCGTGCTGGGCAAAATTCCCGCCGCCCGCGGATTGATTTCGCACGCGCTCATCAGGGCTTTGGCAAAACATTTAAAAATCGCTTCCGCGATGTGGTGCGGCTCTTCTCCGTATTCCAATTTTATATGCAGATTCGCTCCCAGCGTATTGGATACGGCAAGGAAAAACTCGCGAACAAGGCAGATATTGAAATCCCGAATCATCGGATTCGCCGCGGGAACGTCGTAAACGAAATAAGGACGCCCGCCGATGTCGAGAGCGACACGAGCCAGACATTCGTCCATCGGCGCGATGAAAAAACCGTAGCGCCGGATTCCCAGCTTGTCCCCGAGAGCCTGTTTCAGTGCGTTCCCGAGAACGATGCCGACATCCTCCACCGTGTGATGATAGTCAACCTCCGTATCGCCCTTTGCGCGAACGGTCAGATCGAACAGCCCGTGGCGTGCCAACAGCGTCAGCATATGGTCAAAAAACGGGATTCCCGTTGCGACGTCCGCCTTGCCCGTTCCGTCGAGACTGAGGCTCAGGCAAATCTGCGTTTCCGCCGTATTGCGTTCAATGCTTGCGTTGCGAATCATTTTGTCAGAGCGAAAAAAAAACTATTTTTTGATGCCGGGGCGATAAACCGTCGTGCTGGTGTAAGGACGCCCGGGCACAAGGATATTCGCGCGGAACTGCCCCTGATTAACGGCATCGGGCACGTGCTGCGTTTCGAGCGCGATTCCCGAGTGATCCCCGTAAACGGCACCGTCTTTGCCGCGAACGCTTCCGATGGCATCCGCAAGCCAATTCCCGCTGTAAACCTGCATCGCCGGCTCCGTCGTTTCGACGGTGAGCATGCGTCCGTTTGCTTCATTCAGCAATGTCGCCGCAGGACGAAGCGTTCCCGCCAAGCCGTTGATGATGTAGCAATGGTCGTAGCCCTTGCCGTAAACGAGTTGCCGCGCATTGCGTGCGGAAATGCGAGACCCGATCTGATACGCGATACGAAAATCGAACGGAGCCAAACCGCGAACGTGCCAGACTTCCCCGTCGGGAATATTCTTTTCGTTAATCGGCAAAAACTTGTCCGAAGCAAGTTTCAGCCACTGCGGAAGCACCGTTCCAGTCCCGTGTCCGGAGAGATTGAAATACGCGTGATTCGTCAGATTGATCGGCGTTGCGGCATCGCTTTCCGCCGCGTAGTCGATTTTGACCGCTCCGTCCGTGCAAAGCGTATAGGTTACGGAAACGCGCACCGTTCCCGGATAGCCTTCCTCTCCGTCCGGGCTGACGCGGGAAAACTTCACCGCCGGCTCTTCGTCGCTTCCGCAAACTTCGGCATCCCAAAGGTAGGCGTTCCACCCGCGTTCGCCGCCGTGGAGGTGGTTTTCTCCGTTATTGACGGCGAGTTGATACTCCTTTCCGTCGAGCAGAAACTTTCCGCCGGCGATGCGATTGGCGACGCGCCCGCAAACCGCTCCGGCGTAAGCCTTTTGCTCGGCGTATTTTTCTGCGGAATCAAAGCCGAGGACGACGTCCGAGAACGCGCCCGCCGCATCCGGAATGAGCCATGCGACCCAAGTCGCACCGTAATCGGTAAACGAAGCCGTGTATCCGGCGGCATTTTTCAGCGTGTAAAGCGTCGCGTTCCCGCAACTTTCGACCGCTCCAAAATCTTTTTTCTCAACAGGCATTTTATTTTCTGTATTGGGGTTAAAACTCGGGTTTCTTTTTTTTGAAAAACAAAACTTAACCGGCGGGCAGGACGACGGCAAAAATCAGTGCCGCCAAATAAAAAACGGAAAGCGCTCCCGTCAATCCGAGAGCAAGCGTAATCCGCCCCGCGCCGTTAAGCGTTCCCGCCGCGGAATTTTTCGGAATCAGCATAAAAAGCGAAGCCGCCGCGACAACGCCGACGACGAGCAAGGTCCAAGACGCGGGCTTGCAGGCATCCAAAATAGCAACCGCAACGGAATTTGCCTCGCCCGCACGGAGCCGGCTCATGACGATTTCGCCGAGCACCGCCTGCGTCCGCGCACCCGCCACGACGGAAAACGCGGGAATCGCCAATGCAAAAAGCCCCGCGAAAGCACAAACCAAACGCGGCAGGTTCTCGGGTTCAACAGGCTTTTCGGAATTACTCATTTTGTCGAAGCTTATGCCGTTTTTTCCACGGGAACGCAAAAGAAAAGAATACTTCTGCACACGCGCGGCAAAATCAGTTCCCGGATTCGTTTTTCTCCGCGTAAGCTCGCGCAAAATCCGTATCGGCGGCAAGCAGGCTGAATGCCTGCCCCGTGCAATCGAGCACAAAAAGCGAGCCGTCCGCCCTCACGTCCAAAACTTCCACGACGGTTTTTGCCGGGATTTTCATTTTGCCCATAATCTCCTTGCGCTCACTGTCCCAAAGGGAAATCGTGCGGGAACGCGTCAGGCGAACCTTGCGCGGCCAAGTCGTTCTATGCGCCGAAATTTCCGCGAAACGCGCAATCGGCAACCGCGCGACGGGAACGCCGGGGGCCGCGCGCACTTCGGAAACATTTTCCGCCACGGGAATTTCCGGAGAATACGCCTCGTCCGACACAACCGAAGGCTCTCCCGCCCCCGAAGCGGTTTCCGCAACCTGCTCAGGTGCCGCAGACTCCCCGTCCGCAGGATTGCCGTAACGGAACGACGACAAAATATCCGAAAGCGTCCTCGGCGCGGACGGTGTCTCCGCCCCTACGGGTTCCTTTTTCTCCGGAACGACTGCGCCGCTCATCATATTTTCGACGGGCTCGGCAATCCATTCCGGCAAGACAAGGAAATAGCCCATAAACACGAAGCAGAGCAGTGAAACAAACAGCCCCGAAATCCCGAATCCTCTCGGATGTCTGAAACAACCCGCAAACGAAACGCCGATGCCCAGCGCCCACAACAGGACTCCGCCCGGCGGCACCCAAAAAAACGCCAATCCCAAAAGGGAAAGAATAAAACCTGCTAACCCGACCGCATTGCGGGAACGCACCGCCGCGGGAACAACATCGCCACGAGAATCGACCATGTCCGGACAGTATCTCCTTCCCCGCAGGCAGGCAATTTTTTTGTTTCGCGAACCTTCGTCCTCGCGTTTAATCGTTCGCCAATAAGATGTCGCCCACAAATTCACCCATTATCCTCGGCACACGGGGAAGCCCGCTCGCGTTGGCGCAGGCGGAAACGGTAAAATCCGCGCTCGAAAAAATCTGCCCGGACCGCCGCGTCGAATTGAAGATTTTTATAACACAAGGCGACAAAAAACTCTCGTGGTCACTGGAAAAAACCGGAGGGAAGGGACTTTTTACTTCCGAGCTCGAAAATGCGCTCGCCTCCGGCGAAATCGACGTCGCCGTTCACAGCGGAAAAGACTTGCCCACGACACTCGCCGAAAACACGTGCCTCGCAGGATGCCTGCCGCGCGCGGACGTGCGGGACGTCCTCGTGCTCCGTGAAAACGTTCCCGCCGGCGTTCCCGCGAGAATCGCCACGGGCTCACCGCGCCGCCGGGCACAAGCCGCCCGCCTCTTTCCCGATGCCGAATTTTGCGAATTGCGCGGGAACGTAAAAACACGCCTGCAAAAAATTGCCGACGGCTTTGCCGATGCCACATTCCTCGCCGCCGCCGGGCTGGACCGCCTCGGCATTTCCGAATTTCCGTGCCTGAAATTCCGCAGGCTTTCGCTCGAAGAAATGATTCCGGCGGCATCACAGGCGGCAATTGCATTGCAGACACGTTCCCGCGACGCCGATTTCTTTACCCGCATCAGCGACGAAAAAACAACGCTCGCCGTGAGCGTTGAGCGCTCCTTCCTATCCGCGCTCGGCGAAGGTTGCCACTCCGCATTCGCCGTTCACTTCACGGGAACGCAAATCCTCATCTTTCGGGAAGATATCGGGCGCAGGGAAATCGATTTCCGCGTTCCCGCAGACAAAAAGGAAATCCCCGCCGCCGTTGCCGCCGCGCTACGCAAACTTTTCTGAGGCACGAAGAGGAATTTCGGAATCGGCAGTTTGTCGCGGGCGTTCCCGCGCTTGAAATCCGGCAGTTTTTCGGCGACAATTTTTGAAATTTCACACGTTTTATCATGATGCCGACCGCCACACCGACACCGACGCCCGGATTTTGGGTGCACGATTTGGATCCGTTTTTGTTTCGTTTTCCCGAAGGCTGGATGCTTGAAGGCGTCCGTTGGTATGGGCTGGCATATCTTGCGGGATTTATCTTCGGCGCAATTATGCTCGGCGTTTATTACAGGAAAAACCGATCGCCGCTGAATCCGGACGCGCAGTCCGACTTCATGATTGCGCTCATCGTCGGCGTATTGCTCGGCGGAAGGCTCGGCTACGTGTTTTTCTATGCGTGGGACGCGTTCGTTGCGAATCCGCTATCGGTTTTCGAGGTTTGGAACGGAGGTATGGCGAGCCACGGCGGAATGATAGGCGCACTTCTCGCCACATGGATTTTCTCCCGAAGAAAAAAATGCTCGTTTCTCCGGCTCAGCGACATTATTGCGTCGCTCGCTCCTGCGGGAATTTTCTTCGGACGCATCGCAAATTTCATCAACGGGGAACTTTGGGGGCGCGAAACCTCCGTTTCCTGGGCCGTTATTTTCAAATACGAAAGATTTAATCCGTTTACGGGAACGGCCGAGCTTGCCTATCTGCTTCCCCGCCACCCGTCCCAACTCTACGCGGCGGCAGGCGAAGGGCTGCTCATTCTGCTTTGGACGCAACTCCGCATTTGGAAAAAACAACCGCTCCCGCCCGGTCAGATCGCGGGAGAAGCCGCCCTACTCTACGCCGCCGTGCGCATTGCCGACGAATTTTTCCGCGAGCCGGATATCGGCGTCAGCCTCATTCTCGGTATGACGCGAGGACAATTCTACTCCGTGCTTCTCGCGCTCGGCGGGATCGCGTTCATCATCGCCTCCCGAAAATCGAAATACGGCGAGCGGCAATCAGGGAGCAATTGCTAAAACCTGAGCCGCCGGGCGGTTTCCGAATCCGTTTTCCAAAATTCAATTTACCGCACGACGCAAAATCCTTTTAATCATCCGAAATTTAACACCCGAAACAGAAATAAAAATTATGGCAGGCGTAGGAAAGCTCCTCAAACAGGCTCAAAAAATGCAAAAGAAAATCGAAGAGACCAATCAGGCGCTCTTTGATGAAAAAATCGAAGTCTCTTACGGCGGCGGCGCAATTAAGCTCGCGCTGAACGGCCACAGCGAAGTCAAGGCAATCGAACTCGATCCCGATTTTCTGAAAGAAGACAAGAAGGCGATTGAAGACGCGCTCCTCGCGGCGATTACGGAAGGCATCGCCAAAGCCAAAGCCGTCCATCAGGAAAGAATGCAGGCGGCGACCGCCGGATTCACGCTCGGCGCGGCTTAACCGCACGCGCAAATCCTCAAATCGAAACGCCTCCGATGTCTGCATTTGATGCCGCTCGCGATGTCTTAAAAAAACTTCCGGGCGTCGGCTATCGTTCTGCGGAACGCATGGCATTGCATCTTCTCGTCGAACACCCGGAGGCGCTTCCCGCTCTTCTCGAAACGTTGCGAAGCGCATCCGAACGCATTTCCCGCTGTGTTTGTTGCGGGAACATTGCCGAGGGCGGAGAATACTGTTCGATTTGTGCCGACGAACGGCGGGAACGCACGCGAATCTGTGCGGTAGAACAGGTTCCGGATCTCATGGCAATTGAACGCACGGGAACGTTTCGCGGGCTTTTTCATGTCCTTCACGGGAGACTTTCCCCCATCCGGGGCATCGGTCCGGAATCCCTTAATTTTCAAAGCCTGAAAAACAGACTCGCAACCGGCGACGTCGAAGAACTGATTCTCGCCCTCTCCAACGACATCGAGGGCGAAGCGACCTGCCATTATATTCGTGAAGAATTCGGTTCGCGATTCCCCTCCGTCAAAATCACTCGAATCGGCTTCGGACTTCCGAGCGGCGGAGCCCTGAACTTTGCGGATTCCGCCACGTTGCGATCCGCCCTCGATGCGCGGCGGGACTTTTAATTCAACTCGTAAATAATGGGAACGATGAAGGCGGCGGGAAGTGCCGCCTGCGTTCCCGCCGGAGCGGCAAAACTCTCGGCGACACGACGTAAGGTCTCCTCCGCCCCGGCAATCAGAGACTTATGCGCGGCGCATTTTTCGACGGAATAGCCGGAAATTTTTCCGTCGGAAGAGAGTGAAACCCTCACGGGAACGGTTCCCGTGCGCCCGTTGCGACGAGCGGCTTTCGGATAAAATTTCTTGCGGGAAACAGCCTCGGCAAGAGCGCCGTAAAGGGTTTGCTCCGCCGCGATTTTCACCGCCGGATTCTCGATCGGCGCGGGAACGGGCGGAGTCGGTGCCGCCTGCTGCACCGGAGGCGGCGGAGGCGCAGGTTCCGACGGTTGCGGCTCCGGAGGCGGCGGCTCGGGTTGCGGTTCGGGCTCGGGAAGTTTTTCCGGCTCCGGCGGAGGCGGCTCCTCTTTTTCCGGCGGGGGTTCCTGAGGAGGAAGCTCTTCCTGAAGCGTTTCGCGAATCGCCGTCTCGTCAATTTTCTCGGGGACGGGCTCGGGCGGAGGCGGCTCGGGTTGCGGCTCCGGCGGAGGTGCAGGAATCTCCGGCGCAGGCGGCGTTTCCTCCGGCGCATTTTCAATCTCCGAAATTTCCGGAGCGGGAATGAAATTTTCCAAACGAACGACAATGCGCGCGGGAACGGATTCCTCAATCGCTTCCGCCGCTTCGTGCACGGGAGTCAAAAATAATTTCTCGGCGGAAAGCACAAGCGTTCCCGCGAACAGAACGAGACAAAAAAGAGCAGACGCGCCGGAACTGACGCGATCGACGTCCTCAATGCTCTTTTTCAACCATGAAAAGCAGGTTTTCATTTCCCTGTTTTTTCGCCTCGTCCATAAGTTGCATCACGATGCCGAACGGAGCCGCCTTATCCGAAAAAACTTCAAAAATTTTTCCTTCGTGCTCCTTAAATTTTTGCCCGATTGCCTCGGGAGCCGTTTCCGCGCCGTCAAAAAACAGTGTTCCCGCAGCGTCGACGGTTACGACGCAGATCGGTTTCTTTTCGCTTTCCGGAACGACTTTCGCGCTTTCGGCATCGGGAAGCACCACGTCGAAGGCGGGCTTCACGAAGGTCGTCGCGACGATGAAAAAAATCAGCAACATGAAAATGACGTCAATCAACGGAGTGAGCTCAATGCCCATCTCTTCGTCCGCGTCAAAATCCTCGATATTCGGACAGTGCATTTTACAAAAACAAACGGGAACGCGTTATTTATCCGCAATTCCCCGATTCTGCTCCGCAGCCTTAGCAATGGCGACGGCACGATACGAAAACTCGACGGCGACAATCATACTGCCGAGCAGTTTGTGTCGCAGGTAAAACAGCACGGCAAGCGTCGGCACGGCGATGACGATGCCGAGCACGGTCGTCCAAAGTGCCTGGCCGATACCGAGTGCGAGCTGCGCGTTATCCGCGGAAGACGTGCCGCCGTGCCCGATAACTTCAAACACCTGAATAATCCCGAGCACGGTTCCGAGCAACCCCAAAAGCGGAGCCGTGACGGTGATGAGGCGCAACATGGCGAAATTTCGCTTCGTGTCGTAAAAGTATCGGTGAAAGAGATACCCGGATTCGGAACGGAGGTCGTCCGAGTGATGGCGGTGCTTGGTCGCGATGTCGCGCACGACGCGCACGAGCGGATTTTTTTCGAGATATGTTCCTTCGAGCAAAAGATCCGCGTTCCCGTCTTCAACACGATTGAAGAATCGGCGGAACTGCAATTCCACGAGCCAAAATTTCAGATAAGTTTTTACCGAAAGAAACACGGCAAGCAAAAGCGACGCCGCCAGAGGAATTCCGACGGGACCGAGTTTTTCGTAATATTCGGCGCAATAGGTTTGAAGCATTTTTAGTTAATTTCGATTTTATAGGTAGCAAGAAGCGAAAGAAATTCGAGGTCGTGCGTGATGAGTAAAACGGTGTTCCCGCGCGCGGCGTAATCGCGGAGCATCCCCGCGATGATGCGCATGTTGCGTCCGTCAAGACCGCTGGTCGGTTCGTCGAGCACGAGCAACGACGGTTTTTTCATCAGCACGGATGCGATGACGAGGCGTTGCTTTTCACCGCCGGAAAGGGAGTGCGGGTGGCGTTCCCGCTTGTCGGCAAGCCCGATGGATTCGAGGAGCGCGTCCGCTTCGCGTTCTGCCTCCTTCCGGGGGAGCGGAGAAGACGACACGAGCTCTTCAAGCACGGAATACATGTAAAGCTGAACATCGGTGTTTTGCATAACGAAGCCGCCGTCGTCGAGCAGTCGGGAAGCTTTTGCCGAAACTCCGTTTTTCAGGATGACCCCTCCGTTTTTCCGGGGAAGTTTCAAAAGCCCCGTAATAATTTTTGCAAAAGTCGTTTTTCCTGCACCGTTTTTTCCGACAACGGCGGTAATCGCGCCCTGCGGAATGCGAAAATCACGGGAACCGTCAAAGATTTCCCTCGCGGTATTCGGGTATTTAAAAACGATTTTCTCACAATGAAGCGCTGCGGGAACGTCCTCGGGGATATCAAGAAGCGGCGGATTCGCGGGAACGCGGACCTTGCGCAATCCGAGCGCGGATTCGTTCCCCCCGGAATCCAATTCCGCAAGAGCGTTCCCGTCGCGACCCTCGATACGCCGGACGATTTTTCCCTCGTTTAAAATCAGAATTTTGTCCGGAATGCCTTCGAGCCAGTAAATGCGATGGTCAACGATGACTATCGTGAAACCGTCGCGCTTGAGCTCGCGGCAAAGCGCGGCAAGTTCTTCCGTTGCCTCCGGGGAAAGGTTCGCCGTCGGTTCGTCGAAAACGAGCACGCTCGGCTGCATCGCGATAGCGGAGGCGATGACGGTTTTTTGTTTTTCGCCGGAGGAAAGACTGAACAGGCTACGAGTGCTGAGGTGCTTGAGCCCGAGGCGCTCGATCGCCGCCTCCGTCCGCCTCAGGATTTCCTCCCGGGAATCGAGACGCCATTCGAGACTTCCCGCGATATCGCTCTCCACGGTCATGGCGAGAAACTGACTGTCGGGATTTTGGAAAACGGAACCGACGCGCTCGGAGACCTCCGCGAGAGATTCGGGCTCGTTCCCGCCGATTTTGACGCTCCCGCTCAGTTCGCCGTGAAAATGAAACGGTATCAGCCCGTTGAGCACGCGCAAGAGCGTGGACTTTCCGCATCCGGACGGGCCGGAAATCAGAATAGCCTCGCCCTCGCCAAGCGAAAACGAAATGTCCGTCAGTGCATTTTTTTGCGCAAACGGGTAACGGTAGGAAAGATTTTCAACGGAAATCATGGGCGGGAAGCCTTTGGCTTTAATTAGAAATGAGAAATCAGGAATTAGAACTTTTCTCTTAATTCCTCATTCCTAATTTTTATTTAATGAATGAAAGTTTCGACGGGGGCGGGAAGAATGAATTTGAGCGTCCAAATCACGGCAACTGCGGAAAACGCGAACGCCAACACGCCCCAGTCTCGGGAACGCATTTTGTGCTCGGCGGCACAGATGCACCGGTCCGTACAACCGATACGCCGGACTTCACACATCAGCACGAGATTGTCCGCAATGCGAAGCGTGCGCACGCACACGGGAATAACGACATAGCGCAAAAAACTCATCGGGGCCGTGACGAGCGAAAGGAAGTTCATTTTTCGACGGCGCACGCGCAGACTCTCGTAAAGCTGGCGAATATCGTCCACAAAGCTCGGCACGAAGCGGCAACAAATCATCAGCGGAATGAAGATGATGCGGGCAAGCCGCATTTTCCGCATCACGGAGATGAACTCCTGATTATCGAACGTCAACCCGAACGCGAGGAATACGTTCATGCTCACGGAAATGCGCAGGAACGGCAAAAGCACGGTCGCAAATCCCTGCTCGCCGAGAATCGAACCGAGGCGGGAAAATCCGGCACCGAGCTGTTCGGGCAAGAACGGAGCCAGACACCCGAGGAGCCAAACGAACGCGGGGATAAAGCAAAACGCGATCCCGAGCATCATCGCCGTCGCCGCATATATCGCCGCCACGGGCTTAATACGGCGCAAATTCAAAACATAGACGAAGGTCAGCACATTGAGGGAGACAAGCAAACGCCAGTCGTTCATAAAAATCGACGTGCTCGAAGCCGCCAAAGAAACAGCCAGCTTCGTCCGCATATCGAGCGTCGCGACAAACGGCTTTTTTGTATTTTCGGAATCTATACGCTTTTGAAACATCTGAATTCTTTGAAAAAGTTTTTAGTGAATAACGCATAACGCATTATTCACTCTTCTCTAATCAGACCCGCACGGCGAAGCTCTTTAACGAACTTATATCCGGCGGGAAGCCCGACGAGAACGCTTCCGAAATAACCGAGCGCAATCATCAGTGCGCCCGCCGCCACGAGTTGCATATTTTCGCGCATTACCAGGAAGCTGAAACTGAGCGATATCGCGCGGGAGAACAGGTCATACATCGCGACGCCGACGAGAACGCTCAGCGTATTTTTATAGCCGCCCGCCGCAGCAATAATCAAATCGCTCAACAACGCCGCCGCCAAATTCGCAGGTGCCAAAAACACCAGAATCGACCCCGACATAAAAAACGAAATAATGACATTGACGAAGCAATAAAGGCAAAGAACGCCGAATTTGCGCACCCGGCAAACAAGCACGATGAGCAACGCCGTCGTCAGCCCGTTGCGAATAAAGAGCGAAATCGGATTCGGTCCGCCGCCGACAAGGCTGACGGCGAGCGAAGACAGGCGAATCAGCGCGGAAAAAATCCCGACGAGAACGAGATGCTCCGTCGTCCAATAAAACTTTTTCAACACGGGAAGTGTCTTTTCCGGAATCATTTTTGTGAAATCGGTTAATTCAGGGTTTTTGGGTTAATGAATAACGCAGTGCGTTCGCTTCTCGAAAACGTTTAGAAATCTTTTCGGCGAAATCCGAATTCAATGCGTTATTCATTATTCACTAATTTACCACGCGCTCGTGGTGATGCCTTGCCTCCGCAATTTTCGTCAGCATTCCCATGACCAGTGAAATCAGCGTAACGTGCCAGTATTCACCGAGCGGGGAAAGCGTGTAGCGGCGATCGCCGTCAGGCACGAGGATTCCGGCACGCGTCCAGTTTTTCCAAACATTTTGGGCGTCTTCCGCGAGAAATTCCGGAGAAATCTCCGCCGGCTCGAGGAATCCGAGTTCAAGCTGGTGCGTAACGATATTTTTCATGCGAATTCCGGGATTGTCGGGAACGGCAACCATCAGCCCCTTTTTCCCCGAAGCGACAAGCTCCGTGTATTTTTGCAAATCCGCCATTTGCATGAAACTGTATCCGCCGAGGAAGCCGCCGGCGCGGGACCCGAAAGGAACAAGCTCCATGCCGGTTTTCGTGCCGTGGTTATACCAGTTGCGTTCGAGCGAGGTGCGCCCCCAGTGCGTCATCGAAAGACGCTTCCAGCCGAGCTTGGAAAGGCGTTCCCGTGCCGTCATAAAGAGCCCGAAGCGTTCGTCGTAGCTCAAATCCTTTCCCGCACGAGTAAGGCTCGTTCCCGGCAAAAGTTTAAGCTGGTAAAGGTCCGCACCGTCCACGGGAACGACTTCGGTAATCATGCGCAAGTCTTCGTCCCAAAGCTCCGGAGTCTGTCCGGGAAGCCCGTAAATAAAATCGAGCATGAGAGCCACCTTATCTCCGCCGATTTTTTTTACGAGAGAAAGGCGCTCAACAAGCTCCTCCTTCGACATGAGTCGGCCGAGCTTGCGGCGCAATTGCGTGTCGAACGTCTGCACTCCGAACGAAAAACGGTTCACGCCGTTGTCGATACAGGCACGAATTTTGTCTTCGTCAAAGCCGCTGGTTCTGCCTTCGACCGTGAATTCCCGGTCCGGTGCGACGTTGAAATTTTTGTAAATAAACGAAACGATATCGGCGAGATTCCGCGCGGAAAGGTCGGTCGGCGTTCCTCCGCCGAAGTAAACGACATTTATTTCCTCCTTCGCAAGCTGAGGAGATTCCGCGATCGCATTGCGCATTTCCGCAATCACGCTCGCCGTGTAGCCGTCAAGGTCCGCCGTGCGCGTCGCATTTGAATAAAAACTGCAAAACGAACAGCGATGCAGACAAAACGGAACGTGGACGTAAATGGCTCTGCGGGCGGTGCGCTTCGGCGCGGATGCGGCTTTCGCCCAAGCGTCAAACGGGGACGGCGGCGGTCCCGCGTTCCCGCGACGGCGAAAATTCTCGGTGTGATTAAAGTGTTTTTTTTCTTCTAATCGGGCAATGACTTCCGCCGGAGTCTGAGGGAAAAGAAAATCTTCGAACATGGCAGCAAGGTTTGTGAATAACGAATAGTGAATAATGAATAACGCATTCTTCAAAGCGGGTCCTTCGCCGGCATTTGCCTTCGGCAAAAACCTTCGCACGGAACTATTCACTATTCATTATCCGTTATTCACTAAAAGAGATTCCTGAATGCGGCTTTTGCGGCTTCGAGATCTTCTGCGTCCGGGTGCTTTGCAGCTTCCGCCCAACGGTGAAGGCGCTCCGGATTCGGCGCATGTGGATGTCCCTCCGGAAGCTTGCTCATCCACGCCGTCAGCTTCGGGTCAATGGCACCCTGACACCAGTATTTTGCGACAACTTCGCAACCTTCCCCGAGAAGCTTCACGCCGTTGTCAAACGAGTCCTGCGCGTGAGGCGAGTTCGGGAACGCGCCGAGCGTAAAGAAAACGCCGACTTTCTTCCCGCTGATTTTCGGCATATACGCCGCCATTTCGGCATTTGCCGTTCCTTTATCCACCCAGTATCCGACGGCGACGAAGTCATACGCGTCGGGAGCGGGAGCGCTCTCGACCGGATAGATTTCCGTCCCCTCGGGGAGAACGGAAAGAATTGCTTCGGCAACCTTGCGCGTGTTGCCGGTTTTTGACGAGTATACTATTAGGGATTTCATAAAATATTTTTAAGCAATTGACGGATAGCAACCGAAAGAAGGACAAATCTTACGGTCGCTACCCGAATTAAAGGATTTGGGCTGCGGGAACGCTGTTTTGCTATGGGTTTTCCTTGTCCGAAAGAATGGTTCCCGCAGCCCGGTTGATTTTGTTTTCCTAATCAGAAATCATATTTGAGCGACGCCCAGAAGCTGCGCCCCGTCTGCATATACGTAAGATTCGGAAGTTCGTAACGCTTGTCCGTGATATTGTCGATACCGACGGCAAAGGTAAGTTTTTCAAAGAACGCGCTTCCGCGCTTATCGAAGATATCGACACCGAGAGCGAGGTTCAGAGTCGCCCAGCCGGACTGGCGATCAACGCGAGTTCCGTCCGTTTCTTCAACTTCGCTCTTCACGGCGCAATTTCCGCGAACATTAAAGTCCGCCCACCAATCGCGGTTGCTTTCGGAATAAGTGCCAAGCACGCCCGCCTTTCCGAAAAGTTCCGGTTGCCCCGTGTAATACGTCGAACCGGATGCGTCCTCGAAGCGGCGGCGCATGAGCGTCGCGACGGCGTAAGGCTTCAGCGTTGCGTCGTCCCCGAGTTCAAAAAGGTAGGACGCCGCAAGTTCGGCACCGAACGTTTTCGCGGAATCGTAGTTGACGAAGCGGACTTCGGTTACTTCTTGCCCCTCCGAATCGAAATACGCGCTGGTTTGCGAGCCGATGTAGTCGCGGGAGTCCGTGTAGAAGACGGTTGCGTCAATATTCAGATTCCCGTCATTGTAGCGCGCGCCGAGTTCGTAATTGATACTGGACTCGGGATCAAGATCCGGATTCGCATACACCGTTGTTTGAGCATGAGCCGAACCGATGTAAAGTTCGTTGACCGAAGCATAGCGATAACCTTGGGCGACGGTTCCGCGGAATGTCCAGTTTTCGATTTGGGAATTTACCAGCGAAAGCGAGAACGTCGCATTTGCGTCATCGTCGCTTTGCCCCGGAATGAGTTCCGTGGTCTCACTTCCGCCATTAGTCCGACGGACGACATGCGAAGTGCTGTCCTTGAGCTCATTTTTCACATACGTTCCGCGTGCGCCGAGAACGAGGTTCCAACCTTCCGCAAAACGCCATTCGTCCTGTGCGAAAAGCGCAGCCGTCAGAATGTCCGCATCGTAGTCGTTCGTCCGCGTCAAATCCGCAGGAGTCATAACAACCACGGGACCGCGATAAATCGCAGTTTTATTAGACGTAACCTCGTGTGAATCGAGATTCACGTAATCGATTTGCGCACCGACAATAAGGTAGTGGTCGTCCGCAATAGAGAAGTCCGCCTGTACTTCCGCACCGTAGGCGTAGTGCTTGTTCTGGCGCACGGCATTAATATCCGTAATCGCAGTCATCTGCCCATAGGGCGTCGTCGCCGAGATGTCTTGAATAAAGTTCTTATACGTGCGCTGGAAATACGCATCGACGCGGAACTTCACAAAGGTTTCGGAAATATCCTTAATTTCAAGGAAGAGCCCGACTTTTTCGCGGTCCCAATCCGGGAGTTCCATGAAGAGGCTGTCCGATCCGGTGTAAACTTCAGAACGTCCGGCAAAGGATTCCGCCTTGATCCCGAACGTCACGTCGTCGGAATAATCGTAAGCAAAGTAGGCACTCGTGTTTTGGAAGCGGTAGGACGAATTTTCGAGGCGCCCGTCCGGCGTTTCGATATCGCCGTGGTCTTCATCCGAAAAAGACACGCGGGCGGAGAAAGCTCCGTAACGCGCATTCAAATCGTAATATTGATCGAGTCCCCGCGTTCCCGTGTCGCCGCGGATACCGACACCGCCGTGAACGCCCTCTTCCCCCGATTTCTTGGTAATAATGTTGACGACACCGCCGATCGCTTCCGAGCCGTAAAGCACGGACGCGGGTCCTTTAATGACTTCCGCGCGCTCAATATCCTGAACGGACATCAGGAGCGGGGCCCCGTTCATTCCCTTAGTTTCGGAAATTTTCTGACCGTCAACGAGGATCAGAACGCGCTGATTGCCTTCGCCTCGGATGTTTACCTGCTTAAATCCGGCAGAACCCGTGGATTCGACCTGCACGCCGGGAACGTCGTCGAGCAAGTCGGAAACCGTTGCGGCGGCGCTTTTCGTAACTTCGTCGCCTCCGACCACGGAAACGCTCAAAGGAACGTCCTGAAGATCCATTTCGTGCTTGGCGGCGGTAACGCGCACCGCTTTGCCGGTTTTAGCCTTTTCTTCGGATTCGGAAGCTTCCGTCTGTCCGGATGCGCTTTCCTGAGCGGGAGTTTCGGGCGTTTCCGCCGGCTCCTGAGCGAAAAGAGCAAGAGCGGGCAAGATTGCCGTTCCCGCGAAAATTAAAAAGGACTGTTTGATTTTCATTTATTTTCTCGTCAATTCGCGCACTCCGGTCTGTCCGGTCGCAAGCGAGAAAGTATTATTTTGAGGCGCTCCGTTTTGTGGTGGCGTTATTGTGTGAGTCGGATTTTTTCCTTCACTTCGATTTGAACCACTTTCCCGTCATGAACCACTACGGTCAACTCGCCGAATTTCAGCGAAGCAAGTTGTTCCGCGATTTTTTCAATGATTTCTCGGGAGTGTTGATTCTTCATCGTTGTGTGCCGCAAATAAAAATGAGACCGAGTTGCAAGTCAATAGGATTTTTTTACGCAGCCACAAAAAAAAGACTTGCCCTGTATCAAAACAAGTGTTTTGCTTGACGAACTTTCAACTCATTGCAGGGTGGAGCAGCTCGGTAGCTCGTCAGGCTCATAACCTGAAGGTCTTAGGTTCAAATCCTAACCCTGCACCCAATTTCAAAAGCCCGCGAAGCCGCTTAAATACAAGCCTCGCGGGCTTTTTCGTTTTTTTTTAATACCCGTTTTATGCTCAAAAATTCGCCGCTGTGCGTAATTTGTGCGTAAAAAGAAAGAATCCTTTTATTTAAGCGGGCTTCACGGCGGGCTGTTGCCGCATAGTGATTGCGGGCGGCCCCTCTTTGCGGATTTTCGGAAACTTAACAAGGGAGAGAGGCTACCCCCGGTCAGAGGCAGAAAGACAAAGCGTTCCCGTCGGTCAAATGACGGGAACGCTTTGTTCTCGAGGCGGCTCTCGGCCGGCTATGGATTTCCCGGGGCGGGATCGACGGCGGAGGCCTCTGCTTCTTTTTGGGCGGCGATGACCTTTTCCATCTGTTCGATCCAACGCAGGAGCATCTGTCCGTCGCGGGACTCCGGATCCGATGCCTGAGCGAGTTTCAGGTATTCCAACGCCTTCTCCAGATTATGCTCCATCGCGTAGCCGTCGCTGACAAATTTGTTCAACGCCAAGCGAATCGGCGGCAACAGAGCCTTGTCGTCCAAAAGCGCAAGAGCCTCGGCGCGGGTTTCCGCGAGCTTATCCGGAGAAATTTTACCGCGCACGCTTTCAAAAAACGCTTTAAGCATCTTTTGCTGTTCGACCAGAAGCTCGCCTTCGCGCATTTTTTTTGCAAAGCCGAGGCGGTCGTCCGGATCCGCCGCAATAATTTCGCAGATCAGATCTTTTTGGAAACCCTGCAAGTTTTTCGGAAGTTTTTCCAATGCCGCGACAAGAGCGTTTGCGCGCTCTTCGCCGGCATTCGATGCTGCGTCAACGGCGGTCTTAAATTCTTTTTCGAGAGCGAAAGCCGCGTCCAACTGCTCAAAATAATGTGCCGGAGACTTTCCCGGTCCGACGATTTGAGCGTAGGGTTTTCCATCCGAATCGAGGAGCAACACCGTGGGAAACCCTCTGATTCCGTATTTCATCATGACCTCTTCCCGTGCCTTCATCACTTCCGGTGCGACGGCTCCGGGCTTGCGCGGGAAATCGAGTTCCACAAAGAGAACGCCCTTCTCCTGCACGTATTTCTCAAACGCGGGCGTATCCAATACCGTTTTCCGCAACTGTTTGCAGGGAGGGCACCAATCGGAACCGGTGAACTCCACAAGCATCGAAATCTGTTCTTTTTTTGCCTTTTCCGCAGCAACGGAAAAATCCGTTTCCGCCGCCGGCATCGCCCACGCGAACGCGGAAAAAACGAGGGAACAAGCGGTCAAACCAAGTGTATAGATTTTTTGGGGTTTCATAACGCGCTTCTTTATAAAAAAACAGGATACCGTTTTTCAACATTTTTTACGAAACCGCGTTCCCGCCAGTCCGCGCCTCAAAAAAGCGACAGCTGGGACGGATCGTTACGCGAAGTCCGCGCGTTTTTCGCGACGGGCACGGGTGCGGGAACGCGAACTTCTTCCGCGACGGCGGCAACGCGTGCGCCCGGGAAGTCGGGAGTCTCTTCCTCGGAGTTTCGGCGGAATTCCTCATTCGTCTGCTCAAGGTCGGCAAGAATCTCCTGTGCCCGTCGGATGACGGATGTCGGCAAGCCTGCAAGCCGAGCGACGTGAATGCCGTAAGAACGATCCGCCGCGCCGGGAATAACCGTCCGCACGAAAATAATCTCGTCGTTCCATTCCCGAACGGCGACACTGTAATTTCTCACTCGCGGCAATTCCTCGGCAATCCGCGTCAGCTCGTGGTAATGCGTTGCGAAAAGCGTGCGCGGCCCGCAGGATGCGTTCCCGTGAATATACTCGGCAACGGACCACGCAATGGAAAGTCCGTCATAGGTCGAAGTGCCGCGCCCGATTTCGTCGAGCACGACGAGGCTTCGCGGTGTTGCATTGTTCAAAATATTTGCGGTTTCGTTCATTTCGACCATGAACGTAGAATTCCCGCGGGAAAGCTCGTCGGACGCACCGACGCGACAGAAAATGCGGTCGGCAATACCGATGCGGGCGGACTTTGCGGGCACCCAGCATCCGATTTGCGCGAGGAGCGTAATCAGGGCAACCTGCCGGATGTAGGTGGATTTTCCCGCCATGTTCGGCCCTGTGAGGATGTTTATCTGCGCCCCCGAAGCGGAAAGCGAGGTGCTATTCGGAACAAATGCCTGCGAAATACCGGGACGGCGCAACATCTGTTCGACTACGGGATGCCGCCCTTCGCAGATTTCCAAAACGTCGGAATCGTCCACTTCGGGCTTGCAGTAATCCCAATTTTGAGCGAGTTGAGCCCAGCCCGCGAAGACGTCCAATTCGGCAAGAGCCATTGCCGTTTCCGTCAGCGATGCCGTGTGAGCGAGGACGTTTTCGACAATTTCGGCGTAAAGTTCGGTTTCCCGCTGAGCGACCAATTCGTCCGCCTGCAGAATTTCCTGCTCTTTCTGACGCAATTCCGTTGTCGTGTAGCGCTCGGCATTAACGAGAGTTTGCCGCCGCACCCAGGTTTCGGGCACCTTTGCCAAATTGGATTTCGTCACTTCGATGTAGTAGCCGAATGCTCCCGTGTAGCGCACCCGAAGATTGCGAATGTCCGTTTCGTCCTGAAGCCGGCGTTCAAATCCGGAAAGCCAGACCTTGCTGTCGGTCCGCAAATCGCGAAGGCTGTCCAACCGGGCATCGTAGCCGCGCCGGATAACGCCTTCCAAGTCTGCGGGAAGCTCATCGGAAAGAGCTCCGGTCAGTGTTGAATAAAGCGAGTCGTGCAAATCGATCCGATTCTTAATCGCATCGAGCGGAGAAGGAGAAATAGCCTCCAGAGCTTGTTTAATTTCGGGAAGCTGGGCAAGCGATTCGCGGATTACGCCGAGCTCTCTCGGAGCCCGAAGCCGATTTTGAAGACGGGAAAGCGTTCGCGACACATCCTTGACGTAAGCAAGTGCGATGAGGACGCGGGACATGACCGCGCTACTTTTAAAAAAGGCTTCCACGCAGTCCTGTCGCTCACGGATAACCCGAATATCACGGGACGGAGACCCGAGCCAGCGTTCGAGCAATCGCGCTCCCGCCGCCGTGCGCGTCCCGTCAATCGCCGCAAGCAGGGAGCCGTCTCGCGTTCCGCCCGCCGAGCGGAAAAGTTCGAGATTCCGCGTTCCCGCCGCGTCGATAATCATCGCATCGTCGCTGCACAGTTCGGAAATTTTTTTAATGTGTTCGGGTGTCTCGCAGAGCGTTTCCGAAACATAGTTGAGCAAGGCTCCGGCGGCGCCGAGAGCGGGATTTTTTTCGGAAATGCCGAAGCCGTCGAGACTGTTGACTTTAAGCACCTTGCAAACCGTCTCGTTCCCGATTTTCGGATCGAATTGCCAATCGGTCGTCCGGGAAACCAAATTCCATTGCAGAAGCACGTCAAGATACTCCGGCGTTCGTCCCTGCTGCCAGGATTCGGGAACAAGAATTTCGCTCGGGCGCAAAGTCAGAAGAACGGACAAAAGGCTCGTGCGTTCCCGCGAGGTTGCGATGCGGAACTCCGCCGTCGAAACATCGAGCCACGCGGCGTGTAAGCCGTGGCGATTTTCGTCGAGTGCGAGGATGTAATTGTTGTGTTTCGCATCAAGTTGCGTGTCCTCGAGCGTCGTCCCCGGAGTGATAATGCGCACGAGAGCGCGTTTGACGAGTTTCCCCGGCTTTGCCGTTTCCGTCTGCTCGCAGATTGCGATTTTCACGCCGGCGCCGAGTGCCTTTTGCAAATACGTTTGCAGGGCGTGATAAGGAACGCCCGCGAGCGGCAGTCCGGAACGTTTCGTCAGCGTAACGCCGAGCAATTCCGCGCCGCGTTCCGCATCCGCACCGAACATTTCGTAAAAATCCCCGACGCGAAAAAACAACAAAGTATTGGGCGGAAGTTTATTCCGAAATTCCCAATACTGTTGAATCATCGGGGTCTTGTTCAAATCTGCGGACATGCGCCCGATTTTGGCATAATCCCCCGGACGGAGAAAGAGGAAAATGAGAATCCGCCTATGTCCCGTGCGGAGTTACGACGATGTTCGGCTTGTAATTGCGCAGGAAGCGCAGGAACACGAATCCCGTAACAAGCACGGAAATCAGGTCCGCCACCGGAAGGCTGATCCAAACCCCGTTCTGCCCGAAAAAATGCGGGAACGCCAAAACGCCGGGAACAAGAAAAAGCAGTTGCCGGGTCGTTGACAACGCGGCGGAAGTCTTTCCTCTCCCGATTGCCTGAAAAAAATTATTCACTACGATTTGCCCGCCCACGAGCGGGAACGCCGCAATCCCGATACGCAAGCCGACGACGGTAAAACCGATCATCGTTTCGTTATCGGTAAATGCCCGGGCGATGGCATGGGGGAAAATTTCTCCGCACAGAAAACCGACGGTGGAAATAATCGTCCCCGCCCAAAACGTCAGAACAAACGCTTTTTTCACACGGTCAAACCGACACGCGCCGTGATTGTAGCCGATAATCGGTTGCGCGCCCTGCGTAAGCCCGAGCACGAGCATCGCCACCAGCATCAGCACACGCGACAAAATACCGTAGGCACCCACGGCAAGATCTCCGCCGTAAACCAACAGCTGGCGGTTTATCACGAGAGCCACGGCGCAGGCGCAGATATTGAGCAGGCTCGGCGCCATTCCGATGGAAATCACGGGGCGCACAGTTTCCGCCCTCGGACGGAAAATCCCGCGCATAAAGTGCACAGTGCTTTTTTTTCTCAAAAAATGCCGAATCACGAACGCCATTCCGGCGAGCTGAGCGAACAGCGTCGCCAACGCCGCTCCCGTTATTCCCCAACCCAACACCTTGATAAACAGCGGTGCGAGAACGATGTTTACCCCGACGGAAAGACACAAGGCACCCAAAGCCTGATTCGGATACCCCGTCGAGCGCATAATGTGATTCAAATTGAAAAATGTATAGGTAACGGGCGAACTCAGCTGCATAATCAGCATGAAGCGATACGCATAGGGAAGCGTCTGCTCGCTCGCTCCGAACGCAATCAGAATCGGCTCAAGGAAAAACGCGGTAACGCCGCCGAAAACAATGCCGACCGCGAGTCCGAGAGCAAAAACGTTCCCGAGAACACGTGAGGCTCCGGCATAATTTTTCTCTCCCAAACGAATAGAGCACAACGCCGCACCGCCGACGCCGAGCAAGGTCCCGACAGCCGCCGAAAGATTCATTGCCGGAAACGCAATCGCCAACGCCGCAAGCGCGTATTCCCCCACCCATTGCCCGATAAAAATACTATCGATGACATTGTAGAGCGAAAAAACAATCATTCCCGCTATCGCCGGAAGCGCATACCTCAGCAAAAGCCTTCCCACGGATTCGGTTTCAAGATCAGTCATTGCATTTGAATGCATACCGCCTCTTGTAAAACTCTAACACCCCGAAAACAACAAAAAACATTTCTTCCGCCCCCTGCGCATCGTTGACACGTTCCCGCTCAATCGTCTCCGTTCGCGCTTCACTAAATTTCAATTTGCGGGAACGCCTTGCGGCTGTTAAGTTTTCGGGCGTTTTCAAAGACTATGCCGAACGTCCTTGCCCAACCAGTCATCCTCTGCGGGAACGCCTCCCGCGACGATGTTCTCCTTACCCTTTTTAACGCTTTTGAAAAAGAGCACGGAGCCGCGCCCGAAGCTCTCGAAGCGATGAAAACCGCGGCGCTCGAACGGGAACACACCTCCTCAACCTTCCTCGGACGAGGGCTTGCCCTTCCGCACGGACGCACGGATGCGCTCGACGAAATCCGCATCGCCGTCGGCGTTTCCGATGTCGGAATTCCGTGGGACGATGCGGGCAACCGCGCCCACCTCGTGCTTCTGCTCGGCGTTCCCGCCGCCATGATTCGCGACTATCTTTTGCTCATGCAAAAAATTCTGCGCTGGCACAAAGACACCCGAACGGTCGATGCGGACGGTCGCGTTCCCGATCCCGCCGCGCTTCTCTCCGAGCTGAAAAACCTCGTCTCGTAACCCCCGATTGCCGACGACCGGCTATTGACGGTTTCCCGAATTCGAACCCGAAAAAAAAACACCGTTAGTCGCCCGCCGCAGCCCGTCTCCGCCATGTCAGATATCGCCGAAAAAAAATTCTCCCGATGGATGCGCTTAGCCTTGGATTTGCGCGAAAAAATCCGGCTCGGGGACACGCAACTCATTTACCTTTGGGCTCTCGGCGCAGGTTTTATCGGCGCACTTACCGCTTTGATTTTCAGCCTCTGCGTTCACGGCGTTCAGGACGGGCTGACGCTTACGCACGGACTTTCCCAAGCGGAAGCGTTCCGCTCGCTCGAAAAGTGGCACTGTATTCTCGTTCCCGCGATCGGCGGGCTTTTGGCGGGTTCGACCCTGCTTTTCATGCACAAGTTCGTTCCCGTAAAGGCAACGGAATATATGGAAGCCATCGCACTCGGGAACGGCTACGTCCCGCCCAAGCCGAGCCTGTTGCGAAGCCTTTCCGCCGTCTTCACCATCGGCTCCGGAGCCGCTATCGGGCGCGAAGGTCCGCTGATTCAAACCTCCGCCGTTGCCGCCTCGTGGCTCGGCTCGAAATTCAGCCTGCCCGCACCGCGTCTCCGCCTTGTGGTCGCCTGCGCGGCTGCCTCGGCGATGGCGGCAACCTTCCACACGCCGCTCTCCGGCGGGCTCTTCGTCGGAGAAATCGTTCTCGGCGCCCTAACGCTCGACGTGCTTGCGCCTCTGCTTGTGGCGAGTTGTGCCGGCTATCTCACGCTAAGCCTTCTCGGAGCCGTTGACCCGATTTATCAGGTGTCGGGCGATGTCGTTATCGGCTCCAATCAGCTGATCGTCGCCGTCAGTTGCATCGCGCTCGGCATAACTGCGGCACTTGCCGCAAACGCATGGCTTTGGCTTTTGAAAAAAGCGCGAAAACTGCTGAACGGCAAACACTCCTGGCTTCCCGTTCGCTTGGCGATTGCGGGAGCACTCGTCGGCGTTGCGGCAATTTTTTATCCGGAGCTGACAGGGAACGGCTACACGATGATTCGCGGGATTGTCGCCGAGCAGTTTTCGCCGGAACAGGCAATTATTTTGCTCGCGCTCAAAGTCGGAATCGTCGCCTTCGTTTTCGGAGTCGGAACCGTCGGCGGGGCACTGACGCCGAGCCTGACCATCGGCACGTTTATCGGCTTTCTCTTTTCCGCTCTGATGACGAAAC